>NZ_AZVV01000005.1:0-452894 GCF_000514395.1 Pseudomonas sp. URMO17WK12:I12
GCCGGCCCGATCACCCCGGGCACATTCGCCGGGACTTACGGCACTTTGGTGCTGAACGCCAACGGCACCTACACCTACACCCTGAACACCAGCGACGCCGATTTCAAAGCGCTGCACGGCAATGGCAGCGGTACGGAAACCTTCACCTACACCATCACCGACTCCGACGGCGACACCAGCACTGCCAACCTGGTGCTGCAGATCCACAACAACGACGATCCGGTGACCCTCAACGGTCTCGATGTGTACGGTGGCGAGTTGACCGTCTACGAGAAAAACCTCAGCGACGGCACCAGCCCGAACACCCCGGCACTGACCCAGAGCGGCACCTTCACCGTGACCGCGCTCGATGGCCTGCAAACCCTCGATGTCGGCGGCATTCATGTGGTGGCCGGCGGCGTAGCGGCGGGGTTCCCGCAGTCGATTGTCACGGCATTGGGCAACACGCTGACTATCACCGGGTTCGACCCGGTCACCGGCGTGGTCAGCTACAGCTACACCCTGGTGGATAACGAAACCCATCCAACCGCCAACGGTGCCAACAGCATCACCGAAAACTTCAACGTGGTGGCGACAGACACCGACGGCAGCACCGCGAGCAACCAGCTCAACGTCAACATCGTCGATGACCTGCCCAAGGCCAACCCGGATCACACCTCGGTGGCGGAAGGCGCAACAGTCACGGGCAACGTGCTGGATAACGACATCGGCGGCGCCGATGGCCCGGCGGCCAGTGGCGCAGTGATCGGCGTGCGTGCCGGCAGCGACACCTCGACCTCGGCCATCGGTGGCCTGGGTTCGAACATCAATGGCACCTACGGTTACCTGACGCTGGATGCCAATGGCAACGCGACCTATCACAGCAATCCGAACAGCGTCGGCCCAGCGGGCGCAACCGACGTGTTCACTTACACCGTGCGTGATGCTGACGGCGATGAAAGCACCACCACCATCACCATCGACGTCTCGAACAGCTGCATCGTCGCGGCCCGCGACACCGACGTGACGGTCTACGAAAAAGCCCTGGACCTGACCCAGGACGGGCAGGACCTGGCCGCTGGCACCGTCACCGGCAGCGACCCGACCAGCACCGGCGAAACCGCCAAAGGCACGCTGGTGGGTTCGGTCACCGGCGCGGTTGGCGCGATCACCTACACCCTGGTGAGCAGCGCCACGGGCAACTACGGGCAGATCCAGCTCAACCCCAACGGCACGTACACCTACACCCTGACGTCGCCGGCGACGACCACGCCGCACGCGAACGACGGCGCCAATACCCTGACCGAAAGCTTCACCTACCAGGCCACCGATTCGCTGGGCAACAGCACCACCAGCACCATCGTGGTGAGCATCGTCGATGACGTGCCAAAAGCGGTGAACGACACGAACTCTGCGACCGCGACGGAGAACGCGCTGACCCTCACCGGCAACGTCCTGACCAACGACATTCAAGGGGCGGACCACGTTGCGACCGGTCCGAATGCCGGGCCGATCACGCCTGCCACACTGAATGGCACGTACGGCACCCTCGTGCTCAACGCCAATGGCACCTACACCTACACGCTTGACACCAATGATGCCGACTTCAAAAACCTGCACGGCGGCGGCAATGGCACCGAAACCTTCACCTACACCCTTACTGATGCCGACGGCGATACCAGCACCGCCACGCTGGTGCTGAACATCCAGAACGCCAACGATCCAGTGACCCTCAACGGCCTCGACGTCAGTGGTGGCGAACTGACCGTCTACGAGAAAAACCTCAGCGATGGCACCAGCCCCAACACCCCGGCTCTGACCCAGAGCGGCACCTTCACCGTGACCGCGCTCGACGGCCTGCAAACCCTCGACGTTGGCGGCATCCATGTGGTGGCCGGTGGCGTGGCGGCGGGCTTTCCGCAAACCCTCGTCACCGCGTTGGGCAACACGCTGACCATCACCGGCTACAACCCGACTACAGGTGTAATCAGCTACAGCTACACCCTGGTGGATAACGAAACCCATCCAACCGCCAACGGCGCCAACAGCCTCACCGAGAACTTCAACGTGGTGGCCACGGACACTGACGGCAGCACCGCGTCGGGTCAGATCAACGTCAATATCGTCGATGACCTGCCTACCGCCGCACCGAATACGGCGAGTGCGGCCGAAGGCGCAACGGTCAATATCAGCGTGCTGGGCAACGACGTGTTTGGCGCCGACGGTCCGGCGGTCGATGGCGCGGTGATTGGTGTACGTGCCGGCAGCAACACCTCGACCTCGGCGGTCGGCGGCCTGGGCACCAATATCAATGGCACCTACGGTTACCTGACCCTGGATGCCGCCGGCAACGCCGTGTACCACAGCAACCCGAACTCGGTGGGGCCGGAGGGCGCCACTGACACGTTCACCTACACCATTCGCGATTCCGATGGCGATGAAAGCACCACGACCATCACCATCAACGTCTCCGACACCGGTCTCAAAGCCGTGGTGGATCAGGACGTGACGGTTTACGAAAAAGCCCTCGACCTGAACCAGGACGGTCAGGACCTGGCGCCGGGCACCGTCACCGGCAGCGAACCGGGCAACACCGGGGAAACCGCCACCGGGACGCTGGTCGGCTCGGTCACCGGCGGCAGCGGCGCGCTCACTTACAGCCTGGTCGGCAGCGCCACCGGCACGTACGGGCAAATCCTGCTCAACCCCAACGGCACGTACACCTACTCCCTGACGTCGGCACCGAAAACCTCGCCGGACGCCAACGACGGGCCCAACACCCTGAGCGAAAGCTTCACCTACAAAGCCACCGATGCCCTGGGCAACAGCACCACCAGCACGATCGTCGTCAACATTGTTGATGACGTGCCCAAAGCGGTGGCCTCGGATCGCTCGGTGGCCGCGGTGGAAATCGACTCCAACATACTGATCGTGCTCGACATCTCCGGCAGCATGATCGACCCCTCTGGGGTGGGTGGGCTGTCACGGCTGGACCTGGCCAAACAGGCCATCAGCGCCTTGCTCGACAAGTACGACGACCTTGGCGATGTGAAAGTGCAACTCGTCACCTTCAGCAGCAACGCCACTGACCGGACCTCGGTGTGGGTCGACGTGGCGACCGCGAAGACGCTGCTCGCCGGGCTGTCCGCGGGCGGTGGCACCAACTACGACGCTGCCGTGGCCACCATGCAGACGGCGTTCAATACGTCCGGCAAACTCACCGGTGCGCAGAATGTCGGCTACTTCTTCTCCGACGGCAAACCCAACGAAGGCGACATCGGTACTACCGACGAGGCCGCACTCAAAGCCTTCCTCGACGCCAACGGCATCAAGAACTACGCGATCGGCCTGGGCAGTGGCGTGAGCAATGCCAACCTCAATCCGCTGGCCTATGACGGCAGCACCCACACCGACACCAATGCGGTGGTGGTGACCGATCTCACCCAACTCAACTCGGTGCTTTCGGGCACTGTGGCCGGCGCGCCGGTCACGGGTACGTTGCTGGAGAACGGTACGTTCGGCGCCGATGGCGGCTTCATCAAAACCCTCACGGTCGACGGCACCACGTACACCTTCGACCCGAAAGGCAACGCTAACCAGGGGTCGCTGAACTTCAGCGGCGGCGCTAACCACGGCACGTTCAACACGGTGAACAACAGCATCAGCATCGCCACCAACAATGGCGGCACGCTGGTGGTGAACCTCGACACCGGCGAGTACAACTACACTTCGCAAAAAACCACCGCCGTGGTCATCACCGAAAACATCGGCTTCACCGTCAGCGACAACGACGGCGACCTGGCCAGCTCCACGCTGACGGTCAAAGTCATTCCCAACGCGGCGCCGGTGGCAGTCGATGACCACATCATCACCAACGTGCTGTCGGGCAACATCGTGGTGCCGGGCGAGCTGTTGCTGGCCAACGACACCGATGCCGACAAGGATCCGCTGACCGCATCGCCGACCAACTTCACCACCGGCTGGGTGGCCAAGGGCGCGGACTTCACCGGCAGCGGTGCGATCAATTTCAAAGGCACCAATGACACCTTGGCCAACCAGGCCCTGGCAGACGTGCGTAGTTCTTTTGCGGCCAACACCGCCGCGATGACGGCACTGCTGGTGGTCAGCGGGTATCTGGGCCAGGTGGCTGCCAACAACGCCAATGATGAAGACCTCATCACCGTGAAGCTGAAAGCGGGTGAAACCCTCAATCTGGATCACAATCTGGCGGGCGGACACATCACCATGGAGTATTCGCTCAATGGTGGCGCCTTCACGACCATCGCGGACGGCGGGACGATCACTGCCTCGTCGGATGGGACCTATCAGATCCACATCACCAACATTGATAACAACAGTGGCAGCAACCCCAAAGGCGCAGAGAACTACCAGTTGACCATGACCGTCAACTACGCCGGCGCCCACGACATCGCACCGGACGCCCACGGCACCTACACCGCCAGCGACAACCATGGCGGCAGCGACACCGCGGGCGTGACCATCACCTACCAGGACGGCCACACCCTCACCGGCACTGCGGGCGATGACACATTGATAGCCGGCACCGGCAACAACATCATCAATGCCGGCGACGGCAACGATGTACTCACCGCCGGTTCCGGCAACAACGAACTGCACGGCGGCGCCGGTAATGACTTGCTGTTCAGCGGCACCGGTAACGATCTGCTCGACGGCGGCACCGGCATCGACACCGTGAGCTACGCCCACGCCACCGCCGGGGTCACCGTCGACCTGAGCCTGCTCACCCCGCAAAACACCGGAGGCGCCGGCACCGACACCCTCACCGGGATCGAAAACCTGGTCGGCTCCAACTTCAACGACAGCCTCACCGGCGACAACAGCAGCAACGTCATCAACGGTGGTCTGGGCGATGACATCCTCAACGGTGGCGGTGGTGACGACTTCCTGATCGGCGGCCTGGGCAACAACACCCTCACCGGCGGGGCAGGGGCCGACACCTTCCAGTGGCTCAAAGGCAACAGCGGCCACGACGTCGTCACCGACTTCACTCCTGGCACCGACAAACTCGATTTGTCGCAACTGCTGCAAGGTGAAAACGGCACGTCGGCGTCGCTGGATGACTACCTGCACTTCAAAGTCACCGGCAGTGGCGCCTCGCTGGTCACCAGCATCGACGTCAGCGCCATGGCCGGTGCCACGCCGAACCAGACCATCGACCTGGCCGGCGTCAACCTCGCCAGCCACTATGGCGTCACGCCGGGGGCGGGTGGTGTGGTGGCGGGCGGGCACGATACGGCGACCATCATCAATGGCATGTTGAATGACCATTCGTTGAAGGTGGACACCGTGTGACCTGAAGGCTGAAACGACAAAACCCGCCATTCCTGGGTCAGGAATGGCGGGTTTTTTGTTGTCTGTGAGAAAGCAATCGCGAGCAACCACCACAAACCTCTACTACCAACCCGGTCATTGTGGCGAGGGGGCGGAGAGTTAGCCGTGCGGATCGACGTTATCGAGCATCCGGTTCACCGCCAACTCACCCAGCATGACCGAGTGTTGAATCCCCAGCAGCGTGTGGCGCTGCGGGCCATTCAACTGTCCCGCGAAATCACTCAACATCACACTCGCTGACGCCAACGTCTCACAGGCATTCACCAGCAGGGTTTCGTTATCGGTGTCGGGCCTGACGAAGTAGATCGTGCTGGGTTTGCGCGGGGTGTCTTTGGGAATGACCGGTTTGAGGTAGTAGTCGAGGGCGCGGTCGGCGGCGGAGTTGAGCTTTTTGGAATCGGTGGATTCGTAGGGGGAAACGTCGTCGGTTTCGGTTTCTGGTGGGGTGGGTGGGATTTTGAACATGGTGAAGCGCCTATACCTGATGGAGCCACCAGAACCTGTCGCTAAACAAGTAAGGGTGGCGGCTGTTCGCAGGTTAGCGAACCGAGAGGTATAAGACCCGGCAGACCCGAGGGTCTCCCGCGCACAGCCGCCATATCGAAACTGCAGACGTTCGCCTGCAGTAAGACTGAAGTGTTGCGCTTATACCTGGTCGGGTCGCTAAACCCGATCGCTGATTGGCAGCGATGCGGAAACGATAAAGATCAGGGTCAAAGCACACAAGCCGGCGGATTCTGACGTAGCCGTAGGCAACGGCGCAAGGATGCGTAGCCGGAGTGAGTGTCTGGAAGTGTTTTAAACATCGCTGTTTATTCCGCATCGGATGTCGGCAGTAAGACGAGCGGTCGAACCCTTCACATCGGCTCCGGCGGCCCAATCAACCGTCCCATCACCCCAAACAACCCCAGTTCCCGAATCACCTCCAACTCCCCCTGCGTCTCGACCATCTCCGCAATCAACGGCAGATCAATGCTGTTGGTCGCGCGGAAAATCGCATCGATAAACAGCCGCTTGTCAGGCTGCACATCAATGCGGCGGATGTACGCGCCATCGATTTTCAGATACGCCAACCCGAGCTGCGTGAGGTTGCCGATCTGGCTGAAGCTGCCACCAAAGTGCTGCAAGCCGAGGCCATAACCGGTATCGAGCAGGCTATGGCTCAGGCGCTGCAGTTCTTCGGGCGGCGGCAACTGGCGTTCGTCGATTTCCAGGGTCAGCAGCGGTGCCAGTTCCGGCAGCGAATCAAGCAAGTCGATGATGTGTCGCAGCGGCGCCGGGTCGCGCAGGGTGCTGCCGGACAGGCTCAACGCCAGGGGCCAGCGGTTGACGACGAGGTAGTCGAGGGTCGCTTCGAGCATCGCCAGGTCAAACCGCGCTGACCAGCCGAGGCGCTCGATCCACGGCAGGAAATGCCCGGCGGCAATGGCTTCGCCGTTGGGGTCGAGCAGGCGCGCAAGGACTTTGTGATGCAGCACCTGGCTGGTGTCGGCGCATTGCACCACGGGTTGGAAATACAGCTGCAGTTTGCCGTGGGTCAGGGCGTCGTCGATCCAGGCGCGCCAGTCATGTTGGGAGTGGTTGTTCGCGGTGGCAGTGTCGGCCAGATGCACCCACGGCCGCTCGGGATGTTGCCGGGCTTGCGTCAGCGCCTGATCGAGACGCAGCAGCACGTCGCTGGCCGGTTCGCCGGGGTGGTAGGGGACGATGCCCAAATGCGCCACCGGCATGCAATCACTGGCGCCGGTCAGGCGCAGGTTCTCCAACGTTGCACTGATTTCCGAGGCCAGGCGTTCGGCGTCGGCGCCATCCAGGCCCGGCGTCAGCAGGCTGAACTCACCGCCGCGGTTGCGTGCCGCCAGCCAGGTCCGACGTTCCGGCAAATGCGTCAGGCGCTTGAGCAGCTCGCCGACGGCGCTGATCAACGCGTCGGTGCGTTGACCACCCAGACGCTGGTTGAGGCCGATCAGGTCGTTGACTCGCAGCATCAGCAAATGGCCGGTGCTGCTCTGTTCGCTGATCAACAGATGATCGGCCAGTTGTTCATCCAGCAAACGGCGATTGGCCAGGCCCGTGAGGCTGTCCTGATAGGACTCGGCCCGCAGTTTTTCACTGCGCGTGGCTTCTTCGGCGAACAGCGCCTTGAGCTTCTCGACCATCTGGTTCATGGCCAGTACCACGCGGCGCAATTCCGGAGTGCGCGGCAGTTTTGGCAGGCTCAGGAACTCGCGTTTGCTGATGGCCTCGGCCTGTTTGACCATTTTGTCGAGCGGGCGCAATTGCCGACGCAACAGCCAACCGCCGAATATCGCGCTGAGCAACCCACAGACCAACAGCCAGAGCAGGCTGCCAAGGGTACTGTCCCAGAGTTTGGCCAGGGCAAATTGCGGATTGCTCAACACTTCGACCCGGGCCACCTGTTCCCAGCCGCGCATGATCAGCGCGTCGCCGCCTTCGGGGCGCAGGTTGACGAGCCTGACGAACCAGCCTGGAACGCCGTCGATTTTTGCGGGGGCGCTGCGTTCCACCAACACCTGTTCGTCGACGATGTTGACGACGCGAATGCTGCGGAAGTAGCCGCTGTCATAAATCGAGCTGACCATCAACTCGATCATGGCCGGGTCGTCGATCTGCGCGGTCAGCGACAGACCCAGTGCGGTGGCGGCGTCCTGGGCATGCGAGCGCAACTGGCCGAGCATCTGTTCGCGGGAGCTTTCCAGACTGACAAAAAAACTGCCGCTGAAGGCCACCAGCAGGAACAGGCAAATGGCGAGAAACAACTGTTTGCGCAGTGACATAAAACGCTCCTTGCTATAACGGCTAGCCGTCGCCCACGGCGAATCCTTCGGCTTGCATCTTTTTCAACACGTCTTGCCAGCGCGACAGCTTTTTTGTGTCGCCGCTGCGTTTGCCGCCGTTGGCACCGGGCAAGTACAGGCCTTCGGCGTTGAAGGCGTACACCGGCAACAGGTCTTTACGCTGGGACGCGGGGCGGATTTCGCCGATCAGGTTATCCAGCACCAGCGGTTCGGCCGTGGGGCTGCTGTAGAAGGTCAACACCATGTGCGCCTGGTTTTGGGCCAGGGCCTTGACGTAGGTGATGCGCAGTTTTTCGCTGGGAACGCCGAGGTAGCGCAGGCTGAAATACTTTGCCAGCGCGTAGTCTTCACAGTCGGCGGCGCCCTTGATCAGCGATTCTTCTGGCGTGGCCCAGTAATCGGTCTGATGCCAGATGCGCATGTCATCCTGAAAATTCAGCTGCTGATTGAAGAACTGATTGACCGCATTCAGTTGCTCGCGCTCGGGTTGCTTGAGTTCGCTTTTGAGCATTTGACTCCAGGCCTCGACTCTTCCCTTGGCGGGGCCGAGAGGGCCATAGCGCTTTTCGGCGGTTTGCAGAATCTGCGCAAAGTCCCAGTCGGCAAGGACACTGCCCAACCCTGTCAGTAGAAAACTGGACAACAGCAACCAGCCGCCGAGCCGAAGTCGGAGCGTTGACCATCCTGGACTACGCGGACGACGTGACATGTCTGGCTGCTCGCGTGCAGATGACTGAAGTCTAGGCGGTGTTTTGGGCGAGGATGGACAAATTGTCGGGTGGGTACACGGACCTGCACGGACCTGCTACAGGGATCGAGGTTTTTGCAGGGTTTTTTGCTTGAGGATGTAGATCGTGACGAGCACGGCGCTGGTCAGCATGAAGCCGCGCGCCCACGGCAGGGGCACCAGGTAGCAGGAGAACAGGATGCTTACCCACATCAGCCCGATGGCGTAGACCTTGCCTTTGAGGGGGATGCCGTTGCCGTCGAGGTAGTCGCGAATCCACGGGCCCAGCCATGGATGCTCCACCAGCCACTGATAAAAACGCGGCGAACTGCGGGCGAAGCACGCAGCGGCCAGTAACAGAAAGGGCGTGGTGGGCAAAACCGGCAGGAAAATCCCGATCACCCCCAGCGCTACGCTCAGCCAGCCGATGGCCAGCAGCACGTAACGCAACATCAGGGAGCGGTTGCCTATGGGGTTGTCCATAGGCAAGACCTTAGTGATGACGTGGCTTGAGGATCGCCGGTTTTTCGTCTGGCGCGTTGCACAGCAGGTACAGCGCGGTCAGGGCTTCCGGGATCTGTACGATCATGTCGTCCATCAGGTTGGCATCTTTGGCGATGTCTTCGAACTCTGGCTGTTCGTCGAACAGGCCCGAACCGACCATGATCGGCAGGAGCATTTCGCTGACTTCGTCTTCGGCGGTTTCGAACCAGGCGGCTTCGCGCAGGAACACGCCTTCCATGAAACCGATGCACCAGCCGCGCAGGTCGGAGTCATCCGGATCTTCGCCCAGGTCCAGCTCGCACGGCAGCTCGAACTCTTCATCGGACGCCAGTTGGCGGGCGATGTGAGCCTTGAGGGCCAGCAGGGTGGATTCGATGGCTTCACGCTCGGTGTCGTCGGCGTAGTGCGGCTCTTCGGCGAAGAGGGCGTCGATCCATTCGCGGTCCGGTACTTCTTCGGAGCAGATCGACAGCGCAGTGAGGTAGCCGTGGGCGGCCACGTAGTCCAGCGCCTCGTCATGCAGTTCGTCGGCGTCGAGGAAGACTTGCAAACGGGTTAGTTGCTCAGCGAAGGACATTAAAGGGCTACCTTGGGAAATAAACAGATGCGGGAATTCTAGGCCTTCTTGAGCGCTCAGGCCAGCCGCGCGGCATATTTGCAGCCTCAGAACACCGCATTCCCTATAGGAGTGAGCCTGCTCGCGATAACGGTGCCACATTCAACATCAATGTTGACTGACCCACCGACATCGCCGGCAAGCCGGTCTCACTCCCCTACAGGGTTCTTTGTTGCATTGGGTTGATGTGTCTTATCAGCGGTGCCCTGCGCAAGGGAGGGCTCGGGTATACTCGCGCGTTTTGTGATGCCCTGCTGGCGTCGCGGCTGGAATGTGAAGCGTCATGCAACGCGCACTTACGATTTGTCAGTGCAGCGTGCGTGGTTCTGAACCAGCCTTGCAGGGATGTTTTTGTGATTTTTGGAGTTTTTATGCTCGAACAGGCTCAACGCGTCCTCAAGGACATCTTCGGCTACGACAGTTTTCGTGGCCGTCAGGGTGCAATCATTGAGCGCGTGGCCAGTGGTGGCGACGCCCTGGTACTGATGCCTACCGGTGGCGGCAAATCCTTGTGTTTCCAGGTGCCGGCGCTGTTGCGCGAAGGCCTGGCCGTGGTGGTGTCGCCGCTGATCGCACTGATGGACGACCAGGTCGCCACCCTCGAAGAGCTGGGCGTCGCGGCCGCAGCCTTGAACTCGACGCTGAGCGCCGAGCAACAGCGCGATCTGGCGGCCCGCATCAAGCGCGGCGAAGTGAAGATGCTCTACCTCGCGCCCGAGCGTCTGGTCCAGCCGCGCATGCTGGCCTTCCTGCAAAGCCTTGAAATCGCCCTGTTCGCCATCGACGAAGCGCACTGCGTGTCGCAATGGGGCCATGACTTCCGTCGCGAATACCTGCAATTGGGGCAGTTGGCGGAGTTATTCCCGAACGTTCCGCGCATCGCCCTGACCGCCACGGCCGACAAGCGTACCCGCGAAGAAATCGTCGAGCGCCTGCATCTGCAAGACGCCGAACGCTTCCTGTCGAGTTTTGACCGCCCAAATATTTTCTACCGCATCGTGCCCAAGGAGCAGCCGCGCAAGCAGTTGCTCGCGTTCCTTGCCGAGCGACGCAGCGATGCCGGTATTGTTTACTGCCTGTCGCGCAAGAAAGTCGACGAAGTGGCGGTGTTCCTCAGCGAGCAAGGCTTCCCGGCGCTGCCGTATCACGCGGGTTTACCCAACGAAACCCGGGCCCATCACCAGAAGCGCTTCCTTAACGAGGAAGGCTTGATCATGGTTGCCACCGTGGCGTTCGGCATGGGCATCGACAAACCCAACGTGCGCTTTGTCGCTCACCTCGATTTGCCGAAATCCCTTGAGGCCTATTACCAGGAAACCGGTCGCGGTGGCCGTGACGGTCTGCCAGCAGACGCCTGGATGGCCTACGGCCTGCAAGACGTGGTGATGCTCAAGCAAATGTTGCAGAACTCCGAAGGCGACGAGCGCCACAAGCGTCTGGAGCAGCACAAGCTCGACGCGATGCTCTCGCTCTGTGAAGAAACCCGCTGCCGTCGCCAGACATTGCTGGCCTACTTCGACGAAGACATGCCCGAGCCGTGCGGCCATTGCGACAACTGTGTCGACGGCGTGCAGACCTGGGACGCCACCGAGCCGGCCCGTCAGGCGCTCTCGGCGATTTACCGCACCGGCCAGCGTTATGGCGTCGGGCATCTGGTCGACGTGTTGCTGGGCAAGGACAACGAAAAAATCCGCAGCATTGGTCATCAGCATCTTTCAGTGTTCGGGGTCGGCAAGGCGATGGGCGAGAGCGAATGGCGCTCCCTGTTCCGACAGCTGGTGGCCCGTGGGCTGGCCGACATCGACCTCGAAGGCTATGGCGGCCTGCGCCTGAGCGACACCTGCCGGCCGCTGCTCAAGGGTGAAGTGACCCTGGAGCTGCGCCGCGACCTCAAGCCGCAAACCACCGCGAAAAGCAGCAAGAGCCAGGCGAGCCAACTGGTGCGTGGCGAAGAGCGCGAGCAGTGGGAGGCGCTCCGTGCCTTGCGGCGCAAACTGGCCGAAGAACATGGCGTGCCACCGTACGTCATCTTCCCCGATTCGACGTTGCTGGAAATGCTCCGCAGCCAGCCGACGTCGCTGGCAGAAATGGCCACGGTCAGCGGTGTCGGTGCACGCAAGCTCGAGCGTTACGGCGAGGCCTTCCTCGAAGTGCTGGGCGGTCAGGTCGAGGCACCGAAAGTCGTGGCCGACGTGCGCCACGAACTGATCACCCTGGCTCGCGCCGGCATGACCCCGGTGCAAATCGCCGGTCAGCTGCAATGCTCGGAAAAGAACGTCTACACCATGCTCGCCGAAGCGATTGGCAAGCAGCAGCTGTCTTTGGAACAAGCGCTGGACTTGCCGGAAGAATTGATGGGCGAAGTCCAGGATGCGTTCCTCGACGGCGAAGGTGAATTGCCAGCGGTTTCTGAGATCGCTGCCCTGTTTGCCGGGCGAGTGCCGGAAGGCGTTTTGTACTGCGTGCGTGCCGCCCTGCAATCGGAATTTGAGGTTTGAGTGGCCCTGTAGGTTGATGTAACGATTCACTACAGACCAAACCTTGCCTCAAGCCAACGGCCATGCTTAGCTGACTAATAATTAGTTTTAATTAATTTCAGTCTAATCATGAGTGTTTTATGCCGTTAACCGATCAACACCGCTTTGGCATGCAACTGGCCCAGATGTCGCGTGGCTGGCGTGCCGAACTGGACCGCCGTCTCGCCGGGCTGGGATTGTCCCAGGCACGCTGGCTGGTGCTGCTGCACCTGGCCCGTTTCGAGGAAGCCCCGACCCAACGTGAGCTGGCGCAAAGCGTCGGTGTCGAAGGGCCGACGCTGGCCCGTTTGCTCGACAGCCTTGAATCCCAGGGCCTGGTACAGCGCCAAGCTGTTCTGGAAGACCGTCGGGCGAAAAAAATTGTCCTCTGCGCGCCGGCCCGTCCCCTGATCGAACAAATTGAAACCATTGCCACGCAACTGCGCCACGAATTGTTCGCGGGCGTCGATGAGGCGGATCTGAAGGTGTGCATGCGGGTTCACGGGCACATTCTGGCCAACCTGGAAAAATCTTGAGGCATAACCACCCGCCAGACTTTTGAGATACCCCCGTTGGGCAGACTATAAAGAACTACTAGGCAATATCGTGTTCGTACCGGATGTGCAAACACGCATAGGTTGGTTCTGTTCTCTAAGGGATGCTCATGCTTGAGAGTTGGCGGTTGGTTTTACGGTGTGGCGTCAGGTCGTTTCTGGTCAGTGGCGCTATCACCTACTCGGCATTGGCACCTGCGCTGGGTTTGGGGGACATCACGCTCCACTCCGCGCTGAACCAGCCGTTGAGTGCCGACATCGCCCTGGTGGATGTCGGTGGTCTGGAGGAGGGCGAGTTGTCCGTCAGCCTGGCGACGGCGGATGAATTCAGCCGTGCCGGCGTCGAGCGGGTGTTCTTCCTCAACAATCTGAAGTTCACCCCGATCCTGCGAGGCAATCGCAACCTGATCCGGGTGACCTCCACCAAAGCGGTCAAAGAACCTTTCCTGAATTTCGTGGTGCAGCTCAATCAGCCCAACGGGCGCTTGCTGCGCGAATACACGGTACTGATTGATCCGCCGGGCACCCCGGGGATTGAACCCGCCGCTGATGAGCCGGTTGGCGAACCCCAGCCTTCTGCATTTCCGGTCGTCAAACCGGCCAGTTCGCCAGTTGCACCTGCGAAGAACCCCGCTCCCCCGCAACCTGCTGTCACGCCGGTGAGTGATCCCGTTGTGGCCGAGCAACTGGCCGCCGCTGTCCTGCAAAACCAGCAACTGCAAAAAACCATCGATGAGTTGAAGGCGAAGCTGGCGGCTCAGGATGAGCAGATCGCCGGTCAGAAAAAGCAGATCACCGAACTGCAGACTCAATTGGCCGACGTCAGACAAGCGCCAGCCGAGCCCGCTGCGCCGACGGCGGTCGTGCCCGCGCCTGTGGTTGTCGAGGAAGCGACCCATTGGCAATTGATCATCGGCCTGCTGGCACTGGTGGCGTTGGTGCTGCTCGGGTTGTTCCTTCGTCATCGACGTCAGCAGGTCGCGGCCTTGCCCGAGGCAACCCCCGATTTGCCGTCACGGCAGGAGCCGATGCTTGATCCTGCTGTGCAACCGTTAGTCCAAAAGACCCTGCTCAAACCGGCGTCCGATCATCGTGAAGAAACCTCAGCGGGTGATGTGCTGGAAGGGGTCGGCATCTACCTGACGTATGGCCGGTTTTCCGAAGCCGCTGCCATGTTGCGAGAGGCGCTGATCAAAGAGCCTGAGCGCACGGAGCTGGCGGTGCAACTGCTGGAGGTGCTCGGCAAACAAGGCAATGTGACGGCCTATGACGCGCAGGAAAGCAGCCTGCGCGACGCCGGGTTCGACCCGCAAAAACTGCAGGACATCCGCGCCAGCCATCCGAAACTGAGCAGTGCCGCACCCGTGGTGGCCGCGCCCGTAGTCGCACCGGCGGAAGCTGTGCCCAACGATGAATTCCAGTTGAACCTGGATGAGTTATCGATGGATTCAAATTGGGATCTGGTCAGCCCTTTTGACAGCCCACCGGCTTGCGCCAAACCGTCGGACGAGCTGACCTTCACCTCGAACCTGCACGTGTTGCCCGAGGTGTACGAACTGCCCGGCGAATCGTCGCAGCAAGCGCCCGAACTGGAATGGGACCCCGTGCCTGACACTCCATCACTGGATGACGACTTCCTCGACGAATTCAGCGAGGCGCCTCAGTCGCTGCACCTTGAACCGCTGAGCCTGGCCCCGGCGGCGCCATCCAACGCCGGCAAACTGGAACAAGCGCAGACCTGCATCGACGATGGCGACCTGGATCGCGCGATCACGCTGCTCAACGAATTGCTCAAGGACGGCGACGAACCGCTCAAGCAGACCGCCCGCAGTCTGTTGGCCGGTATCGGCTGAGGCTCTATGATGGCTGCGCTCCCAGACTCAGAGACTTGCCTGTCATGACCGCGCACAAACCGGAAATCATCATCACCTATTGCACGCAATGCCAATGGCTGTTGCGTGCCGCCTGGCTTGCTCAGGAACTGCTCAGCACCTTCGGTGATGACCTGGGCAAAGTGTCGCTGGTGCCCGGCACCGGTGGGGTGTTCCATATTTTTTGTGACGACGTGCAACTCTGGGAGCGTAAGGGCGATGGCGGTTTTCCCGAGGCCAAGGTGCTCAAGCAGCGAGTCCGCGATCAGATCGATCCGGACCGCGACCTGGGCCACAACGATCGCACTCAGTGAGACGCCGCTTCCGCCGCCACGGTTTTTTTGCTTGAACCACCGGACAGCCGGCTGGAAACCACGATCGCCACAATGATCAGCGCGCCGCCGATCAGCATCCGCAACGTCGGGTTTTCATTGAACAGCAGCCAGGCCATGGTGATCCCGTAAACGGGTTCCAGGGCGAACACCACCGCCGCCGTGCGGGCCTTGATCACCGCCAGGCTGGCGACGAACAGACTGTGGGCGACGCCGGTGCAGAACACCCCGAGCAGACTGATCCACAGCCAATCGATGCCACGCACTTCGCTCAACTGCGGTACCGCCACGGGCAGCAGGCACAGCGCGACCACCACGTTTTGACACAGCGCGGCCTGTACCGGCGGGATCCGTCCGGAACTGGCCCGGTTGGTCAGCGACAGCAGGGCAAACAACAACCCGGAACCGACGGCCCATAGCAGACCGGTGGTCGCGCCGCTCGCCAGATCGAAGTCCGGTGTGACCAACACCAGCCCGACACTGACCAATACCACCAGCAGGATTTCATTGGCGCGAATCCGCTCGCGGAAGATCAGCCCTTCGAGGATCACGGTAAACGCCGGGAAACTGGCAAAGCCCAAGGTCGCAATCGCCACGCCCGCGACTTTCACCGCAATAAAAAAACTCACCCAATGTCCGGCCAGCAGCAAACCGCTGAGCAGCAGGCGGCGCCAATCCACGGCTTCAAGTTTCTGCCAACGGGTGTTGCTGGCGAAACGCGCGAAAACCGCGAGTGCCAGCACCGCAAACGCAGCGCGGCCAAAGACGATGACAGCGGGGGACGCGGCGGCGAGTTTGCCGAACACACCGGTCAGGCCAAACATTAATGCGCCGATATGCAGGGCGCCAAGGGCGGTACGGGGAGTCATTGCAATCCTTGATAAACGAGTAAACCAAACCGACAGAAACTACGGATTTGTAGCAGCTGGCGCAGCCTGCGTCCGACTGCGGAGCGGTCGTAAAACCTGAAAACGCGGTGTATCAGACACATTGCATTTGTCCCGATGGCGACCGCTTCGCAGTCGGACGCAGGCTTTGCCAGCTGCTACATTTAATCGCGTGATGCGCGGTTTTTCTGTCGTCAGACTCGCCTCATTTGTCGCCAGCCTCGCGCCGCAGTTTGCCGGGAGAGGCGCCAAACTCGCGCAACACTGCGGCGGCGAAGGCGCTCTGTGAGCTGTAGCCGACCCGACTGGCAATCTCGCCGATGGGCAATGGCGAATCCCGCAGCAACCCCACCGCAATATGCAGCCGTCGACTGCGGATATAGTCCATCGGCGTCTGCCCGCATTCAGCCACAAACCGTGCGTGCAACCGGGCGCTGGACAACCCGGCGACACCGGCCAGGTCCGCCACTTGCAACGGATAAGCTGCATGCTGATCGATGTGCGCATTCATCGCTGCATACGGCAGGCGTCGTCCGCCCACGCTGGCTGGTTTGGCGTTGTTGAGGCTGGCCAATAACAGCACCGCGCCTTGTTGCGCGATCAACGGATCGTGGACCTGACTGCTCGCCAACCAACTGACCAATTGGCTCTGCCCGGCATCCAGCGGCAAGCGTCCAGCGTTGTCGAGCAGACGGCGACTGGCCTCGGCGTGATCGCCCAGCGACTGTGAAATCCATTGATCGCTCGGCACATCCAGCACCAGGCAGCGGCTGCCATTGCTGCTGCCGCAGGCGTGATGGAAACCGGACGGCACCACCACGAAACTCTGCTGCACCACCTGACTGCCACGCCCGTCGACTTCGAAATCCAGCGCGCCCGACAGCCCGAACACCAGTTGGGCGTGGTCGTGGCTGTGGACGATCAGGTCGTGGGTGTACTGGCGTAGTGTGAGGATCGGTCGCATCACCGCTCTCCTGGGCAAGATGGGGCCAGTCTACACCGGCCGGTTGCTGTCACAGGAATGACTCACCCCTGTCATGACCGATTAACCCGACCGGCGCAAGCTTGGAAAAACAATCGCAGAGGGTTGCCCATGACCAGCGCCGAGCTCGCCAAACCCAGTCGTAAGCAACGTGTGCGGACCTTGTGGATTTCAGATGTGCATCTGGGCACTCGAGACTGCCAGGCCGAGCACCTGTCGCAGTTTCTCAAGGGCTACCACGCGGACAAGATTTACCTGGTCGGCGACATCATCGATGGCTGGAAACTGCGCGGCGGCATGTACTGGCCCCAGGCGCACACCAACGTCATTCGTCGCTTGCTGACCATGAGCAAGCGCGGCACCGAAGTGATCTACGTCACCGGCAACCACGACGAGTTCCTGCGTCGTTACTCCAAGCTGATCCTGGGCAACATCCAGTTGGTCGACGAAGCCGTGCACGTCACCGCCGACGGCCGTCATCTGCTGGTGATCCACGGCGATCAGTTCGATGTCATCACCCGTTATCACCGCTGGCTGGCCTTCCTCGGGGACTCGGCCTACGAGTTCACCCTGACCCTCAACCGCTGGCTCAACCACTGGCGCGCCCGCTATGGCTACGGCTATTGGTCGTTGTCGGCGTACCTCAAGCACAAGGTTAAGACTGCAGTCAGCTTCATCAGCGATTTCGAGGAAGCCATCGCCCACGAATGCGTGAAGCGCGAGTTACATGGCGTGGTGTGCGGGCACATCCACCATGCCGAGATTCGCAAGGTGGGCGAGGTGGATTACCTCAATTGCGGGGATTGGGTGGAGTCGTGTACGGCGCTGATCGAGCATTGGGACGGGTCGATCGAGTTGTATCGGCTGGCGGATGCGCAGGCGCGTGAGGCGGAGTTGAAGGCGCTGAAGGTTGCCGAGCCGGCCTGAAATTTGCGGTGACTGGGCTGGGGCCTCATCGCGAGCAGGCTCACTCCTGCATTGAACTGAGTCTGCCTTGAGAGCGCGGTCAACTGTAGGAGTGAGCCTGCTCGCGATGGACCGCGCAGCGGTCCCCTGAGGTGTATCAGGCCGGCGAATATTCTTCCATCGCCGCTTTGTAGATCGAGTTCTTCGGCTGCGCAAACAACCGTTCCATCATTGGCATAAAGAAACTCAACGGCAGCGTGTCATAGGCCGGGTCAAAGGCCGCCGCATCGTATTTGGCACAGAACTCGACGGTAGCCTGATACTGCGGATGGTCCTTGAACTGCTCGCGCAGGTGCCGATCCATGCCCAAATGGTGGAAAAAGTAATAGCCTTGGAAAATCCCGTGTTTCTCCACCATCCACAGATTCTCGGCGCTGACGAACGGCTTGAGAATCGCCGCGGCAATGTCCGGATGGTTGTAGGAACCCAAAGTGTCGCCGATGTCATGCAGCAACGCGCACACCACATATTCCTCATCCCGGCCATCGCGCCAGGCGCGGCTGGCGGTTTGCAGGGAGTGGGTGAGACGGTCCACCGGGAAGCCACCAAAATCGCCCTCCAGCAACTTCAGGTGCGCCACAATCCTTGAAGGCAATTGTTTCGCGTAGGCACTGAAGTCGGCGGCGATGATCGCCCAGTCTTCCTGGGTGCCATCCTTCATGTGGGTGAAACGGGCGTTGGCATTCATTGACTCTTCTCTCTTCGTGTTCACGACGCTTAAAACGGCACGCGACCCAGAATCATGTCGCGGTACATGACGAAGTCACCGAGCAGGCTATAAAGAGGATGCTGGAAGGTCGCAGGCCGATTCTTCTCGAAGAAAAAATGCCCGGCCCAGGCGAAGCTGTAACCCGCCAGCGGCAGGGCCCACAGCAGCAGCCACGCGCCTTTGCCGATGGTCAGGGCGAGAATGAAGATGACCAGTGTCGTGCCGATGAAGTGCAGTCGTCGGCAAGTGCTGTCACTGTGCTCGCTGAGGTAATACGGGTAGAACTCAGCAAAGCTGTTGAAACGTTTGATGTTTTCCACGACAGCGATCTCTGTGGTTGTTGTTCTGATTGCAAGATGTTCTGCGGGTAGCTTATTTGAGTCTAGAGTGATCATTGGCATCAGCCAGTGACAATAGGCGCCACTTTAGTATCCTTCGAAAACTAGCCGCGTCAGACGGCTCACTGAACAGTAAGCAAACGCCATGAGCGAACGAACGACTTCTGCAAGCTGGGCGATGGGGATTGTCAAAGCACTGGAGATGGACGGCCTGGATTGCCGGGCACTGTTCAAGCAGCTAGGGCTCGACTACGCCTCACTGGATGATCCGGATGCGCGTTTTCCGCAAGATTCCATGACGCGACTGTGGCAGCGCGCGGTCGAGCTGTCCGGCAACCCGGCGATCGGCCTGAACATGGGCAAGGTGGTGCGACCGGCGTCTTTCCATGTCGCCGGTTACGCCCTGATGTCCAGTCAGACCCTGGCCGAAGGCTTTCAGCGGCTGGTGCGCTATCAGCGGATCATTGCCGAAAGTGCCGACCTGAGTTTCCGTCTGCTGGATGAAGGTTATGCGCTGATTCTGACGGTCCACGGCGACCACTTGCCGCCGACCCGGCAAAGTGCCGAGGCGTCACTGGCCTGTGCGCTGGCATTGTGCGGCTGGTTGACCGGGCGGACCTTGCAACCGCTCAAGGTGCTGTTACAGGGCGATCAACCTGTCGACCTCGAACCCTATAAACAAGCCTTTCATGCGCCGTTGCTGTTCAACGCGCCTTACGACGCGTTGATCTTCGAACGGGCAGATATGGAAGCACCATTGCCGACCGCCAATGAAGCAATGGCGCTGTTGCATGACCGGTTTGCCGGCGAGTACCTGGCGCGGTTTTCCGAGAGCCGTGTGACGCACAAGGCGCGACAGGTATTGTGCCGTTTGCTGCCCCAAGGCGAACCCAAGCGCGATACCGTGGCGCAGACGCTGCACCTTTCACAACGCACCTTGCAGCGACGCTTGCAGGAAGAGGGCACCAGTTTCCAGGCCTTGCTCGATGACACCCGTCGCGAATTGGCCGAGCAGTACCTGGCCCAGCCCACCATGACCCTGCTGGAAATTGCCTACCTGCTGGGGTTCGCTGACCCGAGCAATTTCTTCCGCGCGTTCCGCCGCTGGTTTGATGCGACCCCCGGCGAGTACCGGGCGCACATGACCGAAGCGGCGGCGCAGGTCAGTGGCGCCAGAACGCAGGAATGCACAGAACAAACACCGTAATGATCTCCAGTCGGCCGAGCAGCATGCCAAACGACAGAATCCACTTGGCGGCGTCCGGCAACGACGAAAAGTTACCCGACGGCCCGATGGTCGGCCCCAACCCCGGCCCGACACCGGACACGGTACTGGCCGCGCCGGTCAGGGCAGTCATCCAGTCCACGCCGAGCAGTGAGAGCAGCAACGCGATGACGCAGATGGTGATGGCGAAGAAGAACGAAAAGGTCAGGATCGAACGCACGATTTCTTCGTCGAGACGGTGACCGTTGTACTTCTGCTTGATCACCGCGCGCGGGTGAATCAATTGGTTAAGGTTGGCCTTGAGCAGGATATAGGCGACCTGGAAGCGGAAAATCTTGATCCCGCCGGCCGTCGAGCCTGAGCAGCCGCCGACAAAGCCCAGGTAAAAGAACAGCATCAGCGAGAAATTGCCCCACAGGCTGTAATCTCCCAGCGCAAAACCGGTGGTGGTGACCACCGATGTCACGTTAAACGCCACGTGCCGCAAGGCTTCGAGCCAATGCAGTTGGGTGGTCCACCAGTACCAGGTGCCAAGCACCAGCCAGGTCACCAGCAACATGCCGAGCATCCCTTGAACCTGTTGATCCTTGATCAAGGCCCGACGGTTGCCGCGCAAGGTTGCGACGTACAGGGTGAAGGGCAGGCTGCCGAGAATCATGATGACAATCGCCACCCAGTGCACCGCCGGCTGCGTCCATTTGGCCAGCGACTGGTCCGAGGTGGAAAACCCGCCAGTGGAGATCGCTGACATCGCGTGGTTGATCGCATCAAACAGGCTCATCCCGGCCCACCAGAGCGCGAGGCTGCCGATGATGGTGATGCCGACATAAGCCGCCACGATCAGACGCGCCACCATGTGCGAGCGAGGCATGACCTTTTCCGAACGGTCCGAGGACTCGGTCTGGAACAGGCGCATGCCACCGATGCGCAGCAACGGCAGAATCGCCACCGCCATGCCGATAAAACCGATGCCGCCGAGCCAGTGCAGCAGCGAACGCCAGATCAGGATGCCGGGTGACATGGAGTCCAGGCCGCTGAGGACCGTCGAACCGGTGGCGGTGATGCCGGACATGCTTTCAAAGATCGCGTCGGTGAAGCTGACGTGTTGAGCCAGCATAAAAGGCAGTGAGGCGAAGAGGCAGACCACCAGCCAACTGCTGACGGTCAACAGGTACATGTCCCGTGGACGCAGGTGGATGTGTTCGGGGCGACCAGGGATAACCATCGCCAGGCCGGCGACGAAGGTAATCATGCTCGACCACAGGAACGAAGGGAGCTCGTGGGTGCGCTCGAAAATCACCAGGGTCGCCATGGGCACGACCATGGCAATGGCCAGCGTAATCAGGAAGATGCCGATGATAAAACCAATAATCCGTAAGGTCGGCAACGCCATGAAATCCGCTCGGGCTGTGGTGGGAGTGGGCGCCATTCTACCTGCGGGGCAGGGCATGTAAACCGACGCCGCTTGCGCACATGCAGCTAGAATAGCCAAACATTTTTTCAGGAGGTGGCCGATGCAGGCTCTCGACGCTTTGCTCAACCGTGTTTCCGTTCCACGACTGCTTGACCCGGCACCGACTGCGGCGCAACGCGAAGTCCTGTTTGGCGCCGCCATGCGCGCCCCGGACCATGGTCATTTGCAGCCTTGGCGCTTCCTGACCGTCGAGGGCGCGGCGCGCGAGCAAATGGGCGAATTGCTGGCCGAAGCGGCGAAGTTGCAAGACAGCGAGGTGTCGGAGGCGGCGCTGGACAAGGCGCGCAACGGCCCGCTGCGCGCACCGTTGGTGGTGGTGGTGATTGCGCGGGTGCAGGATCACGTCAAGTACCCGAAATCCGAGCAACTGCTGGCCGCAGGCTGTGCAGCGCACGGAATTTTGCTGGCGGCGTATGCGCAAGGGATTGGCGCGGTATGGCGTACCGGTGAACTGGCCTACTCGGCGCATGTGGCCAAAGGGCTGGGGTTGGCGGAAGGGGAAGAGGTGATTGCGTTCCTTTACCTGGGCACACCGCAAAAAGAACCGCGTGTGGCCGAAAAAGCCGACCTCGCCGAGTTCGTCAGCGCGTGGCCTGCCAAGTCCTGAAGATCAAAAGAATCGCAGCCTCGTTTCACTCGACAGCTGCTACAGGTGCACACAGACCTCTGTAGCAGCTGTCGAGTGAAACGAGGCTGCGTGCTTTTTACGGTTGGACGACCGCCCCTGGCACCAGCGGCAATTCCAGACTGGCCACAAACCCGCCCTGCGGATGATTGGCCAGTACCAGACTCCCGCCATGACGTTCTGCCGCGCGGCGCGCGATCGCCAAACCCAGGCCATGCCCGGCGGCCGTTTGCCCTGGAGCTCGATAAAACGGCTCACCCAACTGATTCAAATGCTCGGTGTTCACGCCCGGTCCATGGTCACGCACGCTGACCACAATGCGCTCACCCTGACGCACGGCCTTCATTTCAATCGACTGCCCCACCGGATTAAAGCGCTGGGCGTTGCGCAGCAGATTGTCGACGGCGCGCTCGATCATCGTCGGCCAGCCCTTGAGGTTCAGTTGCGGTTCTGCCTCAAGGCTTACGTTCTGTTCCGGTGAACCCAGTTGCGCATCCTTTTGCAGCGTATGAAGCATCGCGTTCAGGTCGACCTCTTCGGCACTGGCGTTGTCGGCGTCGACCCGCGCCAGTACGAGGATTTCGCTGATCAACGCTTCCAGCCGGTCGCATTCGCGGGTCAGGCGCGGCCAGAGTTTTTCCCGTTCTTCAGGGTTGGCCCGTTCCGCCAATGCCAGGGCAATGCGCAGTCGAGCGAGCGGGGAGCGCAATTCATGCGACACATCGCGCAGCAACTGCCGCTGACTGCCGATCAAGCTTTGCAGGCGTGAGCCCATGCGGTTGAAATCGTTGGCCAGCACGCCAAACTCATCGCGCCGGTTGGCCAGTTTCACCAGACTGTTCTGCTGATAAGTGGTTTGTCCCAGGTCATGCACGGCGCTGCGCAAACGGCTGAGCGGGCGGGTAATCGACAGGGTGACGAACAGGCTGAACAAGGTCAGCACCACCAACGCGATGCCCAGCGCACTCAACGGCCACAGCAGGCTTTCGCGGTGCCAGGAATCCAGTTCCGGGTGCGGAATGCGATAGATCAGCAGGTAGGTGTCGCCGGTTTTCTCGCTGGTGTATTCCGCGGTCAAACGACGCCATGGCAGGCGCCGGTCATCGTTGTTCTGCCGCGCTTCGAACGCGGCTGCGCGACGCGGAAAGGTCCCACGGACGACCGGGTCGCCGCTTTCGTTCAACACCTGAACGTCGATGTGATATTGACGTTTGCGCTGTTCCAGAATGTTTTGGGCGGCTTCTTCGCCCTGGGATTCGTAGGTTTGCGTCCACTCTTGCGCGAGGGTATTGAGGCCTGGATGGCGACTGAGGATCCACGCGTCCTGATTGAGCATGTGCCCCAGCAGAATGGAGAGCCCTGCCACCAGAGCGATGGCCAGCCAGAAGCTGGCCAGGATACGCCAGAACAATGAACGCACAGAAAATCCTCAAGCTGACGCAAGATCCTTGTAGGAGCGAGGCTTGCCCGCGAAGGCGATTTAACATTCAACATCTCTGTTGATTATGAAATCGCCTTCGCGGGCAAGCCTTGCTTCTGCAGTGGTAACAGACCCAACGGGGTTGGCCGTTGGGTCCGGGGTCAGCGCATTATTGCGCTTTTTGCGGTTGTTGCGCTTTCCAGGCCTTGAACTCGGCCCACTCGGCGCGACGCTCAGCCTGCTTTTTCTGGATCTCGTCGAATTTCTTCTGTTGATCCGGTTTCAGCACGGCGCGTACATCGGCTTCGGCTTTCTGATGCTTGGCGGTCATTTCGTCTTTCAGGGCTTTCTGGTCGGCTGGCGAGAGTTTCTCCAGGTACTTGTCGACCAGTTGCTTACGCTCGTGCATCTGCTCGCCCATGATCTTGCGGATCTGCTCGCGCTGTTCGCGGCTCAGGTCAAGCTGACTGTACGGGCCTTTACCGTGCATGCCGTGCATCTGACCGCCGTGGTGCGAGCCATCCATCGGCCCATCCATCGGGCCGGTGCCCTCAGGCATGGCCATGGCAACGGTCGGCAAAGCGGCGGCGAACATCAGAGCGATAAGAGTCTTGCGCATGGTGAATCTCCTTGTCTCGTTCCCGGTACGTTCCGGATGAGTACAGATTACGCAGATCAAGGTCAGCGGCGGTCAGCGGAGCGTAAAGCTTGGGTAAAGACGATTTCCCGCCGACCTGACACTTCCACCACCTTTTGGACACACATGGCCCATGTAGCAGCTGTCGAGCCTGCGAGGCTCGACAGCTGCTGCAGGGAATCGCGTTCGGGATTAGAGGCTGTAGTAGTAACCACGGCTGCGCAGCGCAACGATGCGCGGGCGGCCGTCGGGGTGCGGGCCGATTTTCTTGCGCAGGTTACTGACGTGCATGTCCAGGCTGCGGTCGTACAGGGTCAGCTTGCGGCCGAGGGCGATTTGCGCCAGTTCCTGTTTGTCCAGCGGCTCGCCGGGTTGCTTGAGCAGGGCTTCAAGCAGACGGCTTTCGGAGACGGTGAGGGTGAATTCCTGTTCATCGATGCTGACCACGCCGCGCACCGGGCTGAAACACAGGTCGCCCAGTTCCAGCTGGCTGGACACTGCCGCCGGATGGCTGCGACGCAACACCGCGCGCAGGCGGGCTGTCAGTTCCCGTGGGTCGCAGGGTTTGGCCAGGTAATCGTCGGCGCCCAGTTCCAGGCCGAGGATGCGGTCCAGTGGCTCGCCGCGTGCCGACAGCATCAGCACCGGCAGGTCCGGGTGATCGCTGCGCAATTGCTTGAGCAGCTCCAGACCGCTGCCGTCGGGCAGCATCACGTCCAGCACCACGGCGGCGGGAGAGGTTTCGGCCAACGCGCGGCGGGCACTCTGGCCATCGTGGCAGGCACGGACCTGAAAGCCTTCCTGGCTCAACCAACTGCTCAGAAGCTCGCACAGCTCCTGGTCATCATCAATTAGTAACAGCTCGCTCATGAATCACTCAATTTAGCCATTGCCGACGTTTTCTGGTGGCACCACTGGCGAAGATACCGCAGAGCAGGGCCAATAGCGCTACTCCACCGCCGATAACAAACCATTGCTGCTGATCAGTCAGCAGACGTGGCAACGGGCTACTGGCCTGCGCTTCCTTGAGTTGCAGCTTGAGGCGCTGATTCTCTTGGCGCAACCGGCTCAGTTGAGCGCTTTCGCGTTCGGCATCGGTATTTTGCAGTTGCTTGCTCAATTCTTCCCGTTGCTGCTCGCTGACCTTCAAGCGTTGCTGCAACTCGCTAATCTGGCTGCCGGCGCTCAGGGACAAAGGCGTCGAATTAGCGCCCTCGGCGCTTTCTTCACCGTGGGCCGGGGCCATGATCGACAACGTCACCAACAACAGACACAACGGACCCTTGCGCATCGCGACTCCTGATTCCAATCGAGTGATTGGGCAGGTTGTCGGCAGGCAAACAAGAATAATGAGCGTTGAGAGCGCGATGAACCGACAAGGTTCAACGCGCGGGGGGCATTTGTGGGGGGAAGTTACGGCAGGACTTGCTTGAACGGCTTGACTGAAACGTTGGCGTAGACGCCTGCAGCGATATACGGGTCGGCGTCGGCCCAGGCCTGTGCGGCGCTCAGGGAGTCGAATTCGGCGACGATCAGGCTGCCGGTGAAACCCGCAGCGCCCGGATCATTGCTGTCGACCGCCGGGTGCGGACCGGCCAATACGATGCGGCCTTCGCCCTTGAGCACTTGCAGGCGCTCAAGGTGGGCAGGGCGCGCGGACAGCCGGGCTTGCAGCGAGTTGGCGACGTCTGTGGCAATGATTGCGTAGAGCATGTCAGTCCTCGGTTTTTGGCGTAGTGGTGTCGGTGTCGTGCAGGTGGCGGGACAGGTAAATGCCCTGGCCGACCAGGAACAGCAGCGTCATGCCCAGGCTGCCGAAGACTTTGAAGTCGACCCAGTAGTCCTGAAAGGTGAACGCGACGAACAGGTTGGCGGCGCCGCAAAACAGGAAAAAAGCGATCCAGGCGATGTTCAGGCGCGTCCAGACGGGCTCTGGCAGGGTCAGTGCATGGCCCATGATGCGCTTGATCAAAAGGCTGTCACCGACGAAGTGGCTGCCAATGAACGCGAGGGCAAACAACCAGTTCACTACCGGCGCTTTCCACTTGAGGAAGGTTTCGCTGTGGAACGCCAGGGTCAGGCTACCGAAGACCAGGCAGGCAATGAGGGTCAGCCACTGGCTCTTCTCAAGCTTGCGCTGCTTGATGAACAGCGCGCCGTAAACCACCAGCGAGCTGATGATCAACATCGCGGTGGCGCTGTAGATACCGCCTACAGTCAACTCATGACCGCCGATGTCGACGACCCGTGGGTCCAGTTTGAAGACGATGAAAAACAGCAGAAGCGGGATGAAATCGATGAATTGTTTCACAGTGGCAGCCAGAAGCAGGATGTGGCGGCATAATAACAAACATATGGGCGCGCGATAGCGCCAGCTGATTTGAGGTAACAAAGTCCTGTGAATGTTGATTTGCACTGCCATAGCACGGCCTCCGACGGCGCCCTGGCGCCTGCGGTACTGGTTGCGCGTGCGTTCGAGAAAGGCGTGCGAGTCCTGGCCTTGACCGATCACGACACCCTTGAGGGCCTCGATGAGGCCCGCACAGCCGCGACGGCGCTGGGGATGCAACTGGTCAATGGCGTCGAATTGTCCTGCACCTGGGGCGGCGCGACCATTCACGTGTTGGGTTACGGATTTGATGTCACGGCGCCGCCGTTGGTCGAGGCGATCGCAAAATTGCACGATGGCCGTTGGCTACGGTCCGAAGAAATAAGCCGCAAGCTGGCGTTGAAAGGCATGCCGGGAGCGCTGGAAGGTGCCCGCGCCATGCAGCAGGAGCTGGGCGATAGCGGCAACGCGCCGGCCCGTCCGCACTTTGCCGACTGGATGGTGCGTGAAGGGTTCGTAAAGGATCGCGCCGAAGCCTTCCGCAAATGGCTGGGCGCCGGCAAGCTGGGCGACGTCAAGCAACACTGGCCGACCCTCGAAGAAACCGTCGAAACCCTGCGCGCGGCGAAGGCCTGGGTCAGCCTGGCGCATCCCTGGCACTACGATTTCACTCGCAGCAAGCGTCGTCGCCTGATTTCTGACTATATTCAAGCCGGGGGCCACGCGATTGAAGTGGTCAATGGTCATCAGCCCGCCGAACAAGTGGGCAGCCTGGCCATTCTTGCCCGTGAGTTCGGTCTGCTGGTCAGCGCCGGCAGTGATTTTCATGGCCCTGGAGGCTGGTCCGAGATCGGCGAATATCGCCCGCTCCCGGAGGATCTGCCACCACTGTGGTGTCGATTCAAACATGACCCAATTATTGCCGCCGTCTGAACAGGTAGAGAATGTGAGTCAATTTTTCCAGATTCATCCGGAAAACCCGCAAGCGCGCCTGATCAAACAGGCGGTTGAGATCATCCGCAAAGGCGGGGTGGTGATTTATCCCACGGACTCGTCCTACGCCATTGGTTGCCAGATCGGCGACAAGAATGCCGTGGACCGCGTACGCCGTTTACGCGGGCTGGATGACAAACACAACTTTGCGCTGATTTGCAGCGACCTGTCGCAGCTGGGGCTGTTCGCCAAGATCGATACCGGCACGTTCCGTCTGCTCAAGGCGCACCTGCCCGGGCCTTACACCTTTATTCTCAACGCCACCCGCGAAGTGCCGCGTCTGCTGCTGCATCCGAAAAAGCGCACCATCGGCCTGCGAGTACCGAGTCATCCGATTGCGCTGGCCTTGCTGGCCGAACTCGGCGAGCCGCTGATGAGCGTGACCCTGATCATGCCCGGCGACGAAGACCCGTTGAGCGATCCGTACGAAATGCGTCAATTGCTTGAGCATCAGGTGGACTTGATCATCGACGGCGGTTTCGGCGGGATCAAGGCGTCCACCGTGATCGACCTGACCGGCGACGACCCGGAAGTGATCCGTGTCGGTTGCGGCGACCCTGCGCCGTTCATGGCCGAGGCGTAGATGTCTGCAGTAGAACCCGCAGTCGACAGTCAGGCCGGAGCCCAGCAAGAGCTGCCCTTCGCGATGGTGTATGGCCAGGCGGTGCTGGAAATGCCGCTGGACCTGTACATCCCGCCGGATGCGCTCGAGGTCTTTCTCGAGGCCTTCGAAGGCCCGCTCGACCTGCTGCTGTACCTGATTCGCAAACAGAACATCAACATCCTCGACATCCCGGTGGCGGAAATCACTCGCCAATACATGGGCTATGTCGAGCTGATGCAGTCGGTGCGCCTGGAGCTGGCCGCCGAGTACCTGGTGATGGCCGCGATGCTGGCCGAGATCAAGTCGCGGATGCTGTTGCCCCGCGCCGAAACCATCGAAGACGAAGAAGAGGACCCGCGCGCCGAGCTGATCCGCCGCTTGCAGGAATACGAGCGTTTCAAGGCGGCCGCCGAAGGCATCGATGGCCTGACCCGTGTCGGGCGTGACGTGGTGGTGCCCAAGCTGGATGCCCCGGAAGCACGGGCGCGCAAACTGTTGCCGGATGTGCGCCTGTCTGAATTGCTGTTGTCCATGGCCGAAGTCCTGCGCCGTGGCGACATGTTCGAAAGTCACCAGGTCAGCCGCGAGGCGTTGTCCACCCGCGAGCGTATGAGCGATGTGCTGGATCGGCTCAAGGGCGGAGGTTTCGTGCCCTTTGTCGAGCTGTTCACGGCAGAAGAGGGGCGACTCGGGGTGGTGGTGACCTTTATGGCGATCCTCGAACTGGTCAAGGAATCCTTGGTCGAGCTGGTGCAGAATGAGCCGTTCGCAGCGATCCACGTGCGGGCCCGAGCCGAATAACGAGTTGAATCATGAACCTGACTGAACCCCGCGAGCTGGCGCCACTGCTTGAAGCCTTTCTGTTGGCCTCGGGAAAACCGCAATCGCTTGAACGCCTGTTCGAACTCTTTGAAGAGGGCGAGCGGCCGGAGCCGCCGGTTTTCAAGAAAGCGCTGACGATCCTGGCCAAGTCCTGTGACGGGCGCGCGTTCGAGCTGAAAGAAGTCGCCTCCGGCTATCGCCTGCAAATCCGCGAAAAATTCTCCCCGTGGGTTGGGCGTTTGTGGGAAGAGCGGCCGCAGCGATATTCCCGCGCCATGCTCGAAACCATCGCGCTGATCGCCTATCGCCAGCCGATCACCCGGGGCGAGATCGAAGACGTGCGGGGCGTGGCGGTCAACAGTCAGATCGTCAAGACGCTGATGGAACGCGAGTGGATCCGCATCGTCGGCTACCGCGATGTGCCCGGCAAACCGGCGATGTTCGCGACCACCAAGGCGTTTCTCGATCACTTCAACCTGAAAAACCTCGACGATCTGCCGCCGCTGGCCGAACTGCGCGAGCTGGAACCGGACCCGGTGCTCGATTTCGACGACGCGCCCGTGCCTGCCAGCCTGCAAGCGTTGGCGGACGCCAGTGCCGAGCCGGAAGAACCCAAGGAAGAAACCAGTTTCCACACGTTGTTGCTGGAGCTGGACACCATGGAGGAGGGGCTCAAGACCGACTTCGACGATTTGTTGCGCGATGGCGAGATGACTGCGGTTGAGCCTGACATCGACAGTGCACCTCCGGTTGAGCCCGAAGCCGCAGTCGAAACAGAGCCGGAACCGGAGCTCGAAGACGATATTCTGGGCGTCGCTGAAGCTCGCGAAAAACTATTGGCCGCGGTTGCCGCCCTCGAACAACCGAAACCCGAGCCCGAGCTGAGCGACGAAGAAGCCGAAGCCCGGGCGCTCGCCGAAGCCATCGAAGCCGAACGCCGCGAGTTCGACGATTGACGCAATCCCTGAGGTCCATGGAGATCCTTGTGGGAGCGAGCTTGCTCGCGATGAGGGCGTGTCAGTCAACATCATTGCTGCCTGACCCACCGCTATCGCGAGCAAGCTCGCTCCCACAGGGTTTCGTGTGTATAGAGACATTTGCGATGAGCTCAACCAAAGACCCCTGCATCAACCTCTGCAAATTCACCGACGACATCTGCCTCGGCTGCGGCCGCAGCAAGCGTGAAATCAGGGCCTGGAAGAAACTCGACAAGCCCGACAAACACACCGTTCTCGCTGAAGCATCGCTCAGGTTGATCAAACTCGGCGCCACCGGTCGGCGGAAAAACAAGTAAGTCCGCGTTCATCAGCTAGTCTCTGATGCGCAAATGCCCACATGAGCGTATGATTCGCGACCCTTCGGCGATCCCTTCGCCCAAGTGAACAGATTTACATCGCTTCAGGACCCTCACTTCAGAGCTTCCTGAACAGACCACACCGGGAGGTGCCCAGATGAGTATCAACGACCAGAAAGACGACCAGGAAATCGGCCCAGCAGGCGAAAAACTGCAGAAAGTCCTCGCCCGTATCGGCGTCGGCTCGCGCCGTGACGTAGAAGCCTGGATCAGCCACGGCCGCATCAAGGTCAATGGCAAAGACGCCACGCTCGGTCAGCGTGTCGACATGCATGACGCCATCACCATCGATGGCCGCGTGATCAAGCGCGAAGAAGCCGCCGAGTCGGTACGCCGCGTGATCATGTACAACAAGCCCGACGGTGAAATCTGCACCCGCCTCGACCCGGAAGGCCGTCCGACCGTATTCGACAAGATGCCAAAACCGAAAGAAGGTCGCTGGATCAACATCGGCCGTCTGGACATCAACACCACCGGTCTGCTGATGTTCACCACCGACGGTGAGCTGGCTAACCGCCTGATGCACCCTTCCTACGAAATGGACCGTGAATACGCGGTACGTGTACGTGGCGAAGTCGATGACGAGATGATTGAGCGTCTGAAAGCAGGCGTCGTCCTTGAAGACGGCCCGGCCAAGTTCACCGACATCAAGCAGGCGCCAGGCGGCGAAGGTTTCAACCACTGGTACCACTGCGTGGTGATGGAAGGTCGCAACCGTGAAGTTCGTCGTCTGTGGGAATCCCAGGGCCTGGTGGTCAGCCGTCTGAAGCGCGTGCGCTTCGGTCCGGTGTTCCTCAACTCCGACCTGCCGATGGGCCGCTGGCGCGAAATGAGCCAGTACGAAGTCGACATTCTGAGTGCTGAAGTCGGCCTGACGCCGGTTGCAATGCCGCAGATGAACGCGAAGAGCAAAGACAAGCTCGACCGTATGCAGCGTAAATCGTCGCGTCCGATGGGCAAGACCGAGCGCGTGCGCACCCTGCGTCCAGCGGCCGGTGCACAGCCAACGGTTGCTCCGCGTGATTCCCGTGAGCCGCATTTCGAAGGTGAACGTCCAGCCCGCAAGCCAGCAGCCCCTCGTGCTGATGGCGAGCGCGGTCCACGCACGCCACGTCCGGCCAACGGTCGCACCGAGCGCGGCGAAGGCCGTGGTGCGCCAAGCGGCGGTCGCAGTGATCGCGGTGCTCCGGCAGGTCGCGGTGAGTCGGGTCGCGGTACGCCAGTGGCGGACCGTCCTGCTGATACCAAGCGCCCGGCCAAGCCAGCGCCGAAGAAGCGCCCAGGCATCGTCCTGGTCGACAAGGACGCGCCATCGGGCAAGCGTCGCGGTGCGCCAGCCGGTTCGGGCCAGCGTCCGGGCTTTGGTCGTCGCAAGCCTGAGTAATCGGTAAGCACCCTATAAAAAACGCCATCCCTCGGGATGGCGTTTTTTTTTGCCTGACTGATCGGAATGCCTCAATGGACGCTCTGCGTCCGCTTCGAAAGGACGCGGGGCGTTCCCGGCTGCATACCCACGCGGAGCGTGGGAACGATCATTTAGAACACAAACCGCCCATCAAACACCGGCTCATCATCCAACGCCAACACGCCACCGGAGAAGATCAAATCCAGATGATGGCTGCCCTTGGCGCCACCGCCCAACCCAAGGTGCAGCCCGCAATGGCGCTCCTCGAACCCGGCATTGCGCGCATACAAGGCTTTCACCCCCTCATTGGTGCCAATCCCCAGTTCTTCAATCCTGCGATTCGACGGATTGGCCTCCAGGTATTGATTGAAGTCATGTTCCAGCCCCGGAACATCGGTGGCGATTTTATGGATGGTCGAGTTCTCGATCCATAACTCCAGCGGTGATTCCAATACGCCATATTTGCGCGCAAACGGAATTGTACTGAGAAAAGTCCCCATGAACTTCACACGCCCATTAATCGCTTCGCTGTGCGTGGCGATTTCACCGGGTGCCAGATCAAAGTTGCCGACACCGTTGATGTCAGTCCACTTTTTAATGCTGTTCAGCGGAGCGTCAAACCAGGAACCGTGTTCATCTTTGAAACTTAACGTCTTGGCCTGGGACAGGCGCTGGATCAAGTGGCTGTTCAGCCCGGCAATGCGTTGCGGGGTGACACTGAAGGTGTCGTAGAAGTAGTCACCGTAATCCTTGAACAGCAGCGACTTCTTCCAGTTCTCGGCCATCACCCCTTGCAGTGCGCGGACAAATTCCGGGCCTTCGGGGCGTGGGTTGGGCAGCGTGGAAGAGTCGTAGAAGAAAATGTACAGATCGCTGTCGGCAATGGCCTGGGCCAGCAAAGCCGTGGGTTCCAGATCAAGGCGTAGCGTGTTGAAACGGAAGGGTTGGCGGCCACCGGCGTGTTCGGCAATGGCGCCGGTCAGCGCCTCGTAATCGGCGGTGTGGCCAAGCAAGACCTTCGCCGGGTTGATGCCGGCAAGGGCTGGGTGTTGTTCGAGGTAGTAAAGAAAATGGGTAATGGCGCGATGCTTGTCCATGGTGTCCTCCGTGACGAACCGGGAAAAAGTGGCAGGCACAACCGGCCGGATTACGCCTGCCGGGAGGTCTTACAGAGGCCACATCGCCGTGCCGAACGGAACGACCGCGTCGGCTTGCATCATTTCTACGGCGGCTTCATGGGTCGGTGCTTCAAACCATTCGTCCAGTTGAAGTTCAGTTTCCAAGTCGTTGTCCAGTGCTTGCATGGTGAAACTCCTTAATGACTTTTGAGTAGAAACAACTTGCCGGTCGATGCGGCTCGGCAAGTCGCTGCAAACCTAGTTGAGGGATTTTTAGAATGCAAAAAAATAATCAAATAAGATTTTCATTGAACTGTTTGGTTTGTTTTTTTAATCATTATTTATTAATAAAAAACAAAAACTAACTCGGCTTTTTCCTTAGGAAGCTTCCTATCGTCAATTTGCAGTCGTCCTACAGATAAATCCGATTCGGAAAATAATCGTTACGCCTTGTAAAGAAATGCTGACGAAATTTCGCCTGAAACCCTGTGGGTTGACGCTTGCGGAGCGGGTGTAAGGAAAACCTGCCGAAATCAATCCGCTCGACCATCGCCCAAGGCTCTGGCCCGCTTGTTTCAGCGGCGCAGGAAGGGTCAGATGCGTCCCATGCCTGTCGTGCAGGTGCATAACAAGAAGGAGGCGCAATGTACGCCGTGATTCAAGCCCATCTCTCCCCGTGGGGCGATTTTTCAATCGTTCCCGTCGATGGCCCGCAAGGGTCTGACTCTCTATTTGCAGCCGCCCGGGACACCCGGGGCGGACACCGGCAATCCCGGCTTACAACACGCTGATCCAGCGGGTCTGGCAGCAGGGGGTTAGCGGTGTACAATGCGCCGCGTTTTACCTGTGACCTCCTGCGCAAATGCGCAAACTTCAAGGCTATTCGCCTTGTTCACTCCGCCACGCCACGAGTGTGCCGGGTTCGATTTCGTCACAGATAAAAACAAACAGGTGACGCATGAACGTTGTAACGATGCAGAACGTGAGACCCTTTTCATGAGTGGACAAAACTCGCAGTCAGGCGAGCTGAAGCGCGGCCTGAAAAATCGCCACATTCAATTGATCGCCCTCGGTGGCGCGATCGGTACCGGTTTGTTCCTCGGCTCGGCCGGGGTCCTGAAATCCGCTGGCCCGTCGATGATCCTCGGCTACGCCATCTGCGGCTTCATCGCGTTCATGATCATGCGCCAGCTCGGCGAAATGATCGTTGAAGAGCCGGTCGCCGGTTCGTTCAGCCACTTCGCGCACAAATACTGGGGCGGTTTCGCCGGCTTCCTGTCGGGCTGGAACTGCTGGATCCTGTACATCCTGGTGGGCATGTCGGAGCTGACCGCGGTCGGCAAATACATCCACTACTGGGCGCCGGACATCCCGACCTGGGTCTCGGCTGCGGGGTTCTTCGTCTTGATCAACCTGATCAACCTGGCCAACGTCAAAGTCTTTGGCGAGGCCGAGTTCTGGTTTGCGATCATCAAGGTTGTGGCCATTGTCGGCATGATTGCCCTGGGCAGCTATTTGCTGGTCAGCGGTAACGGCGGCCCGCAAGCGTCGGTCAGCAACCTGTGGTCCCACGGTGGTTTCTTCCCGAACGGTGTCAGTGGTCTGGTGATGGCCATGGCGATCATCATGTTCTCCTTCGGCGGTCTGGAAATGCTCGGTTTCACCGCTGCAGAAGCCGACAAGCCGAAAACCGTGATCCCGAAAGCCATCAACCAGGTGATCTACCGGATCCTGATTTTCTACATCGGCGCGCTGGTCATTCTGTTGTCGCTGACGCCATGGGACAGCCTGCTGGCGACCTTGAACGCGTCGGGTGATTCCTACAGCGGCAGCCCGTTCGTGCAAGTGTTCTCGATGCTCGGCAGCAACACCGCCGCGCACATCCTCAACTTCGTGGTACTGACTGCGGCGTTGTCGGTGTACAACAGCGGCACCTACTGCAACAGCCGCATGCTGTTGGGCATGGCCGAGCAGGGTGATGCGCCAAAGGCCTTGTCGAAGATCGACAAGCGTGGCGTGCCGGTGCGTTCGATCCTCGCTTCGGCGGCGGTGACGCTGATTGCCGTTCTGTTGAACTACCTGATCCCGCAAAACGCGCTGGAGCTGCTGATGTCGCTGGTGGTTGCGACCCTGGTGATCAACTGGGCGATGATCAGCTTTTCGCACTTCAAGTTCCGTCAGCACATGAACAAGACCAAGCAAACGCCGCTGTTCAAGGCGCTGTGGTACCCGTACGGGAACTACATCTGCCTGGCGTTCGTGGTGTTCATCCTGTGCGTGATGCTGCTGATTCCGGGGATCCAGATCTCGGTGTACGCGATTCCGGTGTGGGTCGTGTTCATGTGGATCTGCTACGGCATCAAGAACAAACGCAGTGCGCAGCATGCGTTGCAGGCTTCAGTGAAGTAACGCGGTACGCAACAACAACAAACCCGGCCAAGTGCCGGGTTTTTTGTGCGCGCTATAAAACCTGTGAGAGCGTATTCCTTCTTTCCATTCGCGGTATCCTGCGCACTCTGAATACGGACGTTTTTCCATGCTGGTGATTTCCAACAACGTGCATCTGCCGGATGCCGAGATCGAGTTGACGGCCATTCGCGCGCAAGGCGCCGGCGGGCAGAACGTCAACAAGGTCTCCAGCGCCGTGCACCTGCGCTTCGACATTCCGGCCTCGTCCTTGCCCGAGTTTTACAAGGAACGGTTGCTGGCGCTGCGCGACAGCCGCATCACCAGCGAAGGGGTGTTGATCATCAAGGCCCAACAGTACCGTACGCAGGAGGCCAATCGCGCCGATGCGCTGGAGCGCTTGATCGAGCTGATCCTCAGCGCGACCAAGGTCGAAAAGAAGCGTCGCCCGACCAAGCCAACGCTGGGTTCAAAAAAACGTCGGCTCGAATCCAAGACCAAGCGCGGCAGCATCAAGGCCGGGCGCGGCAAGGTCGACTTTTAACGCGCCCGCGCTTCGCGTTGTTTAGGTGCTTGCCGGTACAAGTACACACTCAATGCCAAACCGCTCAGCGCGGCCATCGCGGCAAACAGGAAGATCGAAGCAAAACCAAACCCGGCCGCAATGGCACCGGCCAATGGCCCGGTAATCCCCAGCGACAAATCAATGAACAACGAATAAGCCCCGACCGCGGCACCACGACTGGAAGCTGGCACCAGGTTGACCGCTTCCACGCCGAGCGCCGGGAACACCAGCGAAAATCCGAAACCGCTCAGCGCCGCACCGGCCAGTGCCCAATGGGCATCAGGCGCCAGCCACAGCAGCAGCAACCCCAAAGTTTCCACCGACAGACAGGCGATCGCCACGCGAAATCCGCCAAGGCGGTTGATCAGGTTGCCGAACAGCAGGCGCGCGCCGATGAAGCTGGCGCCGAACAAGCTCAGGCACAACACCGCGTTGTCCCAGTGTTGCGTGGCGTAATACAAGGTGATGAAGGTGGCGATGGTGCCGAAGCCGATGGAGCCCAGTGCCAGGCCGCAACCGTGTGGCAGCACCCGACCCAGCACATGCATGAACGGCAAACGTTCACCGACCACAATCGGCGCGGCAGCTTTTGGCCAGGCCAGTGCCAGGCCAAGCACGGCCAACAGCACGATGCTCACGCCCATGCTCCACAAGCCCAACTGATGAACCAACAGCACCCCCAGCGGCGCGCCGACGGCCAGTGCGCCGTAACTGGCGATGCCGTTCCAGGAAATCACCTTGGCAGTGTTGGCCGCGCCGACCCGGCCGATGCCCCAGCCAATCGATCCGGAGCCGACCAGGCTTTCCGCGCTGCCGAGCACCAGACGGCCAATCAACAGGCTGATCAGGCTCACAGTCGGCAGGCTCTGCGTCCAGGCCGAAATCAGCATGAACACACCGCTCAAGCCGCAGCCGGCCAGTCCGTACATCACCGCCAGTTTGCTGCCCTTGTTGTCGATGATTTTCCCGGCATAAGGCCGGCTGAGCAGGGTGGCCAGGTATTGCACGCTGATCACCAGCCCGGCGATCACCGCGCCGAAACCGAGGTCGCTGTGGACATAGCCGGGCAATACGGCCAGGGGAATGCCGATATTCAGGTAGCCGATGAAGGTAAACAGAACGATGGAAACAACTTGCAGCGTGACCGCCAGGGGGCGCTGGTTTTCAGGCATGGGTAAAGGTCCACGGGAAAGCAGGATAGATAGGCTGCTTATGATAACGGCGCGAGCGCTCGCGGGTCGTGGAAAAAGTAAAACTATTTGCCAGCGGGCTGAATCAGGGCTTGGCGGGGGCAACCAGTTGCGTTGTGACCAGGGCGGCCAAGGCGTTTTCTTGAGTACCGAAGCGGGCGAGCAGTGCGGCTTGTTTCTCGGGAGAGAGACGGTTCCAGATCTCGATCATCTTCTCGGCGGTGCCGATCAGGACGCTGGCCTGGCTCTCATTGAATTCGTCGGTCATGGTGCGTAGCTCAAGGGTTCAGGCGGTGTGGAAAGCGCATGTTAGCGCTTTCCACACGGTCTGGCATTGCAGGTGTTTCAGTCTTCGCTGTCGGCCTGGCGGCGTTCAGTGGCTTCTTTGGGCTCGGGCTGTTGGGCGCCGGCTTGTTGCGTGGTTGTCTGCTCAGTTTCGTGCAGGCTTGGGAAGGGGAGATTAGGGATCTCGTGCATGTTTCGCGCTCCTCGCAAAGTCTGTTGATAGATCTGGTAGATCCGCGCTTATACAAAGCTTGGGCAGGATACAGCACTGAAAATGACAAATAGACTTTTATATCCATTTGTTTCGACGGATGGGGTTGTCTAGACAGGTCTGGAAGAGGGAACAACACAAAACAACTGTGGGAGCGAGCGTGCTCGCGATTGCGGACTGACAGGCAACATTGATGTCGACTGTCAGGTCCTCATCGCGAGCAAGCTCGCTCCCACAGGGGACGGTGCAGGTACTTGGGGTTACTTGCAGACTTCAGCAATCGCTTCAGCCAGCAAATCCAGACGCGTTGCATCAATCCCCGCCACGTTGGCCCGGCCGGAGTTGACCATGTACACGCTGTGATGATCGCGCAGCTGTTTAACCTGCGCCGCCGTCAAACCGGTGTACGAGAACATTCCGCGCTGCACGCCAATGTGCGCAAAACGCTCGCGCAAACCATACGGTTCCAGCGCTTCAACCAGGCCACTGCGCAACTGGGCAATGCGCAAGCGCATGGCTTCCACTTCGTCGGCCCAGAGGCTTTTCAGCTCAGGGTCGCCAAGAATCGTTGCGACCACGGCGGCACCGTGATCCGGCGGGGTCGACCACAGGTTACGGGCGATGTTGGCCAGCTGGCTGCGGATGTCCACCAGCTTGTCAGCGGTTTTCGCGCAGACAATCAGTGCGCCAGTGCGGTCGCGGTACAAGCCGAAATTCTTCGAGCAGGAACTGGTGATCAGCACTTCCGGCAACGCGTCTGCGAACAGACGGGTCGACCAGGCATCCTGTTCCAGGCCATCGCCGAAGCCCTGGTAGGCGAAGTCGATCAATGGCAGCAGATCGCGACTGCGCACCACGTCCAGTACTCGGCGCCAGTCGTCATGGGACAGATCGAAACCGGTCGGGTTGTGGCAGCAGGCGTGCAGCAACACCACGTCGCCCTTCGGTGCTTCGCTCAGTACCGCGAGCATGGCGTCGACATCGAGGCGGTTGTCGCTGCCCACGTACGGGTAATGACTGACCTTGACCCCGGCCGCCGCGAAAATCGTTTCGTGGATTGGCCAGGTCGGGTTGCTCAGCCACACGCCACGGCCCGGCAGGCACTGGGCGATAAAGTCGGCGCTCAAGCGCAATGCGCCGGTGCCGCCCGGTGTCTGGGTCGCGCCGGCGCGTTGACCGGCGATCAGTGCGGAGTCCGCACCGAGCACCAGCTCACTGATGGCTTTGCCGAAGGCCGGTTCGCCGTGACCACCGATGTAGGTCTTGGTGGTCTGGCGATCCACCAGACGCTGCTCGGCCAGCTTCACCGACTGCGGAATCGGCGTCAGGCCCTGGGCATCTTTATAGACGCCCACGCCGAGGTCGAATTTGCGCGGGTTCGGGTCCTGCGCATAGGCTTCCATCAAGCCGAGAATCGGATCGCCGGGTACTCGACCTATGGCGTCGAAATGCATTATTTACGGCCCTCGGCGTCCTTGGCCACTTCGTCAGTGCGCGCGGCCATGATGAAGTCGTTGCGGTGCAAGCCCTTGATGGAGTGGCTCCACCAGGTGACGGTGACTTTGCCCCATTCGGTCAGCAGGCCCGGGTGGTGACCTTCGGCCTCGGAGATTTCACCGACGGCGTTGGTGAACGCCAGCGCGTGCTTGAAGTTTTTGAACAGGAACAGCTTTTCCAGCTGCATGACGCCGTCGCGGACTTCGATGTTCCAGTCCGGGATCTGCTTGATCAGGATCGGCAATTCCTCGTCGCTGACCTGAGGGGCGTCGGCGCGGCAGGCTTCGCAGTGGGCTTGGTTCAATGTGGACATGTTGAATTCCTGAAATCAAATAATTGGAAATCGGCCGTCAGTCACTCCACGCTAAACCAAAGCGTCGGTTCCTGACAGGCTCACTTGTTTCTAAAAGCAGCGGATCACGCTGCCTTTGGCGGAAATTTCGGGGTGTGCAAGCCCAGCTGCATGCCTTGTTTGACCATGCTCATGATGTCTTCATGGGCCACATCAAACAGTCGCTTGAGGTTCGGCAAGACAAAGTACAGCGGTTGCAGGATGTCGATGCGATACGGCGTGCGCATGCATTCCAGCGGATCGAACGCCTGATGCTCAGGTTCGTTGGACAGGCAGTAAACGGTTTCTTTTGGCGAAGAAAGAATGCCGCCGCCGTAAATGCGCAGGCCTTCGGCGGTATCGACCAGGCCGAACTCGATGGTCATCCAGTACAGGCGCGCCAGGTACACGCGTTCTTCCTTGGTCGCTTGCAGGCCAAGTTTGCCGTAGGTGTGGGTGAATTCAGCGAACCAGGGGTTGGTCAGCAGAGGGCAGTGACCAAAGATCTCGTGGAAAATGTCCGGCTCTTGCAGGTAATCCAGCTCTTCGCGGGTACGAATAAACGTTGCCACTGGAAACTGCTTGTTGGCCAGCAATTCGAAAAACGTCTGGAAGGGGATCAGCGCCGGGACTCGGGCCACTTGCCAACCGGTGGTTTCACCGAGGACTTTGTTGATTTCACCGAGTTGCGGAATGCGGTCGTGGGGCAGACCGAGTTTTTCGATACCGTCCAGGTATTCCTGGCACGCACGGCCCTCGATCACTTTCAGTTGACGAGTGATCAGCGTGTTCCACACCGCATGTTCTTCAGCGGGGTAGTCGATAAAACCTTGCGCATCGGGCTCGCGAGCCACGTACTGCGTCTGCTTCATGCTGCTCTCCTGCGAGGGATTTCGTTCTTGTTATGTGCTGCTATGGACCTAGAAATACCCCAAGGCGTGCGGCGTTGCAGCAGGTGTCCGGCACTCCTTGTAGGAAAATTCGCCGTTTTTCGTAAAGTATTCGTTACGCTTTGACGGCTATGGCGCAGCTATTGAGATTTGCGGGTTTGAAATGGCGTCCAGGTGTCACATAATCTTGACGACTAACTTGGCGCCCGCGCAGAAAATTTGCGCATGGGACCTCGATTCCCCTTTCTTCGGGCCTTTATATGCGTATCAAAGTCCACTGCCAGAACCGCATCGGCATCCTGCGCGACATTCTCAACTTGCTGGTGGAGTACGGAATCAACGTCGCCCGTGGTGAGGTCGGCGGTGAGCATGGCAATGCGATCTACCTGCATTGCCCGAACCTGATCAACATTCAGTTCCAGGCCCTGCGCCCGAAATTCGAATCGATTGCCGGTGTATTCGGCGTCAAGCGGGTAGGGCTGATGCCCAGCGAGCGTCGGCACATGGAGCTCAATGCCTTGCTCGGCGCCCTGGAGTTTCCGGTGCTGTCGATCGACATGGGCGGCTCCATCGTCGCGGCTAACCGGGCGGCGGCGCAGTTGCTCGGGGTGCGGGTGGACGAGGTGCCGGGGATTCCGCTGTCGCGTTACGCCGAGGATTTTGATTTGCCGGAATTGGTACGTGCCAACAAGTCGCGCATCAACGGGCTGCGGGTCAAGGTCAAGGGTGACGTGTTTCTGGCTGACATCGCGCCGCTGCAATCCGAGCATGACGACAGCGAAGCCATGGCCGGTGCCGTCCTGACGCTGCACCGCGCTGATCGGGTGGGGGAGCGCATCTATAACGTACGCAAGCAGGAACTGCGTGGGTTCGACAGCATCTTCCAAAGTTCGAAAGTCATGGCCGCGGTGGTGCGCGAAGCGCGGCGCATGGCACCGCTGGATGCACCGCTATTAATAGAAGGCGAAACCGGTACCGGTAAAGAATTGCTGGCCCGCGCCTGCCACCTCGCCAGCCCACGCGGGCAGTCGCCGTTGATGGCGCTCAATTGTGCCGGTTTACCGGAGTCGATGGCCGAGACCGAATTGTTCGGCTACGGCCCCGGCGCCTTCGAAGGTGCACGCGCCGAAGGCAAGCTTGGTCTGCTGGAACTGACGGCGGGCGGAACGCTGTTTCTTGATGGCGTGGGCGAAATGAGCCCGCGCTTGCAGGTGAAGTTGCTGCGCTTTTTGCAGGACGGTTGCTTCCGTCGTGTCGGCAGTGATGAAGAGGTGTATCTGGATGTGCGGGTGATCTGCGCCACCCAGGTGGATTTGTCCGAGCTGTGCGCGCGGGGTGAGTTTCGCCAGGATTTGTATCACCGCTTGAACGTGCTCTCGCTGCACATTCCGCCACTGCGTGAATGCCTCGATGGGTTAACGCCGTTGGTGGAGCACTTCCTCGATCAGGCCAGCCGGCAGATCGGTTGCCCGCTGCCGAAGCTGGCACCGGCGGCGATGGAGCGGCTCAGTCATTACCATTGGCCGGGTAATGTCCGGCAATTGGAAAATGTGTTGTTCCAGGCGGTTTCGTTGTGCGAAGGCGGGACGGTCAAGGCCGAGCATATTCGTCTGCCGGATTACGGTGTGCGTCAGCCGCTTGGCGATTTCTCGCTGGAGGGCGGGCTTGACGAGATCGTCGGACGGTTCGAGAAAGCGGTGTTGGAGCGGCTGTATTCCGAGCATGCCAGTAGTCGGCTGTTAGGTAAGCGCCTGGGGGTCTCTCACACCACCATTGCCAATAAGTTGCGTGACTATGAAATTGGCAAGACGTGAGCAGTAACGTTATCCAGCGCCGAACCAATAAACAAGAATACTGAGTTGGAGTCAGTCATTCACTGGCGCTTCAAAATGCCACTTGAAGCGCTACCGTCATGCCGTTGATCTGAATCGTGGAATTTGCCAGGCAAGCCATCTAGGCTCATTTCAAAGTTCGGCAGGAGCGATAACCATGCCATCAACGGATGACTCTACCCAGCAAGTCCGCAAAGAAACTCGCCTGTTCTTTTTTCTGATTGTTGTCCTCTTTCCATTGCTCTCGGTGGCGATAGTGGGTGGTTACGGATTTTTTGTCTGGTTTCTGCAAATGCTGCTCGGCCCTCCTGGTTCACCTCATTGATCGCGGTCCATCTTCAGCATAAGAAGAGGAGTACAGGTCATGGCAGAAACGCTCCATATTGCCAGTCTCGTGGTACTGGCCCGTCCTGAGTTGTTCGAGGCGGTGAAAGCCAACTTGCGTTTACTCACAGGCGTTGAGCTGCATCACGAAAGCCCCGTCGGCAAGCTGGTGGTTGTGCTGGAAATGGAAGAAGAAAGCGAAATTTCCAAGCGAATCACTCAGATCAACGGTTTGCCTGGAGTACTCAATGCAGCCCTCGTTTATCACGAGATTCTCGATGTGACGGGAGAAAGTACATGCCAATGACTCGGCGCGAGTTTGTCAAAGCCCAGGCGGCCGGGATTGCTGCAGCGGCGGCGGGGCTTCCGGTGTTTACGTCTGCCAGCAACCTGATCACTGAAGAAGACCGTGTCACCATGGACTGGAATAAAGCCCCTTGCCGCTTTTGCGGTACCGGGTGCAGCGTCATGGTGGCGACCAAGGACAATCGAGTGGTCGCGACTCATGGTGATGTGAAAGCCGAGGTCAATCGCGGGTTGAACTGCGTCAAGGGTTACTTCTTGTCGAAGATCATGTATGGCGTTGATCGACTGACTCAGCCGCTGTTGCGCATGACTAACGGGCACTATGACAAACAGGGCGAGTTTCAGCCGGTGTCCTGGAGCCAGGCGTTTGATGTCATGGAGTTAAAGTTTAAGGAAGCGATAAAAAACAAGGGTTCCGAGTCTGTCGCCATGTTCGGTTCCGGTCAGTGGACCATTTGGGAAGGGTACGCGGCCAACAAGTTGATGAAGGCGGGATTTCGCTCCAATAACATTGATCCTAATGCGCGTCATTGCATGGCCTCTGCGGTCATGGGGTTTATGCGTACGTTCGGTATCGATGAGCCGATGGGGTGTTATGACGATATTGAGGTTACTGACGCGTTTGTGCTGTGGGGTTCAAACATGGCGGAGATGCATCCGATTCTTTGGAGTCGGGTCGCAGATCGCCGGTTAAGCCAGCCCAGCGTCAAGGTTGCGGTGCTGTCGACTTTCGAGCATCGCAGTTTTGAGTTAGCCGACATCCCCATGGTGTTCAAGCCCCAGACGGACCTGTTTATCCTCAACTACATTGCCAACCACATCATCGAAAGTGGCTCGGTCAACAAAGACTTTGTCAGCAAATACACCCGCTTCGCCAAAGGAACGGATGACATCGGCTATGGCTTGCGTCCCGATAATCCGCTGGAGATGAAGGCCCGCAATGCCGCCAAGGCGAACACCTGGAGCGATATCGACTTTGAGCAGTACGCCGCTTTCGTAAAACCCTACACCCTTGAACGTACCGCCAAGGAAACCGGTGTGCCAGCCGAGCGCCTCAAGGCATTGGCCGAGTTGTATGCCGACCCCAAGCGCAAGGTGGTTTCATTCTGGACCATGGGTTTTAACCAGCACACACGCGGCGTATGGGCCAATAACCTGATTTACAATATTCACCTGCTGACCGGGAAAATCAGTGAGCCGGGCAACAGCCCTTTCTCCCTGACGGGCCAACCCTCAGCCTGCGGGACGGCACGCGAAGTGGGAACATTCTCCCATCGCTTGCCTGCCGACCTGGTGGTCACCAACCCGGCACATCGCGCCAAGGCAGAGCAAATCTGGAAAGTGCCTGCGGGCACCGTCAATGAGAAGGTCGGTTTCCACGCCGTGCAGCAGAGCCGCATGCTCAAGGATGGCGTGCTCAATGTGTATTGGACGATGGCCAGCAACAACATGCAGGCCGGCCCCAACATCATGCAGGAAGTGTTGCCGGGTTGGCGCAACCCCGAGAATTTTGTGGTGGTTTCGGATGTTTACCCCACTGTCTCTGCCCAGGCGGCCGATCTGATCCTGCCCACCGCCATGTGGGTGGAGAAAGAGGGCGCCTACGGCAATGCTGAGCGCCGTACACAGTTCTGGCATCAATTGGTCTCGGCGCCGGGCGACGCCAAATCGGATCTCTGGCAGTTGGTCGAGTTTTCCAAGCGCTTCAAAACGGACGAGGTCTGGTCTGCGCAGTTGTTGTCCGCCTCACCGGAGTACAAGGGCAAGACTCTGTACGAAGTGTTGTTCAAGAACGGCCAGGTCGATCAGTTCCCGCTTGAACAGATGGAGGCGGGCTATCAAAACGATGAGGCCCGGGATTTTGGTTTTTACCTGCAAAAAGGTCTGTTCGAAGAATATGCCCAATTCGGGCGTGGTCACGGTCATGACCTCGCCCCGTTTGACCGCTACCACACCGAGCGCGGGTTGCGATGGCCCGTCGTGGAGGGCAAGGAAACACGCTGGCGTTTCCGGGAAGGGTATGACCCTTACGTTGAGAAGGGCAGTGGTGTGCAGTTTTATGGCTATCCCGACAAGAAGGCCATCATCTTCGCGCTTCCCTACGAGCCACCGGCGGAATCCCCCGACGCGGAATTTCCATTCTGGTTGAGTACCGGTCGGGTGCTTGAACATTGGCACACCGGCACGATGACTCAGCGGGTCGAGGAACTCTATAAGGCCGTCCCCGACGCGTTGGTCTACATGCATCCGGCCGATGCCAAGGCCTTGAATGCCCGTCGCGGCAGCGAAGTGAAGCTGATCAGCCGACGAGGTGAGATGCGTGCGCGCATCGAAACCCGAGGACGCAACAAACCACCGCAAGGCTTGGTGTTTGTACCGTTCTTCGATGCCAACCGGCTCATCAACAAAGTCACGCTTGATGCGACGGACCCTATCTCCAAACAAACTGATTACAAAAAATGCGCGATCAGGATTGAGTTGATCAAGACGGCATAAGGAGAGCTCAGATGAAGCGTCGTTCGCTGTCCTTGCTTGCCGCGCTGCTGCTATGGATGCCAGCGGCATTCCCGGCAGAGCCCGGTTACCCGCTGGATGCGCCTGCGCCGGATGGTCGGCGAATCGGAGGGACGCTGACCCAGGAGTTGCCGGCGCCACCGATTGCTGATGAAGAGAACAAGGACCTCAAGCGTGAGCGCAATTATCCCGAACAGCCACCCACCATTCCCCACAGCATTGCGGGGTATCACATCGACAAGAACAGTAATAAGTGTCTGTCCTGTCACAGCCGAGCCAACAGCGCACGTACCCAGGCGCCAATGATCAGTATCACTCACTACATGGACCGTGACGGTCAGGCGCTGGCCGCGGTTTCTCCGCGCCGGTATTTCTGCAATCAGTGTCATGTGCCACAAACAGACGTTAAGCCACTGGTGAACAACAGCTTCAAGAACATTGACCAGGTGCTGCAAGACGAAATCAACGGCCAGCAGAAACGATAAGGAGAGGCCATGAAATCCTTGCTCGCCCTGTTCAAAGACTATTGGAGGGTTTTGCGTCGGCCCAGTGTTCATTACAGCCTGGGCTTTCTGACGCTCGGCGGATTTATCGCCGGGGTGATTTTCTGGGGGGGGTTCAACACCGCGCTGGAAGCGACCAACACCGAGAAATTCTGCATTTCCTGTCATGAAATGCGCGATAACGTTTTTGTCGAGTTGCAGGACACCATTCACTACACCAATCGCTCTGGCGTACGCGCAACCTGCCCGGACTGTCACGTCCCCCATGAGTGGACGCACAAGATTGCCCGCAAGATGCAGGCGTCCAAAGAAGTGTGGGGGAAAGTGTTCGGAACGATCGATACCCGGGACAAGTTTCTCGATATGCGGCGTGAACTGGCCGAGCACGAGTGGGGGCGACTCAAGGCAAACGACTCCCGAGAGTGCCGCAATTGCCATAACTTCGAATTCATGGACTTCACCCGTCAAGGCAAGCGCGCCGCCAATATGCACTCCACGTCGCTGGCTAGCGGCCAGGCGACCTGTATCGACTGTCATAAGGGCATCGCCCATAAGTTACCCGACATGAGCGGGGTCAAAGGCTGGTAGTCGAATCAGCCCTGGCTTTCACTCCGTTGCCGCCTGGCGGCATATCCGCGCCGGTTTTTCGACTTTGACCCAATCCCCCATTCCCCTCTGAATCCCCTCAAGTCCTTTGTTTGCCGGGCCCGGCGCCGCCAGAAAAAAGTTGGTCTGCAAATTGCTTATCGCTCATCAGTACAGCGGTGGGCGGCAAACGTCCGGCATGCAGAGGAAAGAGTGTGGACAAGTACCTTTATGTGGCAATGACCGGCGCCAGCCAGAATGCACTGGCGCAGAAGGCTCATGCCAACAACCTGGCAAACATCTCCACCAACGGTTTTCAGAAGGACCTGGAACAGGCCCGTTCGATGCCGGTGTTTGGTGACAGCTTTCCGGCGCGTGCGTTTGCGATGACCGAACGCCCGGCCACCGACTTCTCCCCTGGTTCGCTGGTTGAAACCGGTCGTGACCTCGATGTCGCGGTGCAAGGCAACGGCTGGATTGCCGTGCAGACGCCCGATGGCGCTGAAAGCTATGTGCGCACCGGCAGCCTGAACGTGGACGCCCTCGGCGTACTGCGCGCCGGCAACGGCATGCCGGTGATGGGCAATGGCGGTCCGATCGCCGTGCCGCCCGAGCAGCAAATCGAAGTCGGCGAAGACGGCACCATCAGCATCCGTGCGATGGGCGAAGGCCCGCGTGTGATGGCTGAAGTCGACCGCATCAAACTGGTCAACCCTGACCTGAAGAACATGACCAAAGGCCTGGATGGTTCGATCCACACCAAGGACGGCAAGCCGGCGCAAGCCGACGCCGGCGTCAAACTGGTGTCCGGGTTCCTTGAGTCGAGCAACGTCAACGCCGTGGAAGAGATGACTTCGGTGTTAGCTTTGTCGAAGCAGTTCGAGCTGCACATCAAGATGATGAACACCGCCAAAGACGATGACCAGGCCATGGCTCGGGTCTTGCAGATCAGCTAATTATCAGAACGTCGCGCCGTAAAACAGGCGCACGAGGAGAATCGAATGCTTCCGGCTCTATGGGTTGCCAAAACAGGTCTGTCCGCCCAGGACACCAACCTGACCACTATTTCCAACAACCTGGCCAACGTGTCGACCACGGGTTTCAAACGTGACCGCGCCGAGTTCCAGGACTTGCTCTATCAGATCAAGCGCCAGCCAGGCGCCCAGTCGACCCAGGACAGCGAACTGCCGTCGGGTCTGCAAGTGGGTACCGGTGTGCGCATCGTCGGCACCCAGAAAAACTTCACCGCCGGCAGCCTGCAAACCACCGAACAGCCGCTTGACCTGGCGGTCGACGGTCGCGGTTTCTTCCAGATCCTGCAGCCGGACGGCACCACGTCCTACACCCGTGACGGTACCTTCCACCTCGATTCCAACGGTCAGATCGTGAATGCCAGCGGCTTCGCCCTGGAGCCGGCCATTGTGATTCCGAACGACGCGCAGACCTTCACGGTCGGTCGCGACGGCACCGTGTCCATCACCGTTCCGGGTAACCCGGCCAACCAGGTGATCGGCAACCTGCAAACCGCCGACTTCATCAACCCGGCCGGTCTGCAGGCCGTGGGTAACAACCTGTTCCTGGAAACCGCTGCTTCCGGCGCACCGCAAGTCGGTACTCCGGGCCTGAACGGTTTCGGCACCACGCTGCAGAACACCCTGGAAACGTCCAACGTCAGCACCGTTGAAGAGATGGTCAACATGATCACCACTCAGCGCGCCTACGAGATGAACTCCAAGGTGATCTCCACCGCCGACCAGATGCTCTCGTTCGTAACGCAGAATCTGTAATCAAGTCTATGAGGCGACCATGAGGTCGCCTGCAACACCGTGAGGTAGGGTCATGAATCGCTTTGTATCTGTTCTGGCACTGAGTGGGGCTGTTGTGCTCGCAGGCTGCGTTCCAACGACGCCCAAGCCCAATGACCCGTATTACGCGCCGGTGTTGCCGCGCACGCCGTTGCCGGCTGCCGCGAACAATGGCTCGATTTATCAGGCCGGTTTTGAACAGAACCTGTACAGCGACCGCAAGGCGTTCCGGATCGGTGACATCATCACCATTACCCTGAACGAGAAGACCCAGGCGAGCAAAAACGCCAACTCGCAAATCGACAAGAACAGCAAGACAGGCATCGGCCTGACCTCGTTGTTCGGCTCCTCGCCCAACACCAACAACCCGTTTGGCAGTGGCGACCTGAACCTGAGCGCCAGCTATGAAGGCGACCGCGCGACCAAGGGCGACAGCAAGGCCGCGCAGGGCAACACCCTGACCGGCTCGATCACTGTCACCGTGGCTGATGTGCTGCCCAACGGCATCATCGCGGTACGCGGCGAGAAGTGGATGACCCTCAACACCGGCGATGAGCTGGTGCGGATTGCCGGCCTGGTGCGCGCCGATGACATCGCCACCGACAACACCGTGTCGTCGACCCGCGTCGCCGATGCACGCATCACCTACTCGGGCACCGGTTCGTTTGCCGATGCGAGTCAGCCAGGCTGGTTCGACCGTTTCTTCCTCAGCCCGCTGTTCCCTTTCTAGGTGGCCAGTTTGAATCTTAAACACCTCATGGTGGCCGCCCTGATGCTGTCTGCCGCGTTCAACGCGCAGGCCGAGCGGCTGAAGGATATCGCCAGTATTTCTGGCGTGCGTTCCAACCAATTGATCGGCTACGGCCTGGTGGTCGGGCTTAACGGCACCGGTGACCAGACGACGCAGACGCCTTTCACCCTGCAGACCTTCAATAACATGCTCTCGCAGTTCGGCATCAAGGTGCCGCCGGGTTCGGGCAACGTGCAGTTGAAGAACGTTGCAGCGGTCTCGATCAGTGCCGATTTGCCGGCGTTTGCCAAGCCGGGTCAGCAGGTCGATATCACCGTGTCCTCCATCGGTAACTCCAAAAGCCTGCGCGGCGGCACCTTGCTGCTGACTCCGCTCAAAGGTATCGACGGCAACGTCTACGCCGTCGCTCAGGGCAACCTGGTGGTCGGTGGTTTTGATGCTGAAGGTCGTGACGGTTCGAAGATCACCGTCAACGTTCCGTCGGCCGGTCGTATCCCCGGCGGTGCGTCGGTCGAGCGTTCGGTGCCGAGCGGTTTCAACCAGGGCAACAGCCTGACGCTGAACCTCAACCGTTCGGACTTCACCACCGCCAAACGCATTGTCGACAAGATCAACAACATGCTCGGCCCGGGCGTTGCCCAGGCCATTGACGGCGGTTCGATTCGCGTCAGCGCGCCGCTAGATCCGAGCCAGCGTGTCGACTACCTGTCGATCCTGGAAAACCTTGAAGTCGATCCGGGTCAGGCGGTGGCGAAAGTCATCATCAACTCGCGTACCGGCACCATCGTGATCGGCCAGAACGTCAAGGTGTCACCAGCCGCCGTAACCCACGGCAGCCTGACCGTGACCATCACCGAAGACCCGATTGTCAGCCAGCCCGGCCCTCTGTCCAACGGTCAGACGGCCGTCGTGCCGCGCTCGCGGGTTAACGCACAGCAAGAAGCCAAGCCGATGTTCAAGTTCGGCCCGGGCACCACCCTCGACGAAATCGTCCGTGCGGTGAACCAGGTCGGCGCGGCGCCGGGCGACTTGATGGCGATCCTCGAAGCACTGAAACAGGCTGGCGCATTGCAAGCCGACCTGATCGTGATCTGAGGACGGCTGTCATGGATATGCGCAAGAGCGGTCTGGTCAGCAGCAGCGACTCCGGCTCCTATTCGGACTTGAATCGTTTGAACCAGCTCAAGGTGGGCGACAAGAACAGCGACGGCAACATGCGCAAGGTGGCGCAGGAGTTCGAATCGCTGTTCCTCGGTGAGATGCTCAAGTCCATGCGTTCGGCCACCGAAGCGCTGGGCAAGGACAACCCGCTCAATACGCCGGCGGCCAAACAGTACCAGGAAATGTACGACCAGCAGTTGGCCATTTCCATGTCCCGCGAAGGCGGTGGTATTGGTCTGGCGGACGTGCTGATGCGGCAGATGTCGAAGAACAAACCGCTCGCGCCAGGCGAGGCGGCGGCCCTGTCCGCAGCCAAGCAGGAAGCGGCGAAAGCGGCCGTGCCAACGCCGATTGCGGCCGGCACCGTGGCCACTGACGGTCCGCTATCGCGGCTCAATGGCCAGCGTCCGTTGTGGGCTTCGCGTTCGGTGAAAGCGCCGACAGGCGAGGGCACGCATCGCAATGACATGGAGCTGATTAATCAGCGCCGTCTGGCCTTGCCGCCGAAACTGGCGGATCGCTTGCTCGCCGGTCTGGTGCCTTCAGCCACCACGACTGCTGCTGCGACGCCGAACAAAACCCTGTTGCCAGAGCGTGCCACGACGACGGCCACGACCGGTGCCGGCCCGCTGTTCAACGGCGATTGGCTGGCCTCGCAAACGGACAATAAGTCCAGCGGGCAGATGCAGATTTACGGACGTGCGATGGCGCAGATTCCTCTCGCGCCGCCGAAGAAAGCCTTCAGCTCCGCCGACGAATTCGTCAACACCATGCTGCCGATGGCCAAGGAAGCCGCCGAGCGCATCGGTGTCGATCCTCGCTACCTGGTGGCTCAGGCCGCACTGGAAACCGGTTGGGGTAAATCGGTCATGCGTGCCCAGGATGGCAGCAGTAGCCACAACCTGTTCGGCATCAAGGCCGGCACCAGTTGGAAGGGCGATTCGGCGCGGGCCATCACCAGCGAATTCCGCAACGGCGAGAGGGTCAAGGAGACGGCCGAGTTCCGTTCCTACGACTCGTACAAAGACAGCTTCCACGACCTCGTGACGTTGCTGCAAACCAATAATCGCTATCAAGATGTTGTGAAGTCGGCCGATAACCCAGAACAGTTTGTACGCGAGTTGCAGAAAGCCGGGTATGCAACCGACCCGGATTACGCAAGCAAGATCTCGCAGATAGCCAAACAGATGACGAGTTACCAAAACTACGCTGCGGCGGGCGCTTCCACCACGCCTCTATAGGCACAAGGCATAAGGTCTGAACCATGAGTTTGCTCAATATCGGGATGTCGGGTCTGGCCGCTGGCCAATCCTCGTTGATGACTACCGGCAATAACATTGCCAACGCCGACACCGCCGGTTATTCACGCCAGCAAACCGTGCAGGGCACCAAAGCCTCGAATCAGTTCGGCAACGTCTACATCGGCACCGGCACGACCCTGGCCGATGTGCGTCGCGTCTACAACAGCTACCTCGATGCGCAATTGCAGACCACCACCTCGCTCAACAGCGACGCGGCCGCCTACGCCGGGCAGATCAGCCCGCTCGACGCCTTGCTGTCGGACAGCGGCACCGGCCTCAACGGCGCGCTGACCAAGTTCTTCGCCTCGGTGCAGAACGTCAACGCCAAGCCGGGTGACGATGCGTCCCGTCAGTTGCTGCTCAGCGATGCCCAGGCCTTGAGCAACCGTTTCAACTCAGTGTCCGCCCAGTTGACCGCGCAGAACGCGAACATCAACGGCAACCTGACGAACATGGCCGATCAGGTCAACAAACTCGCCGCCACCGTGGCGCAGTTGAACCAGAAGATTTCCGAAGTTTCCAAGGCCGGCGGCATGCCGAACGAGCTGCTCGACGCGCGCAACGAAACCGTGCGTCAGCTCTCCACGTTCACCGGCGCACAAGTCATCGAACGCGACGGTAACCTTGATGTGTACCTGGGCAGCGGTCAGCCGCTGGTCATGGGCGGCACCGCCAGCACTCTGCAAGTGGTGCCGAGCCAGGCCGATCCATCGCGCATGGGCATTCAGCTCAATCGTGGTTCGAGCACCGTCGACATTACTTCGGTAATGACCGGTGGCGAGATGGGCGGTCTGCTGCGCTATCGCAGCACCGTGCTGGACCCGGCCATGAACGAACTGGGCCGCGTAGCCCTGGTCGTTGCCGACCAGATGAACAGCCTTCAGGCCCAAGGCATCGACAAGAACGGTGCGTTCGGTTCGAACCTGTTCAACAGCATCAACAGCGCCGCACAGATGGCCGACCGCAGTGTGGCCACCGTTGGCAACAGCGCCGGTTCCGGCAACTTCGATGTCAGCATCGAGGACAGCGGCAAGCTGACCATCAACGATTACAAAGTCACCTTCACCAGCGCCACCAACTACACCGTGCAGCGCCTGCCGGAAGGTACAGCGATGGGCGCTTTCAGCACCCTGACCACGCCGCCGCCGGTGATTGACGGTTTCTCGTTGAAGCTCAGCGGTGGGGGGGCTGCGGCCGGTGACACGTTCAAGATCACGCCGACCCGCAACGCGGCGACGAACATCAAGACCGAGATGACCGACTCCAAGCGTCTGGCCATTGCGGCACCGTTGAGCGCGGCGATTGCGCCGGGCGGCAGCGGCACCCTGACCATCTCGTCCAGCGGTCAGCCAACCCTGACCACGAAGTTCGATATCTACGACACGGCCACGACCACCCTTATCCAGAACGGCATGAACACCTCCATGCCGGTCAAAGTGGTGTTCGGTGCCGCAGCGGCCGACGGTTCCAGCCAGCCTTACCAGTTGCTCGATGCCAAAGGCGTGCAGATCAGCACTGGCACCATCAAGCCGAACCAGAACAACACCCTGAACCTGACCGTGCCTCTCAAGGACGGCACGGGTGCGCCGATCATGGACCCGGGCCCGCCCGCCGTGCAGCGTACCGTCAGCTTCGACATGACCGTGGCCGGTTCGCCAGGCACAGGCACTGCGATTGATATCAACATCGCGCAGCCAGGCACCCTGGACAACCGTAACGGCACTGCACTGGCCGGCTTGCAGACCAAGCAGGTAGTGGACACCGGTACCGCCAGCAAGGGTATTTCCCTGACCGACGCCTACGGCAAACTGGTCGAGGGTGTTGGCGCCAAGGCGGCGCAGGGCAAGCTCGACAGCGCGGCGACCGGCGCCATTCTGGACAACGCCAAGAATGCCCGCGACTCGCTGTCCGGTGTCGACCTCGATGAGGAAACCGGCAACCTGGTCAAATACCAGCAGTACTACACCGCCTCTTCGCAGATCATCAAGGCTGCGCAAGAAATCTTCAGCACACTGATCAACAGTCTTTAAGGAGTCGTAGCCCATGCGCATTTCTACCGCCCAGTTTTACGAGTCCTCTGCTGCCAACTATCAGAAGAACTTCTCCAACGTGGTCAAGAGCAGCGAAGAGGCGAGCAGCCTGGTTCGCGTCAACACTGCGGCCGATGATCCGGTCGGTGCCTCGCGCCTGCTGCAACTGGGTCAACAGGCTTCGATGCTTGATCAGTACAAAGCCAACACCAACACCCTCAAGGCGACCCTGGGCCAGACCGAGTCGGTCATGACCAGCATCACCAACGTGCTGCAGCGCGCCCAGGAACTGGCCATCGGTGCCGGCAACGCCGGTTACACCGACGCCGACCGTCAAGCCAACGCTTCGGAGCTGGGCGAGATCGAAGGTCAGTTGCTGAGCCTGATGAACAGCAAGGACGAGAACGGCAAGTACATCTTCGCCGGTTCCAAGGGCGACACCGTTCCGTTCACGCAAAACGCCGACGGCACCTACAGCTACAACGGTGATCAGGTAACGCTTGACCTGGCGGTCGGCGACACCATGTCGATGGCCACCAACAGCACCGGTTGGGAAGTGTTCCAGCAGGCGATCAACACCAGCCGCAGCCAGGTCACCATGACCGCACCGGCGGTGGATGACGGTCGTGTGGTCCTGTCCAACGGTCAGGTGTCGTCGGGCGTCACCTACAACAACAAGTTCCGCGCAGGCGAGCCGTACACCGTCGATTTCGTCAGCGGCACCCAGTTGAAAATCACCGATTCGGGCGGCAACGATGTGACCGCTGAAGCAAGTCAGGGCGGTGCGTTCGACCCGACCACGAAAACCGGCCAGACCGTGTCGTTCCGTGGTGTCGACCTGAACCTGAACATCAACCTGGCGGCCGGTGATACCGCTGCCGCCGTGCTGCCGGGCCACACCTTTACCCTGGCGGCCAAGCCTGACACCTTCACCGCGACGCGCAGCCCGGGTAACCCGACCGCGACTCAGGTCACTGCCAGCAACATCACCAACCCGGCGAATTACCACGCCAGTTTCCCGACCGGTTCGGCGGTGATGAAATTCACCAGCGCCACCGCGTTCGACCTGTATGCCGCACCGTTGACGCCTAACAGCCAGCCGGTTTCTTCCGGCACTGTGGTTGCCGGCGTCGCCACGGCCTCGGGCGTGAGCTTCACCCTGGCCGGTACGCCGGGCGCGGGTGATCAGTTCAGCGTGGCGGTCAACACCCACGAAACCCAGAACATTCTGGACACCGTGAACCAGCTGAAAACCGCACTGAACACACCAATCAGTGGCAACCCGATCGCGATCCAGAAGTTTCAGGCCGCACTGGCTTCGGGCATCGGCAACCTGGCGAGCGGCGCCGATCAGTTGTCGACCTCTCTGAGTTCGGTGGGTGGTCGCGGTTCCGCCCTGGACACCCAGAGCGAGACCAACCAGAGCCTGGTCCTGGCCAACACCCAGACCCAGTCGGCAATCCGCGATTCCGATCCGGCCGAAGTCATGACCCGCCTGACCTTGCAGCAAACCATGTTGCAAGCGTCGCAACTGGCCTTCAGCAAGATTGCTCAGCTGGGCTTGTTCAACAAGATCTGAGTCTGTGTCTGTCGAGCTACCAACCGTCTTTTCCTAAGCGGTTCCGCAGCCTCTGCCTGAAAGGGCAGAGGCTCGCCGCTCGAGAGTTCTGTCGTGAATCAACGCCCTCTAGTCAGCATCGTCATCCCCGCCTTCAACCCGCGCTTCTTCAGTCAGGCGCTGGAAAGCTCGCTCGCTCAAAGCTATGAGAACGTTGAAATCGTCGTCTGTGACGATTCGTCTTCTGACGAGATCCACAAAATCGTCAAATCGTTTGCCGACCCTGCTCACCCTGTTCGTTACCTGCGTAACCCCAAGCGTCTGGGCCTGTCAAAAAACGTGCTGCGTTGCGTCAACGAAGCACGCGGCGAGTTCATCAAAGTGCTGTGCGATGATGACCGGCTGTTCACGCCGAGCATCGCGATGCAAGCCCAGGCGCTGATCGACTATCCCGAGGCCACCCTGGTGTGCGGCCTGCGCATGATGAGCGACGCGAACAATTTCATCTTGCCGCCCCGCATCGATAACTGCCGTTTTTCGCCCCTTGATGCATTGCTCAAGGGCGATGACATGTTGGCGATTTTCGAGAACACGCCGAAGAACTTCATCGGCAATTTCAGCTCGACCCTGATGCGCCGTGCCGATGTGCTGGAACTGTTGCCGGCGCTGACCCAGGACGGTACGGGTTTTGTCGCGATGCTCGATTTCGCCTTGTTCGTGTGCCTGCTGCGCCGCGGCAACATGGCGGTGTTGAACACCGTGCTGAGCACCGAGCGTCTGTACCCGGAACGCCTGAGCAAGACCACGGAAATGACCCGGGCCGCCGTGCAGGAATGGGAATGGCTGATGCAAATGCTGACCTCGCGCGGTGGCGAATCGGCCCCGGCGTCGGGCTGGGTGCGCTGCGTCGAATTGAGAAAGGCCCTTGAAGAGCCGCGCCAGTGGGAAGAGTTGTGTGTGGTGCGCGTGCTCGGCAGTCGCAACACCGTGGTCAACGGTCGCGTGGGCGGAAACAGCGACAGCTACGCCGAGTTCTATCGCGAGTGGCTGGCGAGCCGCCAATTCACTCCGGCGGAAACCCGGCACATGCCGGGTACGATCAGCCGCTGGGCCATGCGTCCGAACCTGGTGCCGATCATCATCGACACCGAGTCTGACAGCGTCGCCCTGAACGCCACGCTGGCCAGCCTCGCCACGCAACTGTACGCCCCGCAAGCGGTGGTGGTGCTGTCGAACGCGGACTTCGATGGCGCCGATAACGTGCTGCAATTGCCGCTTGAGGACAACTGGGCGCACCAGCTCAATGGCGTGATACCGCAACTGGAAGGCGCGCATTGGTTCTACCTGCTGCGTGCCGGCGACACCTTGCGCGTGTCGTCGTTGCTGGTGATGGCCGAGCGCATTGCCGGTACGCCGGGCATGCTCTGCGCCTACAGCGATGAAGGCGCGTTGGTGGAAGGTGAGTCCGCCGAGCCAGTGTTCAAGCCAGGCTTCAACCTCGACCTCATGCGTTCCTACCCCTACGTTGGCCGGACTCTCGCATTCGAGCGTCAGCGCTTTTTGGCGGTGGGCGGTTTCGATTCGGCTCACGGCGAATTGGCCCCGCATGATTTGCTCTGGCGTCTGGTGGAAGAGGCCGGGTTGCACACCATCGAACACATTGCAGAGATTCAGGTGGAGTCGACGCAGACCTACGCCGATTGGCTGTCGTTGCCTGAGGTGATCGAGGGCAGCGAAGCTGTCGTCAGCGCGCACCTCGACCGCATCGGTCTTGAACACCGGATTCGCGATGGCGAGTTGCCGCTGCTCAAGCGCATCGATTACCTGCACGCGCACCGGCCGGTGGTCTCGATCATCATAGGCGCGGGCTCTTCGCTGGGCGCTTTGCAGCGTTGCACCGAAAGCCTGATCGAGCAGACCTCGTACACCGAGTACGAAATCCTGATTGTCGATGAAGGACGCGGTGATGCGGCGATGGCCGAGTGGCTGGGCGCGATGTCTCAACTGGGCGCCGCGATGCTGCGCGTCCTGCGTTTTGACGGGGGCACCGGCGAGGCGGCGTTGGTCAACTTCGCTGCCAGCCATGCGCGGGGCGAGTACCTGCTGACGCTCAACCCGCGCAGCGTGATTTACGCGGGTGACTGGCTCGCCGAAATGCTCAATCATGCTCAGCGTCCGGAAGTCGGCGTGGTTGGCGCACGGCAGATGAACGCCAACGGCGCGATTGTTTCCGCCGGTTTGATCCTGGGCATGGCCGGGCCTGCGACTTCGCCGTTTATCGGCGAGCACGTCAGTTCGCGTGGCTACATGCAGCGTCTGCAAGTGGCGCAGAACTGGAGTGCGGTCAGCAGTGATTGCCTGATGGTGCGCAAAGAGGTGTTCGACAGCCTCGGTCAGCTGGATGAGGCTGAATTCAGCCTCGGGCTCGGGGGTGTTGACCTGTGCCTTAAGGCGGATAAAAACGGTTACCTGATCGTCTGGACGCCGTTCGCGACCGTGATGATCGGCGAAGACAGCGCGCCAGCCCTGACGCAGGTCGATGTGCAGGCGCAGCAGGCCGAGCAGGAAAGTTTCTACCTGAAGTGGCTGCCGAAGATTTCCCGTGATCCGGCGTACAACCCGGCCCTGACACTCGGCGTCGCGAGCTTCAGCCTGGAGCCTTCGCTGCGCCACAACTGGAATCCGTTCTGCCATCGCGACCTGCCGCTGATTCTCGGCTTGCCGGTCAACGAGTCGGCGATCGGGCATTACCGCGTGACCGCGCCGCTGGCGGAGCTTGAGGCGGCCGGGCGGGTCATTTCACGGGTGGCTTACGAGTCGCCTTCGACGGTGGAAATCGAGCGCCTGTCGCCGGACACCATTATTTTGCAGGGGCGCTACAGCGAAGGTTCGGCGGCCGACATTCTGCGCATGAAGAAGTACTCCAATGCGCTGCGGATTTTCGAGCTGGATGACTACATTGTCAGCACGCCGAAAAAGAACAGCCACGCCCGCAACAAGCCGGCCAACACTGAGCAGATGTTGCGTGAGGGTATTGGTCTGTGTGATCGCGTGGTGGTGACTACCCAGGCACTGGCTGATGTGTTGTCGAGCATGCACAGCGAGATTCGTGTGGTGCCGAACATGTTGCCTCCCGAGCCATGGGCGACGTTGACCAGTCAGCGCCGTACCTCGAAAAAGCCGCGGGTTGGTTGGGGGGGTGGCACCAGTCACACCGGTGACCTGGAGATCATTGCCGATGTGGTTCGGGAGTTGGCCAATGAGGTGGAGTGGGTGTTCTTCGGCATGTGTCCGGATGCGTTGCGTCCGTACATTCATGAGTTCCATGGCACGATCGATCTGCAGAGTTATCCGTACAAGCTGGCGAGCCTGAACCTTGATTTGGCGTTGGCGCCGTTGGAGTTTCATATCTTCAACGACTGCAAGAGCAACTTGCGGTTGCTGGAGTATGGGGCTTGTGGGTATCCGGTGATTTGCACGGATACCCGTGCGTATGACGGGTTTTTGCCTTGCACCAAGATTCTGAGCAATAGCACGGAGGAGTGGTTGCAGGCGATTCGCATGCACCTGGCGGATCCGGATGCGAGTTATCGCATGGGGGATCAGTTACGTGAGGCGGTGCATCGGGATTTCATGTTGCGCGGGGATAATCTTCAGCACTGGTTGTGGGGTTGGTTGCCGGACTGATTCGGTGTACATATCCGTTTTTCGGTAACGGCTTCTATTGGTTTCGCTCTTACAGCGAGTCACTTTGGAAAATCCGGAATGCCGGCCCAGACCAAAGTAACCAAAGCGCGTTTGCCCCTTTCGTTCGGTGCCTCGCTGTGGCTCGGCATGCCCTCGCTCCGGTCCTGCTCCGTGGGCCCGCCGCCACCGGCCATCCATGGCCGGGGGCGGCTAACCCGGCATCCTTGCCGGGTTGCCCACTGCGCAGAACCTCCACTCGGCCTCTCGAGGGGGCGGTGCATCAAGATCAAAAGCTGAAGGCGAGCTAACGCTCGGCCTGATGAGTGGTGAGAAGCAAGGGCGGTATACCGATCTATTGTCGGAGCCTGGCTTGCCAGCGATGGCGTCCTGTCAGCCAACCAATCTCTCTGGGATGCACCCAGTCCAACTGTGGGAGCGGGCTTGCTCGCGAAGCTGTTGATCTTGCCGTTGTCGTTGCCGTTGCTTCGGCTTTTGACGTTGATCTTGATCTTGATCTGTTGCCCCTTTCCCAGAGGCCGAACGCAGGCGTTGCGTAGGGGGCACCGCGGCAAGGATGCCGCGGTAGCCGCCCCCGGCCATGGATGGCCGATGGCGGCGGGCCCCCGGAGCAATGCCGGAGTGAGGGCATGCCGAGCCACAGCGAGGCACCGAATGGAGGGGCAAAGCCTTTTGCTTACTTTTCGGCGTCTGGAAAAGTGAGTCGCTGTAAGAGCGAAACCGCCAGCAGCCGTTATCGCAGAAATGGATATGCACGCAAATCCCAAACCACAGAACCCAAACCCCATCAGTCGCCCACCCCAAGCAATTGGCTCACTTCCTGCAAGTCCCCCACATATCGCCATAAATCCTTCACCTCAACAGGCGTGAAGGCCCCAGTGGCTGCGGGTTAATGATGTGCATCTGACGGTTCGCCAACCCTAGCGGGGCTGGCCAAACCGCGCGAAGAGCAAGAGGACAGCGATGAAGGCAGTAATTCTGGCGGGTGGTCTCGGTACGCGGATCAGCGAAGAGTCGCATCTCAAGCCCAAGCCAATGATCGAAATCGGCGGCAAGCCAATTCTTTGGCACATCATGAAACAGTACTCCGCCCACGGCATTCACGACTTCGTGATCTGCCTTGGCTACAAGGGCTACGCGATCAAGGATTTCTTCGCCAACTACTTCCTGCACACCTCCGACGTCACGTTCGACATGTCCAACAACCGCATGGACGTTCACCAGAACTACAGCGAACCGTGGCGCGTGACCCTGATCGACACCGGCGAAGACACCATGACCGGTGGCCGCCTGCGTCGCGCCGCCCGTTACCTGGAAGGCGAACAAGCGTTCTGCTTCACCTACGGCGACGGCGTCTCGGACCTGAACATCGGCGCGTTGGTGGACTTCCACCTGAGCCACGGCAAACTCGCGACCGTGACCGCCGTGCAGCCACCGGGACGTTACGGCGCCCTGGAGCGCGACGGTGACAGCGTCAAAGGTTTCATTGAAAAACCACGCGGTGACGGCGGCTGGATCAATGGCGGCTTCTTCGTACTGTCGCCCAAGGTCTTGCCCTATATTGCTGACGACCAGACCTCCTGGGAAGCCGAGCCATTGGCCGCGCTGGCCAACGAGCAACAGTTGCAAGCGTTCCAGCACGACGGCTTCTGGCACCCGATGGACACCCTGCGCGACAAAAACCACCTTGAGCAGCTGTGGCTGAGCGGGGAGGCCCCATGGAAGCAATGGGACTGAGTCAGGAGTTCTGGCGCGGCAAGCGGGTTCTGCTGACCGGCCATACCGGCTTCAAGGGCAGTTGGTTGACGTTGTGGCTGCAAAGCCTCGGTGCCAAGGTCAGCGGTTTTTCGCTGGACCCGTCCACCGAACCGAGCCTGTTTGAACTGGCGCGCGTGCACGAAGGCATCAACGATCAGCGCGGCGATTTGCGTGACCTCGGCGCATTGCTGGAGCTGATCGCCGAGACCCAGCCGGAAATCGTCTTGCACCTGGCGGCCCAGCCGTTGGTGCGTGAAGGTTATCGCGACCCGTTGGGGACTTATTCCAGCAACGTCATGGGCACCCTCAATCTGCTCGAAGCCATCCGCCAGGTCGGCGGCGTGCGCGCCTGCGTGCTAGTGACCACCGACAAGGTTTACGCCAATCAGGAATGGCTGTGGCCGTACCGCGAAAACGAAGCCCTCGGTGGCCACGACCCGTACAGCAGCAGCAAAGCCTGCTGCGAGTTGCTGGCGCAGTCTTACGCGGCGTCGTTCTTCCCGGCTGAAAAGTACGCCGAGCACGGTCTGGCCCTCGCCACCGCCCGCGCCGGCAACGTACTGGGTGGCGGTGATTTTGCACCTGAGCGGTTGATTCCCGATGTGCTCAAGGCCTGGTCCGCCGACGAACCGGTGACCCTGCGTTACCCGCAAGCCGTGCGCCCGTGGCAGCACGCGCTGGAACCGCTGGCCGGTTACCTGCAACTGGCGGCCGGCCTGTATGAACAAGGCCCCGAGTTTGCCGGTGCGTGGAACTTCGGCCCGAGTGAAGCGGACATGTGCAGCGTCGGCGAAGTCGTCGAATTGCTCGCCAACCGCTGGCCACAAGCCCGCGGCCTGCGCATCGAACCGAGTGAGTTGCATGAAGCCGGCCTGTTGCGCCTGGACAGCAGCCGCGCCCGTCAACTGTTGGCGTGGCAGCCGCGCTGGTCGTTGCAACAGTGCCTGACCCAGACGCTGGATTGGCACCTGGCCTGGCAAAACGGCGACGACATGCGCGCCATCACTTTGGGCCAGTTGAACCTGTACCGAGGCGCGTTGTGAGCGAGTTTTCGATAACGCCATTGCCGCTGGCCGGTCTGTTCAGCGTGCAGCACAAACGCTTCGAGGATGAGCGCGGACACTTCGCCCGTCTGTTCTGTGAAGGCAGCCTGAGCGCCTTCGGCGAGCCGTTTCATATCCGTCAGATCAACCATTCCTGCACCCGTGAGCGGGGCAGTGTGCGTGGCCTGCATTATCAAAACGCGAGCGCGCCGGAAGCCAAATTGATCACCTGCCTGCGCGGCGAAGTCTGGGACGTAGCGGTGGATTTGCGCCCCGATTCCGCGACCTTCCTGCACTGGCACGCCGAGTACCTGCGCGCCGGTGACGGTCGCAGCCTGCTGATCCCGGCCGGCTTCGCCCACGGTTTCCAGACCCTGAGCGACGATGCCGAATTGCTCTACCTGCACAGCGCGGATTACACGCCAGTGCATGAGGGTGGTTTGAGCGTGAACGATCCACGGCTGGCGATTGCCTGGCCGTTGCCTGTCAATAATCTGTCGGCGCGGGATTCCAGCCATCCCTTGCTTGATGACCACTTCGCTGGAGTGCGTGTATGAATTGCCGTGGTTGCGGGACTTCCCTGGCCTTGCCGCTGATCGACCTCGGCACCTCGCCGCCGTCCAACGCTTATGTGCGCGCCGATCAGCTGGAGCAAGCCGAGCAATGGGTGCCGCTCAAGGTGGCGGTGTGTCAGCAATGCTGGCTGGTGCAGACCGAGGATTACACCAGCGCCGACAGCCTGTTCGACGCCGAGTATGCGTATTTCAGTTCGTTCTCCAGCACCTGGCTGGCCCATGCCGAGCGTTACGTCGCCGAGATGACCGAGCGCTTCGGCCTGACCGCTGACAGCCGCGTGGTGGAAATCGCTGCCAACGACGGTTACCTGTTGCAGTACGTCGCCGGACGCGGCATTCCGTGCCTGGGTGTCGAGCCGACCCGCAGCACCGCACAAGCGGCGCGGGACAAAGGCCTGGAGATTCGTGAACTGTTTTTCGGTCGCGATACGGCCGCGCAATTGGTCAGCGAAGGCTGGTCCGCCGACCTGATGGCTGCCAACAACGTGTTGGCCCACGTTCCGGACATCAATGATTTCCTCGGTGGTTTTGCGACCCTGCTCAAGCCGACCGGGGTGGCGACGTTCGAGTTTCCGCAACTGCTGACGTTGATGGCCGGCCAGCAGTTCGACACGCTGTATCACGAGCATTATTCCTACCTGTCGCTGACCGCCGTGCAGACCTTGTGCAAGCGCAATGGACTAGAAGTGTTCGACGTCAGTCAGCTGTCGACCCATGGCGGTTCGCTGCGGGTTTTCGTCCAGCGTGCCGATGGTGTACGTCGTCCGGTACAACCAGCCGTTCAACAGCAGTTGCAGGCCGAACTCGCCGCCGGGGTAAAAACCACCGAGTACTACGCGACCCTCGCACCCGCCGCCGAACGGATCAAACACGAACTGCTGCGCTTCCTGCTGCAGGCCAAGGCCGACGGCAAGCGTGTGGTCGGTTACGGCGCGGCGGCCAAGGGCAACACCTTGCTCAACTACGCCGGAGTCAAACCGGATTTGCTGGCGTGGGTGGCCGATGCCAACCCGCACAAGCAGGGCAAGTATTTGCCGGGCAGTCGCATTCCGATTGTCTCGCCGGCACAGATCGACCTCGAGAAACCCGATTACGTCCTGGTGCTGCCGTGGAACCTGCTGACCGAAGTCAGTCAGCAACTGGCGCAGGTGCGTCAGTGGGATGGCCGTTTCGTGATCGCCGTGCCTGAGTTGACCGTGCTGTGAAAGTGCTCGTGACCGGCGCCACCGGGTTTGTCGGCCGTCATCTGGTCGACGCCTTGCTCGCCCGTGGCTGCGAAGTCCGCGCCGTGGCGCGCAATGCCGAGACTGCCGCGACCATGCCGTGGATCAATGCAGTGGAATTCGTTGCGACGGATATTCATGCCGAGGATCTGAACATCGCCGCATTGACCGATGGCGTCGACGCGCTGGTGCATCTGGCCTGGCCAGGGTTGCCGAACTATCGGGCGCTGTTCCACTTCGAACACAACTTGATGGCCGACTACCGGTTCATCAAGGGCGCGGTCGAGGCGGGCGTCTCCCAAGTCTTGGTCACTGGCACCTGTTTCGAATACGGCATGCAAAGCGGTCCGCTCAGCGAGCACACCGCGCCGCAGCCGAGCAATCCGTACGGGTTGGCAAAAAATACACTGCGCCTGTTTCTGCAAAACCTGCAGCGGGTTCAACCGTTCACCCTGCAATGGGCGCGGTTGTTTTACCTGCATGGCGAAGGGCAAAACCCGAACAGTTTGCTCGCCGCGCTGGACCGCGCCATCGACGCTGGCGATGACAGCTTCAACATGTCGGCCGGTGAGCAATTGCGCGATTACCTGGCGATTGAAACCGCGGCCGGTTACCTCGCCGCCATCGTGCAACAGCGTGAATTCGATGGCGTGATCAATTGCGCCAGCGGCCAGCCGGTTTCGGTGCGGGCGCTGGTCGAACAGCGGCTGCGTGAGCGCGGCGCGTCGATCCATTTGAACCTCGGTCACTACCCATATCCGACCCACGAACCGATGGCGTTCTGGGGCGTGGCGGACCGTTTGCAACAGCTACTGGGAGCAGAGCATGAGGCATGAGTTGTATCGGGTCGCCGACCTGCCGGTGTTGCAAAACCGCACCTTTGCCGACCCCGCGTCGGCCAAGGCTTCGGCGTGTGCCGACATGGTCCTGGTACAGGATGAAAAGAGCGGGTTGATCTTCAACCAGGCCTTCGATGCCGACAAGCTCAGCTACGACGCCGACTACCAGAACGAGCAGGCGCATTCGGGCCAGTTCCAGAAGCACCTGGGCGATGTCGAAGGCATCATTGCCCGCCACTTCAAGGGCCGGGAACTGATCGAAGTCGGCTGCGGCAAGGGCTACTTCCTCGAACTGCTCAAAGGGCTGGGTTACGCCATCACCGGCATCGACCCGGCCTACGAAGGCGACAATGCCGACGTGATCAAAGCACCGTTCACCCGTGGCCTAGGCCTGGCGGCGGATGCCATCGTGCTGCGCCATGTGCTGGAACACATTCAGGACCCGGTGAGTTTTCTTGCCGAGATCGCCGACGCCAATCAGGGCGGGCAGATCTACATCGAAGTGCCGTGCTTCGACTGGATCCTCGAGCACAAAGCCTGGTTCGACCTGTTCTACGAGCACGTCAATTACTTCCGCCTCGATGACCTGCGCCGGATGTTCGGCACCGTGCACGAGGCCGGGCACCTGTTCGGCGGCCAGTACCTGTACATCGTTGCCGACCTGGCGACCTTGCGCCTGACCCCGGAACAACCGGTGCCACGCCTGGCGCTGCCTGACGGCTTCACCGCAAGCCTTGCGCGTGCGGTACAGATTATCCAGGACGCACCCGAGCACGGTTCGGCGATCTGGGGCGCATCGTCCAAAGGCGTGATCTATTCGCTGTTCCTGCAAAGGGCCGGTGTGGCAGTGGATCGCGTGGTTGACATCAACCCGGCGAAGCAGGGCCGTTATCTGCCCCTGAGCGGTGTGCGTGTGTCCTCGCCGCAAGAGGCCATGGACGCGCTGCCCGAAGGCGCCCACCTGTTTGTAATGAATTCCAACTACCTCGAAGAAATCAAGCGGATGACCGATGGACGCTACGTCTATCACGCCGTCGACAGCGCTTCGTTCCAGTGACTATTGAGATTAGAAAAATGACTGACAACACCATCAATAAAGCCTTCGAAGCCGAGTGCGCAGAACAAATCGCCGCTCAGGGCGACGACCAGAAACTCACCGGTCTGGCCCAGGATTTCTTCAACCAGTCGGCCAAGCACAAGTACAGCTACCACTTCTCGTGGATGGGCCGTCCGATCATCCAGCTGCCGCAAGACATGATGGCGATGCAGGAAATCATCTGGCAGGTCAAACCCGACCTGGTGATTGAATGCGGCATCGCCCACGGCGGTTCGATCATCTACTACGCCTCGTTGCTGGAGCTGCAAGGCCACGGCGAAGTGCTGGGCATCGACCTCGACATTCGCCCGCACAACCGCGAAGCCATCGAAAGCCACCCGATGAGCAAGCGCATCAAAATGATCGAAGGCTCGAGCATCGACGAGGCGATCGCCGCACAAGTCCGCGCTGCCGCCGAAGGCAAGAAAGTCATCCTCGTACTCGACTCCAACCACACCCACGATCACGTACTGGAAGAGCTGCGTCTGTACGCGCCGCTGGTGTCGGTAGACAGCTATTGCGTGGTTATGGACACCGTGGTTGAGGACATGCCGGCCGATTTCTTCCCGGATCGTCCATGGGGCCCGGGCGACAACCCGAAGACCGCCGTGTGGAAATACCTGGAAGAAAACGCTGACTTCGAAATCGACCGTCAGTTGCAGAACAAGCTGCTGATCACCGTGGCGCCGGATGGCTATCTGCGTCGCGTTCGTTAATCACTTTTGAATTGAATGTAGGTTCTCGGCTTCTGGCCGGTTGTGGGGATAGAAATATGCGCGTTCAAAACACTGCTCGAAACGATGTGGCACCGCTGAATGAACGGTTGACGGTGGTGGTGATTTCCCACAACCGCAACGCCTACCTGCGGCGCACCTTGCAGTATTACAGCAGCTATCCCTGCACGATTCTGGTCCTGGACTCTTCGCTGAAAAGCGACGAGAACATCGCCCGCGATTACCCGATGGTCGATTACCGGCACCTGCCGCAATTCACCTACACCGGGTTGCAGGACAAACTCGCCTATGGCGTGAATCAGGTGACCACGCCGTACATGGTGCTGGCCGCCGATGACGATTTCCTGCTGCACGATGCGGTCACCGAGTCGCTGGAGTTTCTCGAAGACAACGCCGACTACGGCATGTGCCACGGCTACGGGATCATGTACCTGGCGCGCGCCACGGAAGTGAATTACTTCCGCCGCGACCGCAAGGGCCCGGAGGACTATTGCTCGGAGTCGGCCGAAGAACGCCTGACGCAATTCATGGGGCACTTCCTGCCGCCGTTCTACGCGGTCAGCCGTACCGAGTTGTTGCAGGACTGGCACAACGCGTTGCTGCCGGGCACCAGCTTCGAATGGCAGGAAATCGGCCATGCCTATTACATGCTCGCGCGCGCCAAGGCGCGGATCTTGCCGATCCCGTTCGCCGTGCGGGAAATCCCTTACGGTGCCTCGGAGCACAACACCAACGTGCTGACGGTGTTGACGCTCAAGGACGCAAAAACCGTGGCCGATCGCGAGCGCTTTGCCGAGTTTCTGGCGTCGTTGCCGACCGGCATGTCCCACAAGACACTGGCCGAAGGCAAGCAGGTGGCGCTGGACAGTTTCGCCACCATGGCCGACTGCCTGACCAACATGCGTTCGTTGCAGGGCACGATGATTTTCACCTCGACCTGGCTACAGGCTGGCAACGACCCTTCGCGTCTGTTTGGTCAGATGCAGTTTGTCGAGATGCCGTTCTACAACCAGCCGGTTTTCGATTTGCTGACCGAGTTCGAATTCCTGCTGCACACCATGCCGGCCGGCAAGTTGCAGCTGCAGGAACTGGAAGGCCTCTTGCTCAAGCAACATGAGCTGATGCGCGTGCACCCCAACGACAACGAGCGCACCTTGCGCAGCCGTTTGTGGGAAGCCCTGAGCCTGTATGCGTTCAACCGCACGGTGGTGTCGCGTCTGGTCGAGTCGTTGAAGGATTCCGATGAGCCCGAAGAAGGCCTCAAGCTGCAAGCCTGGGCCGAACGCCTGGCGTCGGTGCCGGCACAGGACGAGCAATCGTTGTTCGAGAACATGCCGTCCGGGCGCTTGCTGAACTGGCTCGATGCCCGCAACCCGGATGCCAAGCAGCTCAAGGTGATTGAGGCGCAGCTGCGTAAACGCAATGGCGGCCCGCAGTTCGGCATCATGCTGTTGGACCTCGACGCCGACATGGTCAAGTTGCAGGCCACCTTCGACAGCCTGGTCGCTGGTAATTGCAAGGCGTTCAAGGTCGTGGTGTTCACCACCGGTGATTTGCCGGCGACCACCACACCGCGTGACACCGTGCATTTCGTCAAAGTCACCGCCACCAATTACGTCGAGCGCATCAACCAGAGCGTCAACCAGTCCACCGCCGACTGGCTGGTACTGGCTGAGGCCGGTGATCAGTTCACCGCCAGCGGTCTGCTGCGCGCCAGCCTCGAACTGATGGGCGCCGAAGGCATTCGTGCTGTGGCGATGGATGAAATCCAGCGTCAGGAAAACGGCTCACTGGCGGATGTGTTCCGTCCGGGCGTCAACCTTGATCTGCTGCAAACCGTGCCGTCGCTGATGGCCCGCCACTGGCTGATCCAGCGTGACGTATTGGTGAACGCGGGAGGCTACTCGGCTGAATACCTGTCGGCGCTGGAGTTCGACCTGTTGCTGCGTCTGATCGAAGACGGGGGCCTGGGTGGCCTGGCGCATCTGGCCGAGCCGCTGCTGATCTGCAACGCGGCGTCCGTCGAGGAAAACCCTCACGAGCGTCAAACCCTGACCCGTCACCTGACCGCCCGCGGCTATCGCGGTCAGGTCAGCTCCGGGCTGCCTCAAACCTGGCAGATCGATTACCAGCACGCCGCGCGGCCAAAGGTCTCGATCATCCTGCACAGTCAGGACAATCTGGAGCACCTGCAACGCGCGGTGGTCAGCGTGCTGCAACGTACCCGTTACCAGCAGCATGAAATCCTGATCGCCGATAACCACAGCCAGTCCGAAGAACTGGCGACCTGGCTGACCAGCCTGGAAGGCAAGGGCGATCGCCTGCGCGTCCTGCGCACCGCTAAACGCTTGAGCGCCTCGGCGCTGCATAACTTTGCGGTCAGTGAAGCCAAGGGCGCCTACGTGGTGTTGATGTCGGCCGAAGCTGAAGTGGTCAATTCCAACTGGCTCGACAGCCTGCTCAATCAGGCCCAGCGTCCGGAAGTCGGGATTGTCGGCGGCAAGCTGATGAACTTCCGTGGAGCGACCACACAAGCAGGTCTGGTACTGGGCTTGAACGGCGTGGTCGGTTCGGTGTTTGTCGATGAGCGCAAAGATGCCAAGGGCTACATGAACGGTCACCAGGTTGAACAGAACTACTCGGCAGTGTCCGGCGCTTGCATGATGGTGCGCAAGGAGCTGTACGAGGCCGTTGGCGGTCTGGACGAAGAGCATTTCGACGAAGCGTTTGCTGACATCGACCTGTGCCTGAAAGCCGCCGACGCCGGTTACCTGATCGTCTGGTGCCCGCAAGCGCAGATGCTGCACCCGGGCCTGTTGCCGGATGCACCGCAAACGGCCGCGGCCCTGCAAGACAAGTGGCGCGCGCGCTTCGCTCAAGACGCGGCGTACAACCAGAACCTGGCCTTGACCGGCAAGGGCTTTACCCTCGGCGCAGCCTCCAGTGTGAACTGGACGCAGTTGCTCGCTTAAGCCTGGCTGACAGGTACAAGGACTCAAGGCATGTTTAACGGTAAATCGATTTTCATCTCCGGCGGCACCGGCTCGTTCGGGCGCAACTTCATTCGTCGGCTGCTGGAGCAATACCAGCCAAAACGCGTCGTCGTGTTCTCGCGCGATGAGCTCAAGCAGTACGAAATGCAGCAGACGTTCAATGCCCCGTGCATGCGTTACTTTTTGGGTGATGTGCGCGACGCCGAGCGTTTGCGCCAGGCCATGCGCGGTATCGATTACGTGGTGCATGCCGCCGCCCTGAAGCAAGTGCCGGCGGCGGAATACAACCCGACTGAATGTATTCGTACCAACGTCAATGGCGCCGAGAACATCATCGCCGCGGCCATCGACAACGGTGTGAAAAAAGTCGTCGCGCTGTCCACCGACAAGGCCGCCAGCCCGATCAACCTGTACGGCGCGACCAAGTTGCTGTCGGACAAACTGTTTGTCGCTGCCAACAACATTGCCGGTGAACAGCAAACGCGCTTTGCCGTGGTCCGCTACGGCAACGTGGCCGGTTCGCGGGGCTCGGTGGTGCCGTTCTTCAGCAAGCTGATCCGTGAAGGCGCCACTGAACTGCCGATCACCGATGAACGCATGACGCGTTTCTGGATCACCCTCGATCACGGCGTGCAATTCGTGCTCGACAGCTTTGCGCGCATGCACGGCGGTGAAGTGTTTGTGCCGAAGATTCCATCGATTCGCATCGTTGATCTGGCGCAGGGCATGGCTGAACACCTGCCGCACAAGAACGTCGGGATTCGCCCGGGCGAAAAACTCCATGAATTGATGGTGCCGCTGGACGACGCGCGGATGACCCTGGAGTTCGCCGATCACTACACGATTCAGCCGTCGATCCGCTTCACCAGTGTCGACGTGGATTTTGCCGTGGACAATCTGGGCGAACAGGGGAATGCCGTGAGCGAGGACTTCGAATACCGCTCCGACACCAACCCGCACTTCCTGTCGGTGGGTCAGATCGCAGACCTGCACGCCGAGTTGTCGGCATGATTCCTTACGGTCGGCAAAGCCTCGATCAGGCAGACATCGATGCGGTGGTTGCCGTGTTGCAGTCTGACTGGCTCACGCAAGGGCCGACCATCGAGCGTTTCGAACAGGCCATGGCCGAACGTTGCCAGGCCGGTTTCGCGGTGGCGGTGTGCAACGCCACGGCGGCGCTGCACATCGCTTGCCTGGCGGCGGGGCTTGGGCCGGGCGATCGTTTGTGGACCACGCCGAACACCTTTTTGGCCTCGGCCAACTGTGGTCGTTATTGCGGTGCCGACGTGGATTTCGTCGACATCGATCCGTTGACCTGGAACCTCGATGCCTATGCCCTGAAAGCGAAGCTGGAAGCAGCCGAAGACAGCGGCACGCTGCCCAAAGTGCTGGTGGCGGTGGCCTTTTCCGGACAAAGCTGTGACATGCGCATGATCGCCGAACTGGCCGAGCGCTATGGCTTCACGGTCATCGAAGACGCATCCCATGCGGTTGGCGCCTCCTACGCCGGTCGCCCGGTGGGCTGTGGCGAATTCGCCGCCATGACGGTGTTCAGTTTCCACCCGGTCAAGATCATCACCAGTGCCGAAGGTGGCATGGTGCTGACCAATCGCCCGCAGCTGGCTGAACGCTTGCAACGTCTGCGCAGCCACGGCATGACCCGCGATCCGCAGCACATGACCGAACCCAGCCACGGTCCATGGTATTACCAGCAAGTGGAGCTGGGCTTCAATTACCGCATCACTGACCTGCAAGCAGCCCTTGGGTTGTCACAGCTGGGTAAACTTGACGGGTTTATCGACCGTCGTCGTGAACTGGTGGCGCGTTATGAGCGGTTGCTGGCGTACTTGCCGGTGACCCTGCCGAGCATTCAGCCCGAGGCCGAATCGGCATGGCACCTGTACGTGGTGCGCCTGCAGACGGAGCGCATCAATCTCAGTCATCGGCAGGTGTTCGAAGGCTTGCGAGCCGCCGGGGTCGGGGTGAACCTGCACTATATTCCGGTGCATTTGCAGCCGTATTATCGTGACCTGGGATTTTCCGAGGGGGACTTCCCGCAAGCGGAGCGTTACTACGCCGAGGCCATCAGCCTGCCGCTGTTTCCTTTACTGAGCGATGAACAACAGGATTACGTGGTCGAGCAGTTGCGACGGCTGGTCCTTGAGGAGTAGTACCTTGAGCAGCGTTGCGATCATTCCGGCCCGAGGTGGCAGCAAGCGTATTCCCCGTAAGAACCTCAAGCCGTTCGACGGCGTGCCGATGATCGTTCGCTCGATTCGTACGGCGCTGGATTCAGCGCTGTTCGATCAGGTGGTTGTCAGCACCGACGATGAAGAAATTGCCGAGGTTGCCCGGGCGCATGGGGCTCACGTACCGTTCATGCGTCCGGCGTCGTTGGCGGATGATTTCACCGGCACGGCGGCGGTGATGGTTCATGCCTTGAATGAACTGCCGGCGTTCGACTTTGCCTGCTGCGTCTATGCGACCGCGCCGCTGTTGCAAGCGCGGTATCTGCGCCAGGGGCTGGAATTGCTCAAGCGGCATCCAGACAAATCGTTTGCATTTTCCGTCGCCGGTTTCGGCTTCCCCGTGCAGCGTGCCTTGACCCTCGACGAAGAGGGCGCCTTGACCTCGCTTTACCCGGAATTTCGCACGACCCGTTCCCAGGATTTGCCCGAAGCCTTTCAGGACGCCGGCCAGTTTTACTGGGGGCGTCGCGAAGCCTGGTTGCGCGGCGATGTACTGTTTTCCCCGGCGAGCCTGCCAGTGATTTTGCCGCGGTATCTGGTGCAAGACATCGACACCGTTGAAGACTGGAAGCGTGCCGAATATCTGTACGCGGCATTGAAAGCCGGCGGTGAAGTGCAATGAGAGTGCTGATTCGTTCCGACGCTTCGCCGACGATTGGCAGCGGCCATATCGCGCGCCTGTTGCCACTGGCCAGAACCTTGCGCAAGCAGGGTTCGCACGTGGCGTTTGCCTGTCGTCTGTTGCCGGGCCATCGACTGGATGTTTTGGCGGGTGAGGGCTTCGAAACCTTTGCGCTGCCGGATCGTTATCCCGATGAAGATCCGCAACAAGCCATCGAATCGATGCTGCCGTGGCAAGCGGACATCGACGCATTGGCACAGGTACTGGAAGACCAGCCGGCGTTCGACTGGATCATTGTCGACCACTATGGCCTCGATCATCACTGGCAAACCGCAGCCCGACGCTGGGCAACCCGGATCGCAGCGGTGGATGACCTTGCGACGCGCACCTATAGCGTCGATCTGCTGCTCAATCAGAACCTGTCCGGTACACCTGAGGCTTATGCCTCGCTGCTGCCGCGGGGTTGCCAGACCTTGCTCGGCCCACGTTTTGCGATGCTGCGTGATGAGTTCAACTGCGCGGCCATCGAGATCAAACCCCGGGCCAAGCGGGTGCTGGTGAATTTCGGCGGTTTCGATGCGGCAATGCAGACGCATCATGCGATGTTGGCGATGGCGGACTTCCATGAGCTGGACGTCGATTTTGTGGCCGGTGCCGATAATCCGGCCTGGGAACAGATGCAGGCGTTGGCGGCAGATCGTCCAAACTGGCGTTTGCACAGTTTTGTCAGCGACTTCTACCGGTTGATGACCGAGGCCGACTTGTTTGTCGGTGCCGGTGGCGGTACCAGCTGGGAGCGGGCGGCGCTGGGGCTGCCGACGATTTGCATCGCCGTGTCGAATAATCAGCAGGCCAATGGCGAAGTCATGGCGGCAGCGGGGACCCATGTCTACCTGGGGCCGCGTGAGCAGGTCTGTGTTGAACAGCTGCGTCAGGCCGTGGGATTTGTCGCGGACAATCAGGGCTTGCGCCAGAGCCTCGCCGAACGCTCCCGGCAATGGGTCGATGGCCGTGGCGCGCAGCGTGTGGCGGCGGCATTGGCCGGTGCGCTTTTACAGATACGCCCGGCGACCCTGGGCGATTCGACGTTGTTGTTCGAGGGGCGCAATGCGCAGGCCGTGCGGCGCTGGTCGCTGGAGACCGGTGTCATTGACCGGCAAGCCCATCAAAACTGGCTGACCGCCAGCCTGAGCAATGACCAGCGCTTGTTATTGATCGCCGAGGCGGATGACGGCCCGGTCGGTGTGCTGCGTTATGACCGGCGTGGCGTTGAAGCCGAAGTGTCGATTTATCTGTTCGAAGGCCGTTTCGGGCTGGGCTGGGGCAGGGCGCTGCTGGCGCGGGGCGAGGCCTTCGTCACCCGTCATTGGCCACAACTGACCGCCATCACTGCTCAGGTTTTGCCGTCCAACCAGCCGTCGCTGAAGGTCTTTCGCGAAGCCGGTTTCACTCAGAGTGCCTGCGCGTTCACGCGCGTATTGAAGGATCACCGCAATGACTAGTTTCAAGATCGGCAACCGCTTGATCGGTGCTGACGCGCCGCCCTTCATCATCGCCGAGATGAGTGGCAACCATAACCAGTCGCTGGACATGGCGCTGCAAATCGTCGAAGCGGCGGCCAAGGCCGGCGCCCACGCCTTGAAACTGCAAACCTACACGGCCGAGACCATGACCCTGGACCTGTCCGAAGGTGAGTTCTTCATCAAGGACCCCAACAGTCTGTGGGCGGGCACATCGCTGTATGCCTTGTACGAAAAAGCGCATACACCGTGGGAGTGGCATGCACCGATTTTTGCCCGGGCCAAGGAACTGGGGATGCTGGCATTCTCCACACCGTTCGATGACAGCGCCGTCGACTTCCTCGAAAGCCTCGACGTGCCGGCCTACAAGATCGCCAGTTTCGAGAACACCGACTTGCCGCTGATTCGCCGGGTCGCCGGCACGGGCAAGCCGTTGATCATCTCCACCGGCATGGCCAGCATCGCCGAGCTCGATGAAACCGTGCGCGCGGCCCGTGAGGCCGGTTGCAAGGACCTGGTGCTGCTCAAGTGCACCAGCACCTATCCCGCGACTCCGGCCAACAGCAATGTGCGAACGATTCCCCATCTGCGTGAATTGTTCGGTTGCCAGGTCGGTTTGTCCGATCACTCCATGGGGGTTGGCGTTTCCGTGGCCGCGGTGGCGCTGGGGGCGACGGTGGTGGAGAAGCACTTCACCCTCGACCGCGCGGCCGGTGGCGTGGATGCCAGTTTTTCGCTGGAACCGGCGGAGCTGGCCAGTCTGGTCGTCGAGACTGAGCGTGCCTGGCAGGCGATGGGCCAGGTGCATTACGGCGTGACAGAAGCCGAGCGCAAATCCCTTGTTTACCGTCGCTCGCTCTATGTCACCCAGGACATGGCCGCCGGCGAGCCCTTCACCACGGCCAATCTGCGCGCCATCCGTCCGGGGCTGGGCCTGGCCCCCAAGCACGCTGAAACCCTTCTGGGCCGCCGCGCCCGCCACGCTATCACGCGTGGAACCCCGCTGGACTGGTCCTTGGTCGAATAACACCTTATCGGCTTGATTCGGCAAAATAGAGTGACCTGTGAGTCATAACGCGCATCTTCACTGTATTGTATAAATCGGGAAGGTGGCGCCTGGCCTGTTTCTGGCCCAGTGATAGCCTTTTATTCTTCCCGCCGTCGCGGCTTCGGGGCGACGTTTTTCTCTGTTTGTCGGCGCCCTCGAATCCTTGCGAGCGGTGGTATTGGGCTGTTTATTATTGGGAAGCCGTAATGATTGGCATAAAAAGCATTGCGAGCTACGTTCCTGTAGCCGGCATAGACAATTACGCACAAGGTGCAAAATTCGAGAAGGATGAAGAATTCATCCTTGGCAAGATCGGTTCCGCTTTCCTGCCGCGCAAAGACGATGGGCAAGAAACCTCGGACCTGTGCGTCGAAGCAGCCAATGCGCTGTTCGCCAACAATCCTGATTTGAAACGTGAAGCGGTCGATGTGCTGATCGTGGTCACCCAGAACGGTGACGAAGAAGGCCTGCCACACACCGCGGCCATCGTTCAGGACAAACTCGGTCTGCCCACCACCGTGGCGGCGTTCGATATTTCCCTGGGCTGCTCCGGCTACGTCTATGGCATCTACGCAATCAAGGGCTTCATGGAAGCCGCCGGCCTGAAGAATGGCCTGCTGATCACGGCCGATCCATATTCCAAGATCGTCGACCCCGAAGACCGCAACACCACCATGCTGTTCGGCGATGCCGCCACCGCCACCTGGATGGGCGAAAACGCTCCATGGCAGTTGGGCAAGGCCAAGTTTGGCACCGACGGTTCCGGCGCGCCTCACCTGAAAGTGACCGATGGCGTGTTCTTCATGAACGGTCGTCAAGTGTTCAACTTTGCGTTGCTCAAAGTCCCGGCGCATTTGCATGAGCTGCTGGCCGATTCGCAACTGACGGCTGACGATGTCGATGCGTTCTGCATTCACCAGGGCAGTGCGGCCATTGTCGATGCCGTGGCACGGCGCTTCGAAGGCGAGCCGGAGAAGTTCCTCAAGGACATGGTCGAGACCGGCAATACCGTGTCGTCGAGCATTCCATTGCTGCTGGAAAAGCACGTACTGGATTCCAGCTGGAAGCGTGTAGCGCTGAGTGGTTTCGGCGTTGGTTTGTCGTGGGGCTCGGCGATCATCTATCGCCCTTGACGGCGACGCTTCAGTCAAAGAAAGCCAGACACAAAAAAAGCGCTCAAGGTGTAATCTTGAGCGCTATTTTTTTGCCCGGACAATAAGCGAGGCGGCATGAGCGAGTTCTTTGAGCACAACGTCGATGTCATCCAGCAGCGCTGGCCGGCATTGGCTGTGCGCTTGCTGGTGGAAGACACGAGCCTGTTGCAGGCGGATCTGGTGGAAGGCCTGGGCTCGACGTTGAGCATCAACGGCATTCAGTTGACCAGCCGCCATGATCGCAGCCGCGAGGCCAGGGTCCAGGCTGACAGCTTGCCGCTCGACAGCCCGGTGCTGCATGTTTACGGCACCGGTCTTGGCGATCTGCAAACGGCGTTGCTTGAGCGCATCGGGCTTGAGCGCTTGTACGTGCACATCCTCAACGGTGCGGTGTTCAACCTGGTGCTGCAATTGCTTGATCAGCAGCCGTGGCTCAGCGATCCGCGAGTCGAGCTGCTGTATGCCGGTGATCTTGCGGAAATCAAGCTGCCGTTTTTTGCCTTGCCGTCTGAACTGGTCCTGGCCGATGACTTCAGTGCGAAGATTCGTGATCGCCTGATCAGCGAAACTCACCTGGCCTTCAACAACCGAGAGTTCGACCCGCAGTCGCCTGAGATTATCGAGCGCATGCAAGCGTGTCTGGCGCTGGTGCAAACCGATCCTGACGTGACCGAATTATTCGCTACCCGTCCCGGCCAGGAGGTGTTCGTCATTGCCACCGGCCCGAGCCTGGAACAGCATTTCGAGACATTGCGCGTCATTCGCAGCCAGGCTGAGCGGCCGTTGTTCATCTGCGTCGACACCGCTTTTCGCCCATTGCTCAAGCATGGCATCCGTCCCGACGTGGTGGTCAGCATCGACCAGCGCATTTCAGCCCGGCACTTGCCGCCGGAAGACACGGCCGACATCACGCTGGTGTACATGCCCATGCTCGATCCATTGGTGCTCGAAGCCTGGCAAGGGACACGTCATTGCAGTTACTCCGCCAGTCCGATCTATCAGTCGTTGCGTGCGCAATTGCCCAGGGGCGAGTTGTATGTCGGCGGTAGCGTGATTCACCCGGCCGCCGACCTGGCGGTGAAGATGGGCGCAACGCAAATCACTTTGTTCGGTGCCGACTTCGCCTTCCCTGGCGACAAGACCCACGCAGGCTGGAACGACGGCGACCTGGGACCGCAACTGGGCGCCGCCAAACACTGGGTGCTGGATGGTCACGGGCAGCGCATCAAGACTCAGCTCAATTTCCGCAGCTATTTGTGTGAGCTGGAGCGGTTTATCGCCGGCCATCCGCAGGTGCGCTTCTATAACAGCAGTCGGGCAGGGGCGATGATCGCCGGAACCGTTTTTCATCCGGAGATCGCCTCATGAGTGCTCGTGAATCTTTTATTGCCGAAGCACAGCACTGCGCCACCTTGTTCCGTCTGGGGCGCGATGTAGAAGCGGGGCTGGCGATGACCGAGCTGGTTGGTGCGGTTCACCCGACGTTCGATACCAAGGCGCAGGACGTACAGCAGCAATGGGCGTTTGTGCTCGGTCAGATGTTTGCGTGTCAGGAAGCACAGAACTGGCTCGCCCTGGCAGATTATCTGGAGTACGAACTGGTCGAGTTGCTGACCGACAGCCTGTCCCTTTAAGCAATTTTTCTTCTGTCGGTGCAGGCGAGTCCTCGCCAATCCCGTCGCCGACAGTTCCCTGACGTCAGCTTTTCGTTGTTATCACGCTGCCAACCCCTTGATTTACAGGGGGTGGCAACGTGATGGCAAATATTTTTGAAAATCCCCTAAAGCAAGTTGCATTGGCGACGATAACTATTACGAAGGTTCTCTAGGCCATACCCGGCGGTTGCCAGGGCCGGAAGCCGCAGTACCCAACCAACGAGGAATTCGTCATGGCTTTAACAGTAAACACCAACGTCACATCGTTGAACGTTCAGAAGAACCTCAACCGTGCTTCCGACGCTCTGTCGACTTCGATGTCTCGCCTGTCTTCCGGCCTGAAAATCAACAGCGCTAAAGACGACGCCGCCGGCCTGCAAATCGCTACCCGTATGACCTCGCAAATCCGCGGTCAGACTATGGCTATCAAAAACGCCAACGACGGTATCTCGATCGCTCAGACCGCTGAAGGCGCGATGCAGGAATCGACCAACATTCTGCAGCGTATGCGTGAACTGGCTGTTCAGGCACGAAACGACTCGAACGGTACTCAAGACCGCGTCGCGCTGAACAAAGAATTCGCGGCAATGTCGGACGAACTGACTCGTATCGCCAAGTCGACCAACCTGAACGGCAAAAACCTGATCGACGGTACTGCTGGCACCATGACCTTCCAGGTCGGTTCCAACACCGGTTCGGCTAACCAGATCACTCTGACCCTGGCTTCCGGCTTCGACGCCGTAACCCTGTCTGTTGACTCGGCTACCCTGCAGATCACTGGTAACAGCTCGGCAACTGCTCAGGCTTCGTTCTCTGCTGCAATCACCAAGATCGACGTGGCTCTGCAAACCATCAACACCAGCCGTGCCGACCTGGGTGCTGCACAAAACCGTCTGACCAGCACCATCTCCAACCTGCAGAACATCAACGAAAACGCCGCCGCTGCACTGGGTCGCGTACAAGATACCGACTTCGCTGCTGAAACTGCACAGCTGACCAAGCAACAAACTCTGCAACAAGCTTCCACCGCAGTTCTGGCTCAGGCCAACCAACTGCCATCCGCTGTACTGAAACTGCTTCAGTAATAGCTGATTGAGTTTTGGCGAGGGGTGTGCGCTGGTCGTGCCCTCTCGCTTTTTTACTTTGAGAGGTGATGGACATGGATATGAGCGTGAAGCTGAACTTGTCTTATCCGGCGGCCAAGCACGCGACTCCGGTTGCCGACAAGGCTGCGGAAAAGCCTCAAGCGGCGCCCGCGAAAGTGGTCGACGTCAAGGACGCGCGCAAGACGGCTCAAACTGAACAGGACAAGCTGAAAATGGCGGTCCAGGAAATTGAAAAATTCGTTCAGTCGGTCAAGCGTAACCTGGAGTTCTCGATCGATGAGCCTTCAGGGCAAGTCGTGGTGAAAGTCATTGCCAGTGAGTCGGGTGAGGTGGTTCGCCAGATCCCCAACGAAGAAGTCTTGAAACTGGCCAATAGTTTGAATGATGCAAGCAGCTTGTTGTTCAGCGCGAAAGCCTGACAGCTGGCACGAATTTTGTTGCTATGTTCTTTTGGGCGTTGTAGTGGTCAAAAGACCGGCGACACACTGAAGGGAGTTCCACATGGCAAGTCCAATTTTACCGGGCACGGGTTTAGGTTCAGGCCTTGATACCGGTGCTATCGTCAAAGCCTTGGTCAACGCTGACAAAGCGGCCAAACAAGGTCAGATCGACCGTGGGACCACGACCAACACGGCGAGCATCTCCGGGATTGGTACGCTGAAGTCGCTGCTGGCCACGTTCCAGAAAGCACTCACCGATCTGGGCAGCACCACCACCCCTCAGTTCACGGGTTATTCGGCAACGTCCTCCGACCCCAAAGTACTGACTTCCACGTCCAGCAACACCGCTGTTGCCGGCAATTACGTGGTCAAAGTCACCAGTCTGGCTACCTCCTCGAAAGTCGCCTCTGCGGCCTTTGCTGGCGGCGCGACCAGTCCGATCACGGCAGGCACGCTGACCATCACCCAGAACGGCACCAGCTATCCGGTGACCGTCGGTGCGGGCGCCACGTTGCAATCGGTGCGTGATTCGATCAACAGCCAGTACCAGGCCAGCGGCCTGAGTGCCAACATCGTGACCGACAGCTTCGGTTCGCGCCTGGTGTTGGGTTCGACCACGACGGGTGCAGGTTCCGATATCTCCGCGACCGGTATCCCCGAGCTGACCATCGACGGCACAGCCCCTATGGCGGCCGTACCGACCGCCACTTCTTCGGGTGCGATTGGCGGCCTGGCGGCGGATGCGGTGTTTTCGGTGGATGGCCTGGCGATGACCAGCAAGTCCAACACCGTCGACAAGACGATCTCTGGCTTGAGCCTGGTCCTGACCGGCGCCGGTACATCGACCGTTAACGTTGCGACCAACAACGATGGTCTGAAGGCATCGATCCAGAAGTTTGTCGACGCCTACAACGCCGTTGCCAACGCGGTGACGTCCTTGACCAAGCCGTCCCTGGACGACGATGGCAAGCCGACTGTCTCGGCTGCGCTGACCGGTGACCCGTTGCCGCGCTCGCTGTTGGCTGCTATTCGTGGGCCGTTGTCCCAGACCGGTGCCGGCGACAAACTGACCGTGCTCTCGCAGTTGGGGATCACCACGGACCAGAAGACCGGTGCGTTGAACTTCGACGGCACCAAGTTCACTGCTGCGATGAACGACAAGAAGCTCGGTGGCGAAGTCCAGACCCTGTTTACCGGCACCAACGGTCTGCTCGAACGCATGAACAATGTGATCAAGCCGTACACCGATACCGGTGGCATTCTCGACACTCGCACCACCAACCTGAATGTAACCAAAACCAAGCTGACGGCTGATCAGGCTGCCTTGGATCGTCGGGTCGAAACACTGACCGCTGTACTGACCAAAAAGTACAACGACATGGATACCCTCGTCGGTAAGTTGAAGGCAACCGCCAGCAACATCACCGGAATGTTCGAGGCCATGGCCGCGCAGCAGAAGAACTCGTAACACGCAAAACGCCAAAAGCCCGGCAGCGTTTTCAAGCGCTCCGGGCTTTTTGCATTTGAATCTAAAGTTTTTTGACGCGTTGTCGATACACTGGTTAGACGAACTACAGAATTTTGATGAGGTACAACATGAATCCAATGTTAGCCCTTCGCCAATACCAGAAGATTGGCGCTCAAGCGCAAACTTCCGAAGCCAGCCCTCATCGACTGGTACAGATGCTGATGGAAGGTGGTCTGGACCGTATTGCCCAGGCCAAAGGCGCCATGGAGCGTAAAGACATTCCTAACAAGGGTGTTTTGATCGGCAAGGCCATCGGCATCATCGGTGGTTTGCGTGAAGGTCTGGACCTTGAGAACTCCATCGAAACCGTCGGTGAGCTCGACAATCTCTATGCCTACATGATGAAGCGCCTGGCTGAAGCCAACATCAAGACTGACCCGAAGATTCTCGACGAAGTCGCTGATTTGCTTCGTACAGTCAAAGACGGTTGGGATGGTATTGCCGCACCGGGTCCGCAGTTTTAAGGAGATCACCATGAGTCTTGTATTGCAGCGAATCGAACACACCCGCGACGCCCTGGTCGGTGCATTGGCCGAGCGCAATTGGGAAGCCATCGGTGAGTTGGATCTGGCGTGCCGATCCTGCATGGAAGACGTTTTGAGTGAGGCTTCGGTGGACGAGGCCGCGTTGCGCGACAACCTTGAGGAGTTGCTGGGGGTCTACAAGCAGCTGCTTGAAGCCGCGACGGGGGAGAGGCAAGCGATAGTCGACGAGATGTCGCAGATCCATCAAGCACAGAACGCGGCAAAGGTTTACCATCTGTTTGGTTAATTAATCCTCGGTTAATCCAAACATAGTGCGCCATAAATTTGACTGTGCACGGTTTTTTGACTTAACTAGTGGCTGGTTACAGATTTCAGGCGTGTACAGGCAGAATGTGTCTGCAAGCGTCTAGCTTGCCCCATCATTTTTGGGCATTGAGTTGACTAGGGAAGTTGCTATTGCATGTGGCGTGAAACCAAAATTCTGCTGATTGATGACGATAGCGTCCGCCGCCGCGACCTGGCGGTGATTTTAAATTTTCTCGGTGAAGAAAATTTACCCTGCGGAAGCCATGACTGGCAGCAGGCTGTCGGCTCTTTGTCATCAAGTCGTGAAGTAATCTGCGTCCTGATCGGGACGGTCAATGCTCCTGGCGCACTTACGGGCTTGTTAAAGACACTCGCAACCTGGGATGAGTTCCTTCCGGTTTTGTTAATGGGCGATAATTCTTCCGTTGACCTGCCAGAAGACCAGCGTCGCCGAGTGCTTTCGACCCTCGAAATGCCGCCCAGCTACAGCAAATTGCTCGACTCCCTGCACCGTGCCCAGGTCTATCGCGAGATGTACGACCAGGCCCGCGAACGCGGTCGTCACCGTGAACCCAATCTGTTCCGCAGCCTTGTCGGCACCAGCCGGGCGATTCAACACGTCCGTCAGATGATGCAGCAAGTGGCCGACACCGACGCCAGCGTGCTGATTCTTGGTGAGTCCGGTACTGGCAAGGAAGTGGTTGCGCGCAACTTGCACTACCACTCCAAGCGTCGTGACGCGCCGTTCGTTCCGGTCAACTGCGGGGCGATCCCGGCCGAGTTGCTGGAAAGCGAATTGTTCGGCCACGAGAAGGGCGCCTTCACCGGGGCGATCACCAGCCGTGCAGGGCGTTTCGAACTGGCCAACGGCGGTACGCTGTTCCTTGATGAAATCGGCGACATGCCGCTGCCGATGCAAGTCAAGCTGCTGCGCGTGCTGCAGGAGCGTACGTTCGAGCGCGTGGGCAGCAACAAGACCCAAAGCGTCGACGTGCGCATCATTGCCGCGACTCACAAGAATCTCGAAAGCATGATCGAGATCGGCACCTTCCGCGAAGACTTGTACTATCGCCTGAACGTGTTCCCGATCGAGATGGCGCCATTGCGCGAGCGCGTCGAAGACATCCCGTTGCTGATGAACGAGTTGATTTCGCGCATGGAGCACGAGAAGCGCGGCTCGATTCGTTTCAACTCGGCAGCGATCATGTCGCTGTGCCGTCACGGCTGGCCGGGCAACGTTCGCGAACTCGCCAACCTGGTGGAGCGCATGGCGATCATGCACCCGTACGGAGTGATCGGCGTGGTCGAGTTGCCGAAGAAATTCCGCTACGTCGACGACGAAGACGAGCAACTGGTCGACAGCCTGCGCAGCGATCTGGAAGAACGGGTGGCCATCAACGGTCACACCCCGGACTTCACCGCCAACGCCATGCTGCCGCCCGAAGGCCTGGACCTGAAGGACTACCTCGGTGGTCTGGAACAGGGCCTGATTCAGCAGGCACTGGATGATGCCAATGGCATTGTCGCGCGTGCCGCCGAACGCCTGCGGATTCGACGCACCACGCTGGTGGAAAAGATGCGCAAGTACGGCATGAGCCGTCGCGATGGAGATGAACAGGCGGAGGATTGACGCCTGTTTTTCAAGTCCTTCATTTTTGGGTGGTTTTTTTTAGGCACGGGTATTGCTACATCCCTCGCAACGTTCCGTTTAACTGACGGTCAGCCAGCGAGAGAGCACGATGCCCCAAGCCGCCCAGATGTCTCCTGTCCCAGACGCTTCGGGACAACCGTCGTCCGTAGAGCAGGCAAGCCGGCTTGGCCTTGAGCAGGCGTTTGCGCTGTTCAGCCAGATGTCGAGTCAGCTGACCGATTCCTACAGCATGCTTGAAGCCCGGGTCACCGAGCTCAAGGGCGAGTTGGCGGTGGTCAGTGCCCAGCGCATGCAAGAGCTGGCGGAAAAAGAACGCCTGGCCAATCGTCTGCAAAATCTCCTCGACCTGTTGCCCGGTGGTGTCATCGTCATCGATGCCCAAGGCATCGTGCGTGAAGCCAATCCGGCAGCGTGTGAATTGCTCGGGCTGCCGCTCGAAGGCGAACTCTGGCGTCACGTCATCGCCCGATGCTTCGCGCCTCGCAAGGACGACGGTCACGAAATCTCGCTCAAGGACGGTCGGCGACTTTCGATCGCCACTCGCTCGCTGGACGCCGAGCCGGGTCAATTGGTGCTGCTTAACGACCTGACTGAAACCCGTCATCTGCAAGATCAACTGGCTCGCCACGAACGCTTGTCTTCCCTGGGGCGAATGGTTGCCTCGCTGGCGCATCAGATTCGCACGCCGTTGTCGGCCGCATTGCTGTACGCCAGTCACTTGACCGAGCAGGAACTGCCGGTCGCTACACAGCAGCGGTTTGCCGGTCGCCTGAAAGAGCGTCTGCATGAGCTGGAGCATCAGGTTCGCGACATGCTGGTGTTTGCTCGCGGCGAGCTGCCACTGACCGATCGCGTCACGCCCAAGCAACTGATGCAATCGCTGCAAGCGGCGGCACTGACGCAGGTCCAGGACCTGCCCGTGCGTTGGCAGTGCGACAGTCATGCTGGCGAGTTGCTGTGCAACCGCGACACGCTGATCGGGGCGATCCTCAACCTGATCGAGAATGCAATCCAGGCGAGTGCCGGTGATGTCCGTTTGAAGGTTCACTTGTACACCCGCGAGGACAGCCTGCGCGTGTGCGTCAGCGACAGCGGCAGTGGTATCGACAGCACGGTGCTGGCGCGTCTGGGTGAGCCGTTTTTTACCACCAAGACCACCGGAACCGGCCTGGGCCTGACCGTGGTCAAGGCCGTGGCCCGTGCGCATCAGGGCGAATTGCAACTGCGCTCGCGGCCGGGGCGCGGCACCTGTGCGCAGGTGGTCCTGCCGCTTTTTTCGGGTGACAAGTCCGGCGCTCAGGGAGCGGAATGAAAGGCATGGCAATCAAGGTTCTACTGGTCGAGGATGACCGCGCGCTACGCGAGGCACTGGCCGATACGCTGATGCTGGCGGGGCACGATTTCAAAGCAGTCGGTTCGGCCGAGGACGCGCTGGCGGCAGTCGCCGTCGAGGCGTTCAATCTGGTGATCAGCGACGTCAATATGCCGGGCATGGACGGGCATCAGTTGCTTGGCTTGCTGCGATCGCGTCAGCCGCAACTGCCGGTATTGCTGATGACCGCTCATGGCGCCGTCGAGCGCGCAGTCGATGCGATGCGCCAGGGCGCAGCGGACTATCTGGTCAAGCCGTTCGAACCGAAGGCCTTGCTGGATTTGGTCGCGCGTCACGCGTTGGGCAATCTCGGTACGGCCGAGGGCGAAGGTCCGGTGGCGTTCGAACCGGCCAGCGCGCAATTGCTGGAGTTGGCCGCCCGAGTGGCGCGCAGTGATTCCACGGTATTGATCTCTGGCGAGTCCGGCACTGGTAAGGAAGTGCTGGCCCGCTACATTCACCAGCATTCCCACCGCGCCAGTCAGCCGTTTATTGCGATCAACTGCGCCGCGATCCCCGACAACATGCTCGAAGCCACGTTGTTCGGCCATGAAAAGGGTTCGTTCACCGGTGCCATCGCAGCGCAGGCGGGCAAGTTCGAGCAAGCCGACGGCGGCACGATTCTGCTCGACGAAATCTCCGAAATGCCCCTTGGGCTGCAGGCCAAGCTGCTGCGGGTTTTGCAGGAGCGTGAAGTCGAGCGCGTTGGCGCACGCAAAACCATCACCCTGGACATTCGGGTCGTTGCCACGACCAACCGTGATCTGGCCGGTGAAGTGGCGGCGGGGCGTTTTCGTGAAGACCTTTACTATCGACTGTCGGTGTTTCCGCTGGCCTGGCGTCCGCTGCGCGAGCGCACCGCCGACATCCTGCCGTTGGCCGAGCGACTGCTGGCCAAGCACGTCAATAAAATGAAGCACGCGGCGGCGAAACTGTCGCCCGAGGCGCAGGCGTGCCTGATCGGCTATCCGTGGCCGGGCAATGTGCGTGAGCTGGACAATGCGATCCAGCGTGCGTTGATTCTGCAGCAGGGTGGTTTGATCCAGCCGCAGGATTTCTGCCTGTCGGGGCCGGTGGCCTGTGCGCCGTTGCCGACGTTGGCAGCCGCACCGTTGCGAGCAGTCGAGGTGGATGCTGAGTCGGCTGGCGCATTGGGCGATGACCTGCGGCGTCGCGAATTCCAGATGATCATCGATACCCTGCGTTCCGAGCGCGGTCGTCGCAAAGAGGCCGCCGAGCGCCTGGGCATCAGCCCGCGCACCTTGCGCTACAAGCTGGCGCAGATGCGTGACGCCGGCATGGACGTGGAAGCGTACCTGTTCGCCACCTGACCCCTGTAGCAGCCGGACGCAGGCTTCGCCAGCTGCTAAATAGTGCGTTATGGCTTGAATAGGGGAGCGCTTTTGTTTGCAGTGGCCACGGAGCTGGCACCCTTGTTGCTAACACCTCAGTACCCGCCGAGTGAGTGTCAAAAAATTGCGGGTCGCCAACGAGAGTAGATCATGAGCCAAGGTATTGAATTTAATCGGTTGATGCTGGATATGCGCTCCATGCAAATGGATGCCATGTCTGCGCCGAAATCGACTGCCGCAGTCCCTGAATTGGGTGGCAGCAGCTTTTCCGACATGCTCGGTCAGGCCGTCAATAAAGTGAACGACACTCAGCAGGCATCCAATCAGCTGGCCAGTGCCTTCGAAATCGGCAAAAGCGGCGTCGACCTGACGGACGTGATGATTTCCTCGCAGAAGGCCAGCGTGTCTTTCCAGGCGTTGACGCAAGTGCGCAACAAACTGGTTCAGGCTTACCAAGACATCATGCAGATGCCGGTTTAAGGACGAATTGAGTCATGGCAGAAGCAGTCGCCGATAACATTCCGGCCAAGGCCACCCCAATAGACGGCAAACCGCCGCTGTTCGGGTTGTCCTTCCTGGAAAACCTCTCCGAGATGACCATGTTGCGTCAGGTAGGCCTGTTGGTCGGCCTGGCTGCGAGCGTGGCGATTGGTTTTGCCGTGGTGCTGTGGTCGCAGCAGCCGGACTACCGGCCTCTGTACGGCAGCCTTGCCGGTATGGACGCCAAGCAGGTCATGGACACCCTGGCCTCCGCCGATATTCCTTACACCGTTGAACCGAACTCCGGTGCCTTGTTGGTCAAGGCCGATGATTTGTCCCGTGCACGACTGAAACTCGCGGCGGCTGGTGTCACTCCCAGCGACGGCAACATCGGTTTTGAAATCCTCGACAAGGACCAGGGTCTGGGGACCAGCCAGTTCATGGAAGCGACCCGTTATCGTCGCGGCCTCGAAGGCGAACTGGCGCGGACTATTTCCAGCCTGAACAACGTCAAGGGTGCCCGCGTGCACCTGGCGATTCCGAAAAGCTCGGTGTTCGTGCGTGATGAACGCAAGCCAAGCGCTTCGGTACTGGTTGAGCTGTATTCCGGTCGTTCGCTGGAACCGGGCCAGGTGATCGCGATCATCAACCTGGTCGCGACCAGTGTTCCTGAACTGAGCAAATCGCAGATCACCGTCGTCGACCAGAAGGGCAACCTGCTGTCGGATCAGGCGGAGAACTCCGAACTGACCATGGCCGGCAAGCAATTCGATTACAGCCGCCGCATGGAAACCATGCTGACCCAGCGCGTGCACAACATCCTGCAACCGGTGCTGGGCAACGATCGCTATAAAGCCGAAGTGTCTGCCGATGTTGATTTCAGCGCCGTCGAGTCGACCTCCGAGCAGTTCAACCCGGATCAGCCGGCGTTGCGCAGCGAGCAGTCGGTCAATGAACAACGCACCGCCAGCAATGGCCCGCAAGGTGTGCCGGGTGCCTTGAGCAACCAGCCACCGTCGCCAGCCTCGGCACCGCAAACCACCGGCGGCTCGACGGCCTCGGCCGGCATGGTGCAGCCAGGCCAGCCGTTGATCGATGCCAACGGTCAACAAATCATGGACCCGGCCACCGGTCAGCCAATGCTGGCGCCGTACCCGGCGGACAAGCGTCAACAATCCACCAAGAACTTCGAACTCGACCGTTCCATCAGCCACACCAAGCAACAGCAGGGCCGATTGAATCGCCTGTCGGTGTCGGTGGTGGTCGACGATCAGGTCAAGGTCAACGCGGCTAACGGCGAAACCACCCGTGCGCCGTGGAGCGCCGACGAATTGGCGCGCTTCACTCGCCTGGTGCAGGACGCGGTCGGTTTCGACGCCAGCCGTGGCGACAGCGTCAGCGTGATCAACATGCCGTTCTCCGCAGAACGCGGTGAAGTGATTGCCGACATTCCGTTCTACTCGCAGCCGTGGTTCTGGGACATCGTCAAGCAAGTGCTGGGCGTGTTGTTCATCCTGGTGCTGGTGTTCGGTGTGCTGCGTCCGGTGCTCAACAACATCACCGGTGGCGGCAAAGGCAAGCAACTGGCCGGCATCGGCAGCGACGTCGAGTTGGGTGGCATGGGCGGCCTGGACGGCGAACTGGCCAACGACCGCGTCAGCCTCGGCGGCCCGCAAAGCATCCTGCTGCCGAGCCCGAGCGAAGGCTATGACGCACAGTTGAATGCAATCAAGAGTCTGGTGGCAGAAGACCCGGGTCGCGTGGCCCAGGTCGTGAAAGAGTGGATTAACGCAGATGAGTGATAACCGAGCCGTTGCCGCCAAACTGACCAAGGTCGACAAAGCCGCGATCCTGCTGCTGTCCCTCGGTTCGACCGATGCTGCCCAGGTGTTGCGCCACATGGGGCCTAAAGAGGTCCAGCGCGTGGGTGTAGCGATGGCCCAGATGGGCAACGTGCACCGCGAGCAGGTCGAACAGGTCATGAGCGAGTTCGTCGACATCGTCGGCGACCAGACCAGCCTGGGCGTCGGTTCCGACGACTACGTGCGCAAAATGCTCACTCAGGCATTGGGCGAAGACAAGGCCAACGGCCTGATCGACCGTATCCTGCTGGGTGGCAACACCAGCGGCCTCGACAGCCTGAAGTGGATGGAACCGCGCGCCGTCGCCGACGTGATCCGTTACGAGCACCCACAGATCCAGGCCATCGTGGTCGCGTACCTTGACCCGGATCAGGCCGGCGAAGTGCTCGGCAACTTCGACCACAAGGTACGCCTGGACATCATTTTGCGAGTCTCCTCGCTGAACACTGTGCAGCCAGCGGCCCTGAAAGAACTCAACCAGATTCTCGAGAAGCAGTTCTCCGGCAACTCGAATGCCTCGCGCACCACCCTGGGTGGCATCAAGCGTGCGGCCGACATCATGAACTTCCTCGACAGCTCGATCGAAGGTCAACTGATGGACTCGATCCGCGAAGTCGACGAAGACCTGTCCGGTCAGATCGAAGACCTCATGTTCGTGTTCAACAACCTGTCCGATGTCGACGACCGCGGGATTCAGGCGTTGCTGCGCGAAGTGTCTTCCGACGTGCTGGTGCTGGCCCTCAAGGGTTCGGACGAAGGCGTCAAGGAAAAGATCTTCAAGAACATGTCCAAACGGGCGGCCGAACTGTTGCGCGACGACCTCGAGGCCAAAGGCCCGGTGCGCGTCAGCGACGTGGAAACCGCGCAGAAAGAAATCCTCACCATTGCCCGCCGTATGGCCGAAGCCGGAGAAATCGTTCTCGGCGGGAAGGGCGGCGAAGAGATGATCTAAGGTCACTATGTCGTCCAAACATGATGAGTCCCAGACCGACCTGATTCGCGGCAAGCACGTTGCCGGTTTCGACGTCTGGGCGCTGCCCAGTTTCGACCCTTTCGTCCCGGAACCCGAGCCAGAACCTGAGCCCGAGCCGCCGGAGATGGAAGAAGTGCCGCTGGACGAAGTCCAGCCACTGACCCTCGAAGAACTCGAAGCGATTCGCCAGGAAGCCTACAACGAAGGCTTCGCGGTGGGCGAGAAAGAAGGATTCCACAGCACCACGCTCAAGGTTCGTCAGGAAGCCGAAGCAGCGTTGGCGCCGAAGATTGCCGGTCTGGAGCAGTTGATGGTCAACCTGTTCGAGCCTATCGCCGAGCAGGACACCTTCATTGAGAAGTCCCTGGTCGACCTCGTGCAGCACATCACCAAACAAGTGATTCAGCGCGAACTGGCCATCGACTCGACGCAGATCGAACACGTCATGCGTGAAGCGCTCAAGCTGCTGCCGTTGGGCGTGGGCAATGTGCGCCTGTACATCAATCCGCAGGACTTCGAACAAGTCAAAGCCCTGCGCGAGCGCCACGAAGAAACCTGGCGCATCGTCGAAGACGAGTCGCTGTTACCTGGCGGTTGCCGGGTTGAAACCGAACACAGCCGTATCGACGCCACCGTCGAAACCCGCGTCGCCCAGGTCATGGCCAAACTGTTCGATCAGTTGCACGATCAGGCGTTGCATCCGTCTGCGCCGGATCTGCATCTGGAACTGCCGGTCGATGAAAAGCCTGCTGTCGCGCCGGTCGACGCGGAACTGGACGTCCCTGATGCGCCTTGACCGCACCAGCTTCGCCAAACGCCTGGGCGGTTACGCCGAGGCCACTGAACTGGCTGGCGCGCCGATCCTTGAAGGCCGCTTGCTGCGCATGGTCGGCCTGACCCTCGAAGCCGAAGGCTTGCGCGCCGCCATGGGCAGTCGCTGCATGGTCATCAACGACGACAGCTACCATCCGGTGCAAGTCGAAGCCGAAGTGATGGGCTTCTCCGGCAGCAAAGTCTTCCTGATGCCCGTCGGCAGCGTCGCGGGTATTGCGCCCGGTGCCCGTGTGGTTCCGCTGGCCGATACCGGTCGTTTGCCAATGGGCATGAGCATGCTCGGTCGGGTGCTTGATGGCGCCGGTCGTGCGCTGGACGGCAAGGGCGGGATGAAGGCTGAAGACTGGGTGCCGATGGACGGCCCCACCATCAACCCGCTCAAGCGCGAACCGATCAGCGAACCGCTGGACGTCGGCATTCGTACGATCAACGGGTTGTTGACGGTCGGTCGCGGTCAGCGGCTCGGGCTGTTCGCCGGTACCGGTGTCGGTAAATCGGTGTTGCTGGGCATGATGACGCGCTTCACCGAAGCCGACATTATCGTCGTCGGGCTGATCGGTGAGCGGGGTCGAGAAGTTAAAGAATTCATCGAGCACATTCTCGGTGAAGAAGGGCTCAAGCGTTCCGTGGTCGTGGCGTCGCCGGCGGACGATGCGCCGCTGATGCGTCTGCGCGCGGCGATGTACTGCACGCGTATCGCCGAATATTTTCGCGACAAGGGCAAGAACGTCCTGTTGCTCATGGATTCCCTGACCCGTTTCGCCCAGGCCCAGCGGGAAATCGCGCTGGCCATCGGCGAACCGCCTGCCACCAAGGGCTACCCGCCGTCGGTATTCGCCAAGTTGCCCAGACTGGTGGAGCGCGCCGGTAACGCCGAGAAGGGCGGTGGCTCGATCACGGCGTTCTACACCGTGTTGTCCGAAGGCGATGATCAGCAGGACCCGATTGCCGATGCCGCGCGAGGCGTGCTCGACGGCCACATTGTGTTGTCCCGGCGTCTGGCCGAAGAAGGTCACTACCCGGCCATCGACATCGAAGCGTCCATCAGCCGGGTCATGCCGTCGGTGGTCAGCCCGGAACACATGGCTCGCGCGCAGATGTTCAAGCAGTACTGGTCACGCTATCAGCAGAGCCGCGATTTGATCAGCGTCGGCGCGTACGTGCCGGGCGGTGATCGTGAAACCGACACCGCGATCTCCCTCCAGCCAGCCATGGTCACTTACCTGCGTCAGGGTTTGAACGACAACATCGGCATGGGCGCCAGCGTCAACCATCTCGCGTCCATCTTCGCTCCTGCCGCGGGCGGCTAACCGGCCATGGCACTGAGCCGAGCCGCGCGCCTGGCGCCCGTGGTGGACATGGCCGAAAAGGCCGAGAAAGCCGCAGTCATGCGCCTCGGGCATTTTCAGGGTCAGGTGCGAGTGGCGGAAAGCAAGCTCGCCGACCTTGAAGCCTTCCGCCTCGAATACCAGGAACAATGGATCGTGCGCGGCAGCAGTGGCGTTTCCGGCCAGTGGTTGCTGGGGTATCAGGGCTTCCTGGCGCAACTCGGTACGGCCATCGATCAGCAGCGGCAGAGCCTGAACTGGCACCAAAACAACCTGAACAAGGCGCGCGATACCTGGCAGCAGGCGTTTGCCCGTGTCGAAGGCCTGCGAAAACTTGTACAGCGCTACATGGACGAGGCACGGCAGCTGGAAGACAAGCGCGAGCAGAAATTGCTCGATGAGTTGTCGCAGCGCTTGCCCAGACAGGATCCGTATTGAATCAGTGGTTCCGTGTCATCGTTCTTCACGGGCAAGCCACGCTCCCACAGGTCTTGTGTTGATCGTATTTGCTTTGCACGACACGAATCCTGTGCGAGCGAGGCTTGCCCGCGAAGGCGTACTCGAAGACACTGCAAACTATCAATCTTGCTCCCCTTCCAACCAAGTGCTAAACCTTGTACAGCACGTTAGCCAATGACAGGGAAGCCGTTAAATGTCAGTCAATGCAGAAGTCTCCCAGGATGGGAAAAAGCTCACGATTTCGATCAAGGGGCGATTCGATTTCGCCAAGCACCAGGAATTTCGTGAGTCGTACGAGCGTCACAATGGCGGAAAAATGCCGAATTCGGTCGTGGTTGACTTAAAAGAAGCGACCTACCTCGACAGCTCCGCGCTGGGCATGTTGCTACTGTTGCGGGATCACGCCGGGGGTGACAACTCCGACATTCGCGTGGTCAACAGCAATTCGGACGTGAGAAAGATCCTCGCCATCTCCAATTTCGACAAGCTGTTCAACGTCACTTGACTGCCATGCAGTCGCTCGAACCCCTGACGATCCTCATCGCCGAAGACAGCGCGGCCGATCGCATGCTGCTGTCGAGCATTGTCCGCCGCCAGGGCCATAACGTGCTGACGGCCGCCAATGGTGCCGAGGCGGTCGAAACGTTTCGTCAGCAGCAACCGCACCTGGTGTTGATGGACGCGATGATGCCGGTGATGGACGGTTTCGAGGCGGCACGGCAAATCAAGCTGCTCGCCGGGGAAACCCTGGTGCCGATCATCTTCCTGACCTCGCTCACCGAAAGCGAAGCCCTGGCCCGATGCCTGGAGGCTGGCGGCGACGACTTTCTGGCAAAGCCTTATAACCCAGTGATCCTCGCCGCCAAGATCAAGGCGATGGATCGCTTGCGTCGCTTGCAGGCCACGGTGTTGCAGCAGCGCGACCTGATCGGCAGGCATCATGACTATTTGCTCAATGAGCAGCGGGTGGCCAAGGCGGTTTTCGACAAGGTCGCGCATTCCGGCTGCCTGAATGCACCGAATATCCGCTACCTGCAATCGCCTTATGCGCTGTTCAACGGTGATCTGCTGCTGGCTGCCTTTACCCCGGCGGGCGACATGCACGTGCTGCTGGGGGATTTCACCGGCCATGGTTTACCCGCGGCCGTGGGCGCCATGCCCCTGGCCGAAGTCTTCTATGGCATGACCGCCAAGGGTTACGGCCTGTCCGAAACCCTGCGCGAGATGAACGCCAAGCTCAAACGCATCTTGCCGGTGGACATGTTCTGCTGCGCAACCTTGCTGTGCCTGAGCTTTCAGCGACGCTCGGTGGAGGTCTGGAATGGCGGAATGCCGGATGGGTATCTGCATTCCATCGCCACGGGTGAACGCAAGCCGCTGACGGCCCGTCACTTGCCACTGGGCGTGCTGAGCCCGCAAACGTTCAATGACCGCACCGAAGTGTTCCCGATGGCTGTCGGGGACCGAGTGTTCCTGTTGTCCGACGGGGTCATCGATACGTGCGATGGCAATGAGCAGTTGTTTGGTGTGGACCGGTTGCAGCAGGTGTTTGCAGCCAATCGTCAACCTGACGCATTGTTTGGGGAAATCAAGCAGGCGCTGCGCAATTTTGGCGGTGAGGCCCGGGATGATGTGAGCATGGTCGAGGTCAGCCTGCTGGAGGCGACGCAACTGACGCCGCCGGCGCTGGTGTACTCCGACAGCGGCCAGTCCTGTCCACTGGACTGGTCGGTGAATTTCGAGTTTCGCGCCGAGACCCTCAAACGCTTTAATCCGCTGCCGTACCTTTTGCAGTTACTGCTTGAGGTCCACGGGTTGCGGGCTCAAAGCGGCGCGCTCTACAGTGTGCTCGCCGAGCTGTACTCCAATGCGCTGGAGCACGGCGTGCTGGGGTTGGACTCAAGCCTCAAGCGCGATGCGTCGGGTTTTGCACGCTATTACCAGCTACGCAATGAGCGGTTGGAGGGATTGCAGGACGGTTTTGTGCGGGTGCATTTGCAGGTGACGCCAGAAGGCAAGGGCGGTTGCCTGGTCGTTCGGGTTGAAGACAGCGGCAAGGGATTTGACGTGGCGCGTGTGCTGGAACGCCCCCTGGATGGCGTCCGTTTGTCGGGACGTGGTGTCAGTCTTGTCCGCCAGTTGGGCCGTAACGCCAGTTGGTCTGACGAGGGTCGTTGCGCACGCGTGGAGTTTTCCTGGGAGGCTCTGGCATAATTCACCCATTCTTGATCAAGGAGTGAGCAAGTGGCTGACACACATCTGGACCCAAACGTGCTGAGCGCGTTGCAGGAAGTGATGGAGGATGAGTATCCGGAGCTACTGGATACGTTCATTCGCGACTCCGAAGAGCGTTTGAAGCTTCTGCAGAATTATGCCGATGCCATGCAACTCAGGGATGCTGCCCACAGCTTCAAAGGCAGCAGCAGCAACATGGGCGCCACTCGCCTGGCTGAGCTGTGTCATGAGCTGGAGCAGCGCGCCAACCAAAAGAGCCTCGCGGGCATTGAAAAGCTGGTGGGGGAAATCGACGGCGAATTCGCCATCGTCCGACCGCTTTACGAGGCAGAAAAACAGCGTTCTCTCTCCGAGTAACCTGACCACCCGGCGCTTTTAGCGCCGGATGGTTAAACCTGGCTCGACCCTTGCAGACATCTCGCTCACTGTACCTACGATCCCAGTGCAGCGGAGACCGTTTATGCCCGTTACCCCTAATTCACTTCTTCAGGCCAGCACAGCGGCCAAGACGCTTGCCGCGTCCGCCAATACCCCGGCGGTGGCTGCCGAGCCAGGGGACAAGGCGTCCAGCTTTGCTGAGGTCTACGCCAATCAGGCTCAGGACAAGCCTGTCGCGGCCGCTGATAAATCAACCAAACCGGCGGCTGACAATGCGCCGCAAGGCACTGCAAAAACAGACGGCAGCAGTGACAAGGCTGCCGCCCCGGAACCTGTGGTTGCCGATAGCGGCAATTCCTTGCCCGCCGAAAAACCGGCACCGGCCGAGGATGCGGTTGCCGATGATGTCGCACCGGATACCTCCGAGACGCCGGTGGCCGACACCGCGCCAGCCGACCCAAGCCTCGATCCGTCCCTTGATCCAGCCTTGATGGCAGTCGTGCAGCCGGTGATCGCGGCACCCGTCGAGCCCGCTGCGCCGGTGGCCGTTACCGCACAACCGGCAGTGGCATCACCCGTTGCGGCGACCACGGCTGCCGCCCCTGCGCAAACGGCTCCTGCGCCCGTCGCTGCAACCGCCGACAGTGATTTCGATCCTGAAGCCGATCCGCTCGATGCCCTGCCGGCAGTGCGCCTGGCCATGGAGCAGAGTGGTCACGTTTCCGCGTCCAGCCAGTCCCAGCCCAAAGCGTCGCCGGCCCAGGCCCAGGCTGACGGCGAACTGACCTCGGCGCAGAATTTTGCCGCCGGCATGGCGAACATGCTCGACGTGCAAGCCGACAAGGACAGTACCAGCCAGGGCGGCGAGAAGGCGTTCAGCGGTCTGATCGATGACGGCCTGAAAGACCTGAAATCCGCCAGCAGCGACACCCGTGTCGATGACTTCGCCAACCGTCTGGCGGCATTGACTCAGGCGGCCACGCCGAAAACAGCCAACGCCTTGCCGGTGAATCAGCCGATCGCCATGCACCAGAGTGGCTGGACCGAAGAAGTGGTCAATCGGGTCATGTACCTCTCCAGCGCCAATCTCAAGGCGGCCGACATTCAGTTGCAACCGGCCGAACTGGGGCGCTTGGACATTCGGGTGAACATGGTCCCGGATCAACAGACTCAGGTCACCTTCATGAGTGCCCATCCAAGCGTTCGTGAAGCGCTGGACAGCCAGATGCATCGCCTGCGTGACATGTTCACCCAGCAGGGCATGGGGCAAGTCGACGTCAACGTGTCCGACCAGTCCCGTGGCTGGCAGGGACAGGGCCAGGAACAGGCGCAACAGGGGCAGGGTGGTCGCACCCATGCCAGTGGTGGTCGCCTCGACTCAATGGATGAAGAACTCGCGCCGACGGTGGCTGAAGTGGCGCAAGCTGCTACCAGCGTGATTGGCTCCAGCGCCGTCGACTACTACGCCTGATAAAAACGCAAAACCCTTGTAGGAGTGAGCCTGCTCGCGATAGCGGTGTAACAGTCAACGAAGCGGTTGAATGTTACTGCCTTATCGCGAGCAGGCTCGCTCCTACATTTTTTGTGGTGTCCCTGAAATCCCCGCCCAGCGCCCTCCCGACACTTCTGGCATAACACTTGCTCTTGCCTTGCCGTGCGACTGTGAAAACCCGAATAGTGACGGATTATTGGCATGGCGAAGAGCGAAGCAGTAGTAAAAGACCCCGCAACCAAAGGCAAGATCAAGCTGATTGTTTTGATCGTGGTGGCCTTGCTGCTGGCGATCGGCATGTCCGTGGGGGCGACCTGGTTCTTCATGCACAGCGCCCAGAGCAAACCGGTTGCGGCGGAAACCGCCGTGGTCGGCAAGCAGCCCGCGATTTTCGAGCCCATGGCGCCGGCCTTCGTGGCTAACTACAACCAGAATGGCCGTCAGCGCTACATGCAGGTGAGCATCACCATGCAGGGCCGCAACCAGGCCGATCTGGACGCGCTCAAGGTGCACATGCCGGTGATCCGCAACAACCTGGTCATGCTGTTCTCCGGTCAGGATTTCAACACCCTGGCCACGCCGGTTGGCCAGGAAATGTTGCGTCAGAAGGCCACGGCCAGCGTGCAGGAAGTGGCGCAAAAAGAACTCGGCAAAGTGGTTATCGAACAGTTGCTTTTCACTAATTTCGTACTGCAGTAGGAACACGACATGGCCGTGCAGGACCTGCTGTCCCAGGATGAGATCGATGCGCTGTTGCATGGCGTCGACGATGGTCTGGTACAGACCGATAACGTTGCTGAGCCCGGCAGCGTCAAAAGCTACGACCTGACCAGCCAGGATCGCATCGTCCGCGGACGCATGCCGACCCTGGAAATGATCAACGAGCGTTTCGCCCGCTACACCCGCATCAGCATGTTCAACATGCTGCGCCGCTCGGCGGACGTTGCCGTCGGTGGTGTGCAGGTGATGAAGTTCGGCGAATACGTGCACTCGCTGTACGTGCCGACCAGCCTCAACCTGGTCAAGATCAAGCCGTTGCGCGGCACTGCGCTGTTCATCCTCGACGCCAAGCTGGTGTTCAAGCTGGTGGACAACTTCTTCGGCGGCGATGGCCGTCACGCCAAGATCGAGGGGCGTGAATTCACCCCGACCGAACTGCGCGTGGTGCGCATGGTGCTGGAGCAGGCCTTCGTCGATTTGAAGGAAGCCTGGCAGGCGATCATGGAAGTGAACTTCGAGTACATCAACTCGGAAGTGAACCCGGCCATGGCCAACATCGTCGGCCCCAGCGAAGCGGTGGTGGTGTCGACCTTCCACATCGAACTCGATGGCGGTGGCGGTGACCTGCACGTGACCATGCCGTACTCGATGATCGAGCCGGTGCGCGAAATGCTCGACGCCGGTTTCCAGTCGGACCTCGACGATCAGGACGAGCGCTGGGTCAACGCCCTGCGTCAGGACGTGCTGGATGTCGACGTGCCGATCGGCGCTACGGTTGCGCGTCGCCAGTTGCGCTTGCGCGACATCCTGCACATGCAGCCGGGGGACATCATCCCGGTCGAGATGCCGGAAGAAATGATCATGCGCGCCAATGGCGTGCCTGCGTTCAAGGTCAAGATGGGCTCGCACAAAGGCAACCTTGCGTTGCAGGTGATCGAGCCGATCGAGCGCCGCTGACCGGCGCTCAAACCTCCTTGTTTTAACAGACTGCTACTAACCGAATTTTTGCCCGCCGAGGACAAATGATGAACGACGATATGAACGCGCAGGACGACCAGGCGCTGGCTGATGAATGGGCTGCGGCCCTGGAAGAAACCGGTGACGCCGGTCAGGACGATATCGACGCCTTGCTGGCCGCCGATACCGCTGGCTCGTCGTCCAACCGTCTGCCGATGGAAGAGTTCGGCAGCGTGGCGAAGAACAACGACCCGGTGAGTCTGGAAGGTCCGAACCTGGACGTGATCCTTGATATCCCGGTGTCGATTTCCATGGAAGTGGGTAGCACCGACATCAACATCCGTAACCTGCTGCAACTCAACCAGGGTTCGGTGATCGAGCTCGATCGTCTGGCCGGTGAGCCGCTGGACGTACTGGTCAACGGCACGCTGATCGCTCACGGCGAAGTGGTCGTGGTCAACGAGAAGTTCGGCATTCGCCTGACGGACGTGATCAGCCCAAGCGAACGCATCAAGAAGCTGCGCTAAGTGAAAAAGGTTCTGGGGTGTGTACTGGCGATGCCCTTCAGTGCGCTGGCCGCCGAGACGGTTGCGACCGCTACGACGGCGGTCGCGCCGGCGGTCAGCAGTGGCGTGGCCGGGCAATTGACGCAGTTGGTCTTCGGCTTGCTGCTGGTGCTGGGGTTGATCTTCTTCCTCGCCTGGCTGTTGCGCCGGTTCCAGCAGGCCGGGCCGGCCGGCAAAGGGCAGGTGATCGAGTTGATCGGTTCCCGCGCACTCGGTCCCCGTGATCGTCTGATGCTGGTGCAGGTCGGCAACGAACAGATTCTGCTTGGCCTCAGTCCTGGCACCATCACCGCGTTGCATGTGCTCAAAGAGCCGGTGCAAGTGCCGGGCGTGACTGAAAAAGCGACCCCGGAGTTTGCCCAGCGTCTATTGGAGATGCTCGGCAAGGATCAAAAGGATAAGAAGTAATGGGTGCGTTACGCATCGTCTTGACGCTGGCCCTGATGCTGGCTGCGCCGCTGGCGTTCGCCGCCGATCCGTTGTCGATCCCGGCGATCACCTTGGGCACCAACGCCAATGGTGCTCAGGAATACTCGGTCAGCCTGCAAATCCTGCTGATCATGACCGCGCTGAGTTTCATCCCGGCGTTCGTCATGCTGATGACCAGCTTCACGCGGATCATCATTGTCTTCTCGATCCTGCGCCAGGCCCTGGGCCTGCAACAGACACCGTCGAACCAGATCCTCACGGGCATGGCGCTGTTTCTGACGCTGTTCATTATGGCGCCGGTGTTTGACCGGGTGAATCAGGACGCCTTGCAGCCGTATCTGGCGGAAAAACTGACCGCCCAGGATGCCGTCGCCAAGGCTCAGGTGCCGATCAAGGACTTCATGCTGGCGCAGACGCGCAGCAGCGATCTTGAATTGTTCATGCGCCTGTCCAAGCGCACCGACATCGCGTCGCCCGATCAGGCGCCGCTGACCATTCTGGTGCCGGCGTTTGTCACGTCTGAGCTGAAAACCGCGTTCCAGATCGGCTTCATGATTTTCATTCCGTTCCTGATCATCGACCTGGTGGTGGCCAGTGTGCTGATGGCGATGGGCATGATGATGCTCTCGCCACTGATCATTTCCCTGCCGTTCAAGATCATGTTGTTCGTGCTGGTGGATGGCTGGGCGTTGATCATCGGTACGTTGGCGAGCAGCTTCGGCGGTGTCTCGCCATGACGCCGGAAGTCGCGGTAGACATCTTTCGCGAAGCGCTGTGGCTGACCACGATGATGGTTGCCGTGCTGGTGATCCCGAGCCTGCTGGTCGGCCTGTTGGTGGCGATGTTCCAGGCCGCCACGCAGATCAACGAACAGACCCTGAGCTTCCTCCCGCGCTTGCTGGTCATGCTGGTCACGCTGATCGTTGCCGGCCCATGGCTGGTGCAGACGTTCATGGAATACATCCTGCAGTTGTACGGCAGCATTCCTCAGGTCATTGGCTAAACCATGCCGTCGCTGTTGCAACTGACCGACACCCAGATCAGTACCTGGGTGGCGACGTTCATGTTGCCGCTGTTTCGCATCGGCGCCTTGCTGATGGTCATGCCGGTGTTTGGTACAACGCTGGTGCCCAAACGTGTGCGTTTGTACTTTGCGTTGGCGATCACCGTGGTGATCGCTCCGGGGCTGCCGCCGATGCCGCCGGTCAATGCGCTGGACTTGAGTGGGCTGCTGCTGATCGCCGAGCAGATCCTGATTGGCGCGATTCTGGGTTTTTCCTTACAGCTGTTCTTTCAGGCCTTCGTGGTCGCCGGGCAGATCGTTTCCATTCAGATGGGCATGGGCTTCGCGTCGATGGTCGACCCCACCAACGGCGTTTCGGTGGCGGTGATCGGGCAGTTCTTCACCATGCTGGTGACACTGCTGTTCCTGTCTATGAACGGGCATCTGGTGGTGTTCGAAGTCCTGACTGAAAGCTTCACCACCCTGCCGGTTGGCAGCGGATTGTTGGTCAATCATTTCTGGGAACTGGCCGGCAAGCTCGGCTGGGTCCTCGGTGCGGCGTTGTTGTTGGTGTTGCCAGCGATCACGGCGCTGCTGGTAGTCAACATCGCGTTCGGCGTGATGACCCGGGCCGCGCCGCAGCTGAATATCTTCTCTATCGGTTTTCCGCTGACCCTGGTGCTCGGGCTGTTCATCGTCTGGGTCGGGCTGGCGGACATCATCAATCAGTATCAACCGCTGGCCACCGAGGCCTTGCAGTTTTTACGCGAACTCGCACGGGCGCGCTGAGTCATGGCTGAGAGCGAAAGCGGTCAGGACAAAACAGAAGACCCCACGGAGAAGCGCAAAAAAGACTCACGGGACAAGGGTGAGATTGCGCGTTCCAAGGAGCTCAACACCCTGGCGATCATGCTCGCCGGCGCCGGCGGCCTGCTGGTTTTCGGCGGCGCCCTCGCGCAGGAAATGATGGAGCTGATGCGGATGAACTTCACGCTCTCGCGGGAAGTGATTCTGGATCAACGCAACATGGGCGCCTTCCTCCTGCATTCGGGGCAGATTGCGCTGGTGGCGATTCAGCCGTTGATGATCACCTTGCTGCTGGCCGCGTTGATCGGTCCGATTTCCCTGGGTGGCTGGTTGTTCGCAGCGGGTTCCATGGCACCGAAGTTCAGTCGCATGAATCCTGGCGCGGGGCTCAAGCGGATGTTCTCGGCCAAGGCCATCGTCGAGCTGCTCAAGGCGTTGGCGAAGTTTCTGATCGTGCTGTTCGTGGCACTGGCGGTGTTGTCTTCCGACATCGACGACCTGATGCGCATCGCGCACGAGCCGTTGGAGATGGCGGTCATTCACAGCCTGCAAGTGGTGGGCTGGAGCACCTTGTGGATGGCCTGCGGGCTGATCATCATCGCCGCCGTCGACGTGCCGGTGCAGTTGTGGGAAAGCCACAAGAAACTGCTGATGACCAAGCAGGAAGTGCGCGACGAGCACAAGGATCAGGAAGGGCGGCCGGAGGTCAAACAGCGCATCCGCCAGTTGCAGCGCGAAATGTCGCAACGGCGGATGATGGCGGCCATTCCCGAGGCCGATGTGGTCATCACCAACCCGACCCACTACGCCGTGGCGCTCAAGTACGACCCGGACAAAGGCAGCGCGCCGGTGCTGCTGGCCAAGGGCAGTGACTTCCTGGCCTTGAAAATCCGCGAAATCGCCGTGGCCAACAATGTCTTGCTGCTCGAATCGCCCGCCCTGGCGCGTTCGATCTATTACTCCACCGAGCTGGAGCAGGAAATACCCGGTGGCCTGTACCTGGCGGTCGCCCAGGTATTGGCTTACGTCTACCAGATCCGCCAGCACCGCGCCGGCAAAGGCAAGCCGCCTGAGCCGCTCAAGGATGACCTGCCGATTCCACCGGATCTGCGCCGCGATTCCTGACCCACCCCTGAAGCAGCTGTCGAGCCTCGCAGGCTCGACAGCTGCTACAAAAAAACTCCAATCAATCCCTCTATTTACCTCCTCTGCAAAAGTTGGAAGGCTTCTTGCAATAGCCGCTTTGCGCCAGCTTCAGGCGTCAAAAGTTTGCTTTAAAGGAACGGGGAAAACCGTGGATCGCTCTCAGTTATTCAACAGTGCTCGCACAAACGTTGCCGACTTAAGTCGGGGCAATCTGGGCGTGCCGTTGTTGCTGCTGGTCATGCTGGCCATGATGATGCTGCCGGTGCCGCCGTTCCTGCTGGACGTGTTCTTCACGTTCAACATCGCACTGTCGATCGTCGTTTTGCTGGTCTGCGTCTACGCCTTGCGGCCGCTGGACTTCGCGGTGTTCCCGACCATTCTGCTGGTCGCGACGTTGCTGCGACTGGCGCTGAACGTGGCCTCCACGCGGGTGGTGATGCTCCACGGTCAGGACGGCCACGCCGCCGCCGGTAAGGTGATCCAGGCCTTCGGTGAGGTGGTGATCGGCGGTAACTACGTGGTCGGTATCGTGGTCTTCGCGATTTTAATGATCATCAACTTCGTCGTGGTGACCAAGGGTGCCGGGCGGATTTCCGAGGTGAGCGCGCGCTTCACCCTCGATGCGATGCCCGGCAAACAAATGGCAATCGACGCCGATTTGAACGCCGGCCTGATTGATCAGAACCAGGCCAAACTGCGCCGGATGGAAGTCGCCCAGGAGGCTGAGTTCTACGGTTCCATGGACGGTGCCAGCAAATTCGTGCGCGGTGACGCCATTGCCGGCCTGTTGATTCTGTTCATCAACCTGATCGGCGGCATGGCGGTCGGTATCTTCCAGCACGGCATGACCTTTGGCGATGCCGGTCGGGTGTACGCGCTGTTGACCATCGGTGACGGTTTGGTGGCGCAATTGCCATCACTGCTGTTGTCCACGGCCGCCGCGATCATGGTGACCCGTGCTTCCGGTTCGGAAGACATGGGCAAGCAAATCAATCGCCAGATGTTCGCCTCGCCGAAAGCGTTGGCTGTCGCGGCGGGACTGATGGCAGTGATGGGCCTGGTGCCCGGCATGCCGCACTTTTCCTTCCTGAGCATGGCTGCTCTCGCTGCCGGTGGTGCGTACCTGTTCTGGAAGAAGCAGAACGTGGTCAAGGTCCAGGCGCTGCAAGAGGTCAAGCGTCAGCAGGAACTGCTGCCATCGCCGGCCCGCGCCATGGAGACCAAAGAGCTGGGCTGGGATGACGTCACGCCTATCGACATGATTGGCCTGGAAGTCGGCTATCGCCTGATTCCGCTGGTAGACCGCAATCAGGGGGGGCAACTGCTGGCGCGGATCAAGGGCGTGCGCAAGAAGCTGTCCCAGGACCTGGGCTTCCTGATGCCGACGGTGCATATCCGTGACAACCTCGACCTGGCGCCGAGTGCCTACCGCCTCACGCTCATGGGCGTGATCCTGGCAGAAGCCGAGATTTACCCGGATCGCGAACTGGCGATCAACCCGGGGCAGGTCTACGGCACGCTTAATGGCATAACCGCCAAAGATCCGGCTTTTGGCCTGGAGGCGGTCTGGATCGAAATCAGCCAGCGCGCCCAGGCGCAATCGCTCGGTTACACGGTGGTCGATGCCAGTACCGTGGTTGCCACGCACTTGAACCAGATCCTGTACAAGCACTCCAGCGAACTGATCGGTCACGAAGAAGTCCAGCAACTCATGCAATTGCTGGCCAAAAGCTCGCCTAAACTGGCTGAAGAGCTGGTGCCGGGCGTGGTTTCGCTGTCGCAGCTGCTCAAGGTGTTGCAAGCGCTGCTGGCCGAACAGGTGCCTGTGCGCGACATTCGCAGCATCGCCGAGGCGATCGCCAACAACGCCGCCAAGAGTCAAGATACTGCCGCTTTGGTGGCCGCTGTGCGGGTCGGTGTATCCCGCGCAATCGTCCAAAGCATTGTAGGCACTGACTCCGAGCTACCAGTGATCACCCTGGAGCCAAGGTTGGAACAGATATTGCTCAATAGTCTTCAGAAGGCAGGACAAGGCTCGGAAGAGGGCGTTCTGCTGGAGCCAAGCATGGCAGAGAAGCTGCAGCGCTCGTTGATCGATGCGGCGCAGCGTCAGGAAATGCAAGGTCAGCCGGTGATTCTGCTGGTGGCCGGCCCGGTTCGCGCCATGTTGTCGCGATTTGGCCGACTGGCAGTCCCGGGTTTGCATGTGTTGGCTTATCAGGAAATCCCTGACAACAAGCAAGTGACCATCGTTGCGACAGTAGGGCCCAACGGCTGAGGTAGTGGTTTATGCAAGTTAAGCGTTTTTTCGCCGCCGATATGCGTCAGGCCATGAAACTGGTTCGTGATGAGCTGGGCGCCGATGCCGCCATTATTGGCAATCGCCGGATCGCCGGCGGTGTCGAGCTGACGGCTGCGCTGGATTACAAATTGTCGGCGCTGGCCCCGCGCGTTCCGAACATGGAACTCGAGGATGAGCTGCGCAAGACCCAATCGCGCATTGTGACTGCCCAGGCCGAATTGAGCCTGCGTGGCGATGGCGAGACCGAAGGCGACAACACCACCAATCGCCAGTTGTTCGCCGGCCTGCCACTGACCGCTGCCGAGCCACTGATCGAACCGACCTACGCCGAACCGCGTCGCTCGGCGCCTGCCCCGGCACCGGCTGCTGGCGGCGTTGATCCACGCGCGTTCGACTCGATGCGCTTCGAACTCAACAGCCTGCGTGAACTGATGGAAGTACAGCTCGGTTCGCTGGCCTGGAATCAGCTGCAAGGCAGTCGTCCGGCCCAGGCCAACCTTTGGCGTCGCCTGCAACGCATCGGCCTGTCCGGCCCGTTGTCGCGCGATCTGCTGGCCATGATCGGTGATATCGATGAGCCCCGTCAGGCCTGGCGCATGTTGCTGGCGCACCTGGCGCGGATGATTGCCACACCGGAAGTCGAGCCACTGGAAGAGGGCGGCGTGATTGCCATGGTCGGCCCTGCCGGCATGGGCAAGACCACCACCCTGGCCAAGCTCGCTGCCCGTTACGTGCTCAAGTACGGCGCGCAGAACATCGCGCTGGTGAGCATGGACAGCTTTCGCATTGGCGCCCAGGAGCAGCTCAAGACGCTGGGGCGCATTCTCAATGTGTCGGTGACCCACGTCGATCCGGGCCAGTCGCTGGTTCAGGCGCTGGAGCCGCTGCTGCGCAAACGCGTGGTGCTGATCGATACCGCAGGCCTTCAGGCCAGCGATCCGGCCCTGCGCATGCAGCTCGAAAGCCTGGCCGGGCGTGGCATCAAATCAAAAAATTACCTGGTGCTCGCAACCACCAGCCAAAAACAGGTTCTAACAGCCGCTTATCACAGTTACAAGCGCTGCGGGCTCGCTGGCTGCATCCTGACTAAACTGGATGAAACGGCAAGTCTGGGCGAGGTGCTGAGCCTGGCGATCAGTCATGAATTGCCGGTGGCGTACCTGACCGATGGTCCGCGGATTCCGGATGATTTGCATCTGCCGCGCCGTCATCAGTTGGTCAGTCGCGCCGTGAGCGTGCAAATGCAGGAAGAACCCAGCGAAGAAGCCATGGCTGATATGTTCGCTGATATTTACCACAGCCCGACCAAGCAGGTTGGCTAAGGTAGTCATGAACAGTTTTTGTACCTACATCGATGGTCTGCCATGCATTGTTCCATTTGCGAACGCGCAGCCAGTAATGTGGCCTCCGTCTATGCAAGACAAGGTAAAGAAATAACATGGGCAGCATGCATCCCGTACAGGTGATCGCGGTGACCGGCGGCAAAGGTGGCGTCGGCAAGACTAACGTGTCAGTGAATTTGTCACTGGCCCTGGCTGAACTCGGCCGTCGCGTCATGCTGTTGGACGCTGACCTGGGCCTGGCGAACGTCGACGTTCTGTTGGGACTGACACCCAAACGTACCCTGGCCGACGTGATCGAAGGCCGCTGCGAGCTGCGCGACGTTCTGTTGCAGGGCCCGGGCGGTATTCGAATTGTTCCGGCCGCGTCCGGTACCCAGAGCATGGTTCATTTGAGCCCGGCTCAACACGCCGGCCTGATCCAGGCGTTCAGCGACATCGGCGACAACCTCGACGTATTGGTGATCGACACCGCTGCGGGCATAGGTGACTCGGTAGTCAGCTTTGTTCGCGCAGCGCAAGAAGTCTTGCTGGTGGTCTGCGACGAGCCGACCTCGATCACCGACGCCTACGCGCTGATCAAACTGCTTAACCGCGATTACGGCATGAACCGCTTCCGTGTCCTGGCCAACATGGCCCAGAGCCCGCAAGAAGGTCGCAACCTGTTCGCCAAGTTGACCAAGGTCACCGACCGCTTTCTCGACGTTGCCTTGCAATACGTCGGCGCGGTGCCTTACGACGAAAGCGTGCGCAAGGCTGTGCAGAAACAACGTGCCGTGTATGAAGCCTTCCCGCGTTCCAAGTGCGCCCTGGCGTTCAAGGCCATCGCGCAGAAAGTTGATACCTGGCCGCTGCCTGCCAACCCGCGCGGGCACCTTGAGTTTTTCGTCGAGCGCCTCGTGCAACAGACCGCAGGACCCGTCCTATGACAGCCAGTGGCTACAACCTCTACAAGAAGTCGGCACGTGACGCGCAGTACGAGCTGATCGAGCGTTACGCGCCACTGGTCAAACGCATTGCTTACCACTTGCTGGCCCGTCTGCCGGCCAGTGTCCAGGTTGAAGACCTGATCCAGGCCGGGATGATCGGCCTGCTCGAAGTATCGACCAAATACGACGCCAGCAAAGGCGCCAGTTTCGAGACGTACGCGGGCATACGAATCCGCGGCGCCATGCTCGATGAAGTACGCAAGGGGGACTGGGCGCCACGTTCGGTCCACCGAAATACCCGTATGGTCAGTGACGCAATTCGCTCTATTGAAGCTAAAACCGGCCGTGACGCTAAAGATCACGAGGTTGCGGCCGAACTCCAATTGAGTCTCGACGATTATTACGGGATTTTGAACGACACCCTGGGCAGCCGCTTATTCAGTTTCGACGATCTGTTGCAGGACGGCGAACACGAAGGGCTGCACGAGGATGGCGCGAGTGCTCATCTCGAGCCGTCACGCGATCTGGAAGATGAACGCTTCCAGGCGGCGCTGGCGGACGCGATTGCCAATTTGCCGGAGCGCGAGCGACTGGTGTTGGCGCTGTACTACGACGAAGAGTTGAATCTCAAGGAAATCGGTGAGGTCCTGGGGGTCAGCGAATCGCGGGTCAGCCAGTTACACAGCCAGTGCGCGGCCCGTTTGCGGGGGCGTTTGGGGGAGTGGCGAGCGCGCTGAAGGCAGTGTGGGGACACTGCGAACGGGGCTGGTGCGGATTTGAACGGCACCGGTCGCGATCTGTTGTGCTCCAGACAGTCATCGAGTGAATTGCCGAATTGATTGAAATGGCGCGTCCAGGTGCTGGGCGCGTTTAAGACTGCTTGGAGGTCGAATTGGACAAGAACATGAAAATCCTCATCGTTGATGACTTCTCAACGATGCGGCGGATCATAAAAAACCTGTTGCGTGACCTTGGGTTCACCAACACGGTCGAGGCTGACGATGGCACTACCGCCATTCCGGTTCTCAACAGCGGGAGCATCGACTTTCTGGTAACGGACTGGAACATGCCTGGCATGACCGGTATCGATCTGCTGCGCCACGTGCGCGCCGATGAAAAGCTCAAGCACCTGCCGGTGTTGATGGTGACCGCTGAAGCCAAGCGCGAGCAGATCATCGAAGCGGCCCAGGCCGGTGTAAACGGCTATGTGGTCAAACCCTTCACGGCCCAGGCGTTGAAAGAAAAAATCGAGAAGATTTTCGAACGCATCGGTTGATCCACTGCGCCACGGGGGAGCTATGGAGCATAAAGAATCTTCACAGGGCGATTTTGAATCGACCCTGAAAAAACATGCCGTCGAACTGGTCGCCAGCCTTGAAAAAGGCAGGTTCGGCGAGGCTGTGCAACTGATCCATGAGCTCAATCAGACCCGTGACCGTGGCCTGTATCAGGAAGTGGGCAAGCTCACTCGCGAGCTGCACAGCGCGATCGTCAATTTCCAGATTGACCCGAACATGCCGCAAGCCGAGGAAGTGTCGCAGATCACGGACGCCACCGAGCGCCTGGGGTATGTGGTCAAGCTGACCGAGGCCGCGGCCAACCGCACCATGGACCTGGTGGAAAGCGCCACGCCGCTGGTCAACAGCCTGAGCGAAGAAGCCCAGGCGTTGAGCACGGACTGGAGCCGGTTCATGCGCCGCGAAGTCGGGGCTGAAGAGTTCCGTGAGCTGGCCCGCCGCGTCGACGGTTTCCTGACACGCAGCACCGAGGACAACCGCACGGTGTCGAGCAACCTCAACGACATCCTGCTGGCTCAGGATTACCAGGACCTCACCGGTCAGGTGATCAAGCGCGTGACCCAGTTGGTCACCGAAGTTGAAAGCAATTTGCTCAAGCTCGTCCTCATGGCCAGCCAGGTAGACCGCTTTGCGGGTATCGAACATGACCGTGAATCGATGCTCGCCGAAAAAGATCCACAAAAACATCTCTCTCAGGGTGAAGGTCCGCAGATTCATGCCGATAAAAGAGAAGACGTTGTGTCCGGTCAGGACGATGTGGACGATTTGCTATCCAGCCTGGGATTTTAGCGTTTCAGCATTCTAGGTTTTTTAGGTTTTTAGACCTGTAGGAGCACCCCCTTAATGAGCTTCGGCGCCGATGAAGAGATCCTTCAGGATTTCCTGGTTGAGGCCGGCGAGATTCTAGAGCAACTGTCCGAACAACTGGTCGAGCTGGAAAGCCGACCGGATGATGCGGACTTGCTCAATGCAATTTTTCGCGGTTTTCACACTGTAAAAGGGGGCGCCGGCTTCCTCCAGCTCAACGAGCTGGTGGAGTGCTGCCACATCGCCGAAAACGTGTTCGACATCCTGCGCAAGGGTGAGCGTCGCGTCGATTCGGAACTGATGGACGTGGTCCTCGAAGCGCTGGACGCGGTGAACAGCATGTTCGGCGAGGTCCGCGAGCGCAGCCCGGTTACGGCGGCGACACCTGAATTGCTGGAGGCCCTGGCCCGTCTGGCCGAGCCGCAAACGGCAGATGAAGCTGCACCGGTTGCTCTCGTGGCTGAAGCACCTGCCGCCGAAAGCGAATCGGGCGACATCACCGATAACGAATTCGAACAACTGCTGGACTCGCTGAACGCCGTCAAGGCTCAGGCCGAAGCGCCAGTGGCTGCAGCACCAACGCCTGTCAGCGATGCTGCTGCCAGCGACGAAATCACCGATGCCGAGTTCGAGTCGTTGCTCGATCAATTGCACGGCAAAGGCCAGTTCGCCGTTGATGCCGTGGCCCCTGCGCCAGCCGCACCGGCTGCGCCAAAAGCGGCGGGCGATAGCTCCGACATTACCGACGACGAATTTGAAGCACTGCTCGACCAGTTGCACGGCAAAGGCAACTTTGCGGTGGATGCGCTGGAGTCGGCCATTGCTTCGGTACCGGCTACACCTGCGCCAACTGCGGCGGCGGTGGGTGGGGATCTGATCTCCGATCACGAGTTCGAATCGCTGCTCGACGAATTGCACGGTAAAGGCAAGTTCACCGATGTGGCGACAGGCACTGTCGTTACTGCCCCGGCGCCCACTGCCAAGGCAGCGGCACCGGCGGCCAAGGCACCAGAACCGAAAGCCGAGGCACCGAAACCGGCTGCCGCTGCTGCACCGGCCCCGGCCCGTGCTCCGGCTGCGCCGCCACCGGAAAAACCGGCGAGCGAAGCCGAGACCACCGTGCGGGTCGATACCGCGCGTCTCGACGAAATCATGAACATGGTCGGCGAACTGGTACTGGTGCGTAACCGCCTGGTTCGCCTGGGTGCCAACAGTGCCGACGAAGCCATGTCCAAGGCGGTGTCGAACCTCGACGTGGTCACGGCTGACCTGCAAACCGCGGTCATGAAGACCCGGATGCAACCGATCAAGAAAGTCTTCGGGCGCTTCCCGCGCCTGGTTCGCGACCTGGCTCGCCAGCTCAAGAAAGAGATCAACCTGGAACTGGTCGGCGAAGAAACCGACCTCGACAAGAACCTCGTCGAGGCCCTGGCCGACCCGCTGGTCCACTTGGTGCGCAACGCGGTCGACCACGGCATCGAGTCGCCGGAAGAACGCGAAGCCTCGGGCAAGTCCCGTGGCGGTCGAGTCGTACTTGCGGCGGAACAGGAAGGTGACCACATCCTGCTGTCGATCTCCGATGACGGCAAAGGCATGGACCCGCACGTCCTGCGTTCCATCGCGGTAAAACGCGGTGTGATGGACAAGGATGCGGCGGATCGCTTGAGCGACACCGAGTGCTACAACCTGATTTTCGCGCCAGGGTTCTCGACCAAGACCGAGATCTCCGACGTGTCGGGTCGTGGCGTGGGCATGGACGTGGTGAAAACCAAGATTTCCCAGCTCAACGGTTCGATCAACATCTACTCGACCAAGGGCCAGGGCTCGAAGATCGTCATCAAGGTCCCGCTGACCCTGGCGATCATGCCGACGCTGATGGTCATGCTCGGCAACCAGGCGTTTGCATTCCCGCTGGTGAACGTCAACGAGATCTTCCACCTCGACCTGTCGACCACCAACGTGGTGGATGGTCAGGAAGTGGTGATCGTGCGCGACAAGGCGCTGCCACTGTTTTACCTCAAGCGCTGGCTGGTCAGCTCCGCCGCTCACGAAGAGCAGCGCGAAGGCCATGTGGTGATCCTTTCGGTGGGCACGCAGCGGATCGGCTTTGTCGTCGATCAGTTGGTGGGCCAGGAAGAAGTGGTCATCAAGCCATTGGGCAAAATGCTCCAGGGAACCCCAGGCATGTCGGGCGCCACCATCACCGGTGACGGCCGCATTGCGCTGATTCTCGATGTTCCGAGCATGCTCAAGCGTTACGCCACGCGGCGTATTTGATTCTGGTGGAGCGGGGCGACTGAGCCTCGCTCCGTCTAACGGAGTGTTTATGGCAGTCAAAGTCCTGGTGGTGGACGATTCGGGGTTTTTCCGCCGCCGCGTCTCGGAAATTCTTTCAGCGGATTCGAATATCCAGGTCGTCGGCACGGCGACCAACGGAAAAGAGGCGATCGATCAGGCCCTGGCCCTCAAGCCGGACGTGATCACAATGGACTACGAAATGCCCATGATGGACGGCATCACGGCCGTGCGGCACATCATGCAGCGCTGCCCGACGCCGGTGTTGATGTTCTCCTCGCTGACCCACGAAGGCGCCCGGGTCACCCTCGATGCGCTGGATGCCGGCGCCGTGGATTTCCTGCCGAAGAATTTCGAAGACATCTCCCGTAACCCGGAGAAGGTCAAGCAACTGCTGTGCGAAAAGATCCTGAGCATTTCGCGCAGTAACCGTCGCGCCAATACCTACAGTGCTCCGGCCCCGGTCGCCGCGCCTGCTCCAACTCCTGCGCCTGCAAGCGCCAGCAGTTACGGCAGCCATGCACCGTCGCGTCCGGCGCCGGCGCCGATTCCGGCACGCACCCATGCGCCTGTGTCGTCCGGCCCATCGTCGCCTGCACCAAAACGCAAAGCCTACAAACTGGTGGCCATCGGCACGTCCACGGGCGGTCCGGTAGCGCTGCAACGGGTCCTGACCCAGTTGCCGGCCAACTTCCCGGCGCCGCTGGTATTGATCCAGCACATGCCGGCGGCGTTCACCAAGGCCTTCGCCGAACGCCTGGACAAGCTCTGCCGGATCAGCGTCAAGGAAGCCGAGGATGGCGACATCCTGCGTCCTGGCCTGGCGTTGCTGGCACCGGGTGGCAAGCAAATGATGATCGATGGCCGTGGCGCGGTGAAAATCCTGCCGGGCGACGAGCGTCTGAATTACAAACCAAGCGTGGACATCACCTTCGGTTCTGCTGCCAAGTCCTACGGTGACAAAGTTCTGGCGGTCGTGCTGACCGGCATGGGCGCCGACGGTCGTGAAGGGGCTCGCCTGCTCAAACAGAGCGGCAGCGCGATCTGGGCTCAGGATGAAGCCAGTTGCGTGATCTACGGCATGCCGATGGCCATCGTCAAAGCCGATCTCGCCGATGCGATCTACGGGTTGGAAGATATTGGCAAGCACCTGGTCGAGGCGTGTATCTGATGGATGTTTTAAGCCTGATTGGCATCATCATGGCGTTCGTCGCCATCATTGGCGGCAATTACCTTGAAGGAGGCCACCTTGGCGCGCTGGCCAACGGCCCGGCAGCCCTGATCGTATTGGGTGGCACCATCGGCGCAGCCTTGTTGCAATCGCCGATGAGCGCCTTCAAGCGCGCCATGCAAATCCTTGGCTGGATTCTGTTTCCGCCGCGCGTTGACCTGGCCGGTGGCATTGATCGCGTGGTGAACTGGAGCCTGACCGCCCGCAAGGAAGGCCTGCTCGGCCTGGAAGGGGTGGCCGATGCCGAACCTGACAGCTACTCGCGCAAAGGCCTGCAACTGCTGGTTGACGGTGCCGAACCGGAAGCGATTCGCAGCATCCTGGAAGTGGATTTCTACACCCAGGAAAGCCGCGACATCGAGGCCGCCAAAGTCTTTGAAAGCATGGGCGGCTACGCGCCGACCATCGGGATTATCGGGGCAGTGATGGGCCTGATCCATGTCATGGGCAACCTGGCCGATCCGACCCAACTGGGCAGCGGCATTGCCGTGGCCTTCGTCGCGACCATCTACGGTGTGGCCAGTGCCAACCTGGTGTTGCTGCCGATTGCCTCCAAGCTCAAGTCCGTGGCCTTGCGTCAGTCGCGTTATCGCGAAATGTTGCTGGAAGGGATCCTGTCGATCGCTGAAGGTGAAAACCCTCGCTCTATTGAGTTGAAGCTTCAGGGCTTCATGGATTGATGGGAGACATGGACCATGGCACGTCGTCGCCAACCTGAAGAACATGTGAACCACGAACGCTGGCTCGTTTCCTATGCCGACTTCATCACGTTGCTGTTCGCGTTCTTCGTGGTCATGTACTCGATCTCTTCGATCAACGAAGGCAAGTACAAAGTCATCTCGCAAGCGTTGATCGGGGTCTTCACCGACGCCGATCGTTCGCTCAAACCGATTCCGGTCGGTGAAGAGCGGCCGATGACCGTGACGCCGGCAAAACCGTTGGTGAAAGACAGCGAGCAGGTCGATGCCGGGGTTGCCGGTTCCAACGACCCGCTGAAAAGTATCGCCGATGACATCAGTGCCGCGTTTGGTGACCTGATCAGCTCCAACCAGATGACCGTGCGTGGCAACGAGTTGTGGGTCGAGATCGAACTCAATTCCAGCCTGTTGTTTGGCAGCGGCGATGCCATGCCCAGCGACATCGCGTTCAACATCATCGACAAGGTCGCCGGGATTTTGAAGCCATTCGACAACCCGATCCACGTCGAAGGTTTTACGGACGATCAACCGATTCGCACCGCGCAGTACCCGACCAACTGGGAGCTGTCCTCGGCCCGTTCCGCGAGCATCGTGCGCATGCTGGCGATGCAGGGTGTGAACCCCAGCCGCCTGGCGTCCGTGGGCTACGGCGAGTTCCAGCCGGTGGCCAACAACGCCACTGCCGAAGGCCGCGCACGCAACCGTCGTGTGGTGCTGGTGGTGTCGCGCAATCTCGATGTGCGCCGCAGCCTGACCGGCACCGGTACCGCTCATGCACAACCGGACGCCGCGTTGAAGCGTGCTGGCACACAAACTGCACCGACCCCGGTCAAGTCGCCGGTACGAGAGAGCGCCGTCAATTCTCCGTCACCCGTATTAACACGCTGAGCTATTTCTCGGTCGACCTAGTCGGCCGGGCGGAACCCTTCGAATGAGAGTCTGGGCAGTTGCCAATCAAAAGGGTGGTGTTGGTAAAACCACTTCCTCTATCGCTTTAGCCGGTTTGCTGGCCGAGGCGGGCAAGCGCGTGGTTGTGGTCGATCTCGACCCGCACGGCTCCATGACCAGTTACTTCGGCTACGACCCCGACACCCTGGAACACAGCAGCTACGACTTGTTCCTGCACAAGGGCAGCGTGCCGCAAGGCTTGCCCGGTCAGTTGCTGTTGCCCACCAGCCACGAAAGCATTTCCCTGTTGCCCTCCAGCACCGCGCTGGCCACCCTTGAGCGTCAGTCGCCGGGGCAGAGTGGTTTGGGCCTGGTGATTGCCAAGAGCCTGGCGCAGTTGTGGCAGGACTTCGATTATGCGGTGATCGACAGTCCGCCGTTGCTCGGCGTGCTGATGGTCAATGCCTTGGCGGCGAGCCAGCAATTGGTGATCCCGGTGCAGACCGAGCATCTGGCCGTCAAAGGCCTGGAGCGCATGGTCAACACCCTGGCGATGATCAATCGCTCACGCAAACAGGCGCTGCCGTTCACCATCATCCCGACCTTGTTCGACCGCCGCACGCAGGCTTCCCTCGGGACTCTGCGGGTGCTGCGCGACCTGTACCCGGAAGAAATCTGGCAAGGCTACATTCCGGTCGACACGCGTCTGCGTGACGCAAGCCGGGCCGGGCTCACGCCTTCGCAGTTCGACGGCAAGAGCCGCGGCGTTCTGGCTTACCGCGCGCTGCTCAAGCATTTGCTGGCGCAGCAATCCGTTGCGCAGGTGGCGTGAGATGAACCTTCCTTGCGTGGTGCTTAAATGAATCGGCCGGTGAAAATCACCTCTCGCCCGCAACTGGCGCTCCAGAGCTATCTGGACAGCTTGCTGCAGGACGCGACCGAGGAGCTGGCGCCCGTCATCGAAGCGCCCGTCGAAGTGATCGAGCCTGAAAGCACCCTCGACGAGTTTCAGTTGGCGGTGCTCGAAGAGCAGGCGCGTGATGCCGCGGTGGTTGTGGCCCCTGTCGTTGCGCCAGTCGTGAAGGCGCCAGCACCTGTCATGGAAGCACCGGCACCGATCCTCGCGCCGGTATCGACCATCGCACCGCTGCTGCAAACGCTGGTGCCGCCGGTTGTCGAAGTTCATCTCCCGCCGAGCAACACGCCGCCTCCGGTCGAAACTGACGGGCGTCCATCGTGGGCCGCCGAGCCCTTCGAATGCCTGTTGTTCGATGTCGCCGGCCTGACGCTGGCGGTGCCGCTGGTGTGCCTCGGTTCGATATATTCGTTGGCTGGTCACGAGCTGACGCCGCTGTTCGGTCAGCCGGAGTGGTTCCTCGGGATTCTCCCGAGCCAGGCCGGCAACCTGAAAGTCCTCGATACCGCGCGTTGGGTCATGCCCGACCGCTACCGCGATGACTTCCGCCAGGGCCTGCAATACGTCATTTCGGTCCAGGGTTATGAGTGGGGGCTGGCCGTGCATCAGGTCAGCCGCTCGTTGCGCCTGGACCCCAACGAAATCAAATGGCGCAGCCACCGGGGTCAACGACCTTGGCTGGCGGGCACCGTGATTGAACACATGTGTGCCTTGCTCGACGTTTCCGCACTGGCCGAACTGATCGCCAGTGGCGGGGCAAAGCACATGAGCAGCATCAAGAAACCGGCTCACAAACCGACATAACAAACACGCATCGGCAGTCACTGCCGATGCACAGAACACACACCGCCAGGGCGGTTTTTCGAGGGGTCAGGGTATGAATGATAAGGCGACGGCTGCAAAGGGTTCCGAAGATCCGATCCTGCAATGGGTAACCTTCAAGCTGGACAACGAAACCTACGGCATCAACGTGATGCGCGTTCAGGAAGTCCTGCGCTACACCGAAATCGCCCCGGTACCGGGTGCTCCGAGCTACGTGCTGGGCATCATCAACCTGCGCGGTAACGTGGTTACTGTAATCGACACCCGTCAGCGTTTCGGCCTGATGAATGCCGAGATCAGCGACAACACCCGTATCGTCATCATTGAAGCCGACAAGCAAGTAGTCGGGATCATGGTCGACAGCGTGGCCGAAGTGGTTTACCTGCGTCAGTCGGAAATCGAAACCGCGCCAAACGTCGGTAACGAAGAATCCGCCAAGTTCATCCAAGGCGTATGCAACAAGAACAACGAACTGCTGATCCTGGTCGAGCTGGACAAGATGATGAGCGAAGAAGAATGGTCGGACCTGGAGAGCATCTGATTGATTCTTGAGGTAGCGGTCATTGTCCTGTTCCTTTTCTGGGCAGGCACGCTGGCGATGTTTCTGGCGTACATACGCGGTCAACGATTGATCGCCGCGCAACAGGCTCAGGGCGATGCGCTGCGGGATCAGCGCATCAAGGACCTGGCCAAACGCGTGGACGACTACCAGCGCGGCAACGTGCGCATGGGTGAAGACCTGCACGAGCTGCGCGCGGTGGTCGGCCCGCTGCCGGACAAACTGGCGCAACTGGAACAGCGCGACCCGTCGAGCCTATCGTTTGCCCAGGCGGCGCGACTGGTCGGGATGGGCGCTACGGTGGATGAACTCACGCAGTCCTGCGGCTTGACCCAGGCTGAAGCGGAGTTGATGCGCAAGCTTCACAAGAACTGATTTTTGCAACTCGGCTGAAATTGCTTTCGCGAGCTTGCTCGCGATGGCGGTGCGTCAGTCACCGTAGATTTGAAAGTGCCGCCCTCATCGCGGGCAAGCCTCGCTCCCACAGGTATTGCGGTCGCGCACAAAGTATGTGAACGCCGCCGAACCCTATGCGAGCCGGGCTTGCCCGCGATGGCGTCCTTGAAGCCTCAGTAATTGTCACCGCGTTCGGTGATGTCCTTCTCCAGCATGACCGCATCGGGATCATGCCCCGCCGGAAACTTGCCCTTCAGGTTCCATGCAAACGCAATAATCTCGGCAATCGTGCGGTACAACTCCTCCGGAATACTCTCGCCCAGCTCCATCCGCGCCAGCAGCTTTACCAGCTCGGCGTTTTCGTAGATCGGCACTTCGTAGTCGCGAGCGATCCGCAAAATCTCTTCCGCCAGCGCTTCGTCACCCTTGGCCGTGAGGGTAGGGGCGTGGCTGCCGTCGTATTTGAGGGCGATGGCCTGGCGTGGGGCGTTGGGGGTTTTCATGCGGTTTCGTCGACCCAGCGTTGTTCAAGACGGGTTTGCGGGCCTTGTGGCGGTTTGCCGAGGTGGCAATCCAGATCGCCGACGTTCAGTCCCGACGCCAGCAGGCGTTCGCGCAGCCCGGCCAGGTTGCTTTCGATCAGGCTCGCGGTGTACGGGCGTTCGGCCCAGAGTTGGCTGGACAGGCTGCCCTTGATCAGCTGCGCCTGAATCTGCAACGGGCCTAGCGGTTCCATGTCGAACGCCAGGTCGACGCGCCACAGTGGCTGCTTGGGCTCGCGTTCGTCGCGACGTTCGTGCGGCTGTTCTTTCTCTGGGGCTTCTTCGCGCTGGAACTTGACCTGCAATGGCACGATGTCCTGCAGGTTGCGCATGGGGATTTCCAGCTGCCAGGTGCTGACCAGCCGCCCATCATCCGTCAGACCGGTTTGTTCCAGGCTCGACAGTTGATGGCTTTGCAGGCGCGAAACCGCCGCCGCTGCCAAACGCAGCAAGTGCTCCAGATCACCTTCACCGTCCTGGCTTTGCAGCAGGCGCTCGGGCAGCGGGAAACTGGTCGGCAGCGGTTTGGCGCTGACCTGGCCGAGCATGCCGAGGGCGCTGCGCACGAAACTCGGCATCGCCTGCACCAATGTGTTGGCGGCGATCAGTGCGTTGAGGTTGGTGTTGGCCGGCAGCCCCGGTGTCAGTTGTGCGATCAGCTTGAGCAAATCGCCCTTCATGTCTGGAGCCAGCGTCGGATTCTGTCCGGTCAGCAATTTCGCTTCGAGGAACAGGCCGCTGTTGGCCAACGCTTGAGCAAGACCCTTTGGCGTGCTCAATTGCTGAACGTCCGGGAGGCCAGCGAGGAGTCTTTCCACGGCAACACGCAGGTCGTTGGAAGTCGGATCCGACGACGGTGGAGGCAACGGCAGGTTTTGCAGAACTTTAATCAAGCCATCCAGCGAGCCTTGGCGGCTTTGTTGGCTGACCAGTTGCTGGGTCACCGCCAATTGTTCCTGGCGGCTGCTCAGCGGGACGAATTTCAGCGTCTGGGTGTCTTGCACCATGGCGCTCAACAACGTGCCGATGCGCAGCGGCGTCGGGCTGTCGATACTCAAGGTGCTCCCGCTCAGCACGGTGTTTAACAAGCTCACCATCGAGCGAAACACCGTCGGTTGCCCTGGCACCTGCGGCAGCACCTGCGAGGTCAGTACTTTGCCTTGCAGCAAGGTGCCGACCGGCAGTTGCGCGGTGTCGATGCGGGTAAGGGTGGCAATGCTGGAAGCGATGGCCTGTTGCACAGTGATTGCCAGATTGCTCGCCGACGGCTGCGTGATCGCCAGGCTGGTGCCTTGAGGCAGCGGCTGGGTGCTGGTGGCCTGCACCGTGGTCTGGCGACCGCTGTCGAGGGTGACTTTGAGCAACAGTTGAAAAGTCTGATCCGTCTGCTTGAGTGACAGCACTTCAGCCTTGGCGGTCTGCCCGACGTCGATCAGGCCCTCCATTGGCTTTAGCAACTGCAGCAGGTCGCCACTCATCACCAGCGGCCGCGAAGTCGCGGGCGTGGTCTGGGGTAGCGGGAGGATGTTCATTTCGCCTGTCATACGCGGTCACAACCTGAGGAAAATGCACTCTTTAGAGTAGGGCATGGCATGTATAATGCCGCCCGTCTTTCGGGGAGTGGCGAAAACATTGCAATTGTTTGACGCAGCTCTCTAGAACAGACCGCCAATGCATCTATGCTGCATCTCTTTAGCGGCCGCTTCGCCGCCGACTTGAACCGCAAAAGGCCCGTGATCCCTTGACCAGCCCAGTCCTGCAAACCGTTGCCCTCGCTTGTGAGCGAGACCTTCGGCTGCTCTTCGAAAATCTCGATTTGAGACTGGCCAGTGGCGAAATGGTGCAAATCAGCGGCCCCAACGGCAGTGGCAAGACCAGCCTGTTGCGTCTGCTGTGCGGGCTGATGCAGCCGACCGCCGGTCAGGTGCTGCTCAACGGCCAGCCGCTCAATGAGCAACGTCTTGAGCTGGCGCGCAACCTGCTGTGGATCGGTCATGCCGCCGGCATCAAGGAACTGCTGACCCCCGAGGAAAACCTCAGCTGGCTTTGCGCCTTGCATCATCCGGCGTCCCATGAGGCCATCTGGCAAGCCTTGGCGGCTGTCGGACTGCGCGGTTTCGAGGATGTTCCCTGCCACACCCTGTCTGCTGGCCAGCATCGTCGCGTGGCGTTGGCGCGGTTGTACCTGGACAGCCCGCCGCTGTGGATTCTCGATGAACCGTTCACCGCGCTCGATAAACAAGGCGTGGCGCAACTCGAAGAACACCTGGCCGCGCACTGCGAGCGGGGCGGCATGGTCGTGTTGACCACGCACCACACGCTGACCCGGATGCCGGCCGGCTATCGCGACATTGACCTGGGGAATTGGGCCGTATGAGTGTTTTCGGCCTGTTGGTCGCCCGTGAGGCCCGTTTATTGTTCCGCCGTCCTGCGGAACTGGCTAATCCGCTGGTGTTCTTCGCTATCGTCGTGGCGCTGTTCCCGCTGGCGGTCGGCCCCGAGGCTCAATTGTTGCAAACCTTGTCTCCGGGACTGGTCTGGGTGGCAGCGCTTTTATCGGTTCTGCTCTCGCTGGACGGGCTTTTCCGCAGTGATTTCGAAGACGGTTCCCTCGAACAGTGGGTCCTTTCGTCGCACCCCCTGCCTCTTCTGGTTTTGGCCAAGGTACTGGCACACTGGGCCTTCTCAGGCCTGGCACTGGTTTTGCTCGCGCCACTGCTGGCGTTGATGCTCGGTTTACCTGCCGCTTGTCTGCCGGTGTTGCTGCTTTCCTTATTGCTGGGTACACCGGTGCTGAGCCTGCTCGGTGCGGTGGGCGCAGCCCTGACGGTCGGATTGAAGCGCGGTGGCCTGTTGTTGGCACTGCTGATTCTACCGCTGTACATCCCGGTGTTGATTCTCGGCAGTGGCGCCTTGCAGGCAGCCTTGCAGGGCATGCCGGCGACCGGTTATCTCTTGTGGCTTGGTAGCCTGACCGCCCTGGCGATAACCCTGACACCTTTTGCAATAGCTGCTGGCCTGAAGATCAGCGTCGGCGAATAATGAGGTCTGGTTAAAATTTAATCAGTAAAGACCCAGCCCTTCACAGCGAAGGGCAACCGTGATGGAAACAGTATGAACTGGACGTGGTTTCACAAGCTCGGCTCGCCCAAATGGTTTTACGGCATCAGCGGCAAACTGCTGCCCTGGCTGAGCGTTGCGGCGTTGCTGCTGATCGGCGTTGGTGTCGTTTGGGGCCTGGCCTTCGCGCCGCCCGACTACCAGCAAGGCAACAGCTTTCGCATCATCTATATCCATGTTCCGGCCGCCATGCTGGCGCAGTCCTGCTATGTGATGCTGGCCGTGTGTGGCATCGTCGGGCTGGTCTGGAAGATGAAACTGGCCGACGTCGCCCTGCAATGCGCGGCGCCCATCGGGGCCTGGATGACCGCTGTGGCGCTGGTCACCGGCGCGATCTGGGGCAAACCGACCTGGGGTTCGTGGTGGGTCTGGGATGCGCGACTGACGTCCATGCTGATTCTGCTGTTTCTGTACTTCGGTCTTATTGCGCTGGGCAACGCCATCAGTAATCGTGACAGCGCCGCGAAGGCCTGTGCGGTGTTGGCGATTGTCGGCGTGATCAACATCCCGATCATCAAGTACTCGGTGGAGTGGTGGAACACCCTGCACCAGGGCGCGACCTTCACCCTCACCGAAAAACCGGCGATGCCGGCCGAGATGTGGCTGCCATTGCTGCTGACGGTGCTGGGTTTCTACTGTTTCTTCGGCGCGGTCCTGTTGCTGCGCATGCGCCTTGAAGTGCTCAAGCGCGAAGCGCGGGCCAGCTGGGTCAAGGCCGAAGTACAAAACAGCCTGGAGGCCGCTCGATGAGTTTTGCTTCATTCGGCGACTTCCTCGCCATGGGCCATCATGCCCTGTATGTCTGGTCCGCCTATGGCATCTGCCTGGCAGTGCTGGTCCTCAACGTGGCGGCGCCGATCCTGGCCCGCAAGCGGTATCTGCAACAAGAGGCGCGTCGTCTGCGCCGGGAGAACGGCAAGTGAATCCGCTGCGCAAAAAGCGTCTTATCATCATTCTCGCGATCCTGGTGGGTGTCGGCGCTGCCGTCGGCCTGGCCCTGAGCGCCTTGCAGCAGAACATCAATCTGTTTTACACCCCGACCCAGATCGCTAACGGCGAAGCGCCGCAAGACACGCGTATTCGGGCGGGCGGCATGGTCGAGAAAGGTTCGTTGCAACGTTCCGGCGATTCGCTGGACGTCAAATTCGTCGTCACCGATTTCAACAAATCCGTGACCATCACCTATCGCGGCATTCTTCCGGACCTGTTCCGTGAAGGGCAGGGCATCGTTGCCCTGGGCAAAATCAACGCCGACGGCGTGGTGGTGGCCGACGAAGTGCTGGCCAAGCACGACGAAAAATACATGCCGCCGGAAGTGACCAAAGCCCTGAAAGACAGCGGCCAGTCGGCACCCACACAAGCCAAAGAGGGTTAATTGATGACATCCGGAATCTTTATCCCTGAGCTTGGCCACCTGGCCATGATCCTGGCGCTGTGTTTCGCGCTGGTTCAGGCCGTGGTGCCATTGCTCGGTGCCTGGCGCGGTGATCGACTGTGGATGAGCCTGGCTCAGCCAGCCGCCTGGGGTCAGTTCACTTTCCTGGTGTTCGCTTTTGGTTGCCTGACCTACGCGTTCATGACCGACGACTTCTCGGTCGCCTACGTCGCGAGCAACTCCAACAGTGCCTTGCCTTGGTACTACAAATTCAGCGCAGTCTGGGGGGCACACGAAGGGTCATTGCTGTTGTGGGCGTTGATCCTCGGTGGCTGGACCTTCGCGGTATCGGTGTTCTCCCGGCAGTTGCCGCGGGACATGCTGGCCCGCGTGCTGGCGGTGATGGGCATGATCAGCACCGGTTTCCTGCTGTTCCTGATCCTCACGTCCAACCCGTTCAAGCGCATCCTGCCGCAAGTGCCCAGCGATGGCGCCGACCTCAATCCGTTGCTGCAAGACATCGGCCTGATCGTTCACCCGCCGATGCTGTACATGGGTTACGTCGGTTTCTCCGTGGCTTTCGCCTTCGCCATCGCGGCGCTGATGGGCGGTCGCCTTGATGCGGCGTGGGCGCGCTGGTCGCGTCCGTGGACCATCGTCGCCTGGGCTTTCCTTGGTATCGGCATCACCCTCGGTTCGTGGTGGGCGTATTACGAACTCGGCTGGGGCGGCTGGTGGTTCTGGGACCCGGTGGAAAACGCCTCTTTCATGCCTTGGCTGGTCGGTACGGCGCTGATTCACTCGTTGGCCGTCACGGAAAAACGTGGCGTGTTCAAGAGCTGGACCGTGTTGCTGGCCATCGCCGCATTCTCGCTGAGCTTGCTCGGTACGTTCCTCGTGCGTTCCGGCGTGCTGACGTCGGTTCACGCGTTTGCGTCCGACCCTGAGCGCGGTGTGTTCATCCTGATTTTTCTGCTGTTCGTGGTCGGCGGTTCGCTGACGCTGTTCGCCCTGCGCGCGCCGGTGGTCAAGAGCCAGGTCGGCTTCAACCTCTGGTCCCGGGAAACCCTGCTGCTGGGTAACAACCTGGTGTTGGTGGTGGCGGCTTCGATGATCCTGCTCGGCACCTTGTACCCGCTGATTCTCGATGCGATGACCGGCGCCAAACTGTCGGTCGGCCCGCCGTACTTCAATGCGCTGTTCATTCCGTTGATGGCGTTGCTGATGGTGGTGATGGCAGTCGGCATGCTGGTGCGCTGGAAAGACACCCCGGTCAAATGGCTGATGAGCATGCTGACCCCGGTACTGCTCGGCAGTGCTGCGCTGGCGGTTGTGGCCGGCGTCGCTTATGGCGATTTCAACTGGGCGGTGATTGCAACCTTCATGCTGGCAGCGTGGGTATTGCTCGCCGGTGTCCGGGATATCCTCGACAAGACTCGCCACAAAGGCCTGATCAAAGGCCTGCCGACCCTGACCCGCAGTTATTGGGGCATGCAGATCGCTCACCTGGGCATTGCCGTGTGTGCGCTGGGCGTCGTGTTGTCGAGCCAGAACAGTGCCGAGCGCGACTTGCGCCTGGCGCCGGGCGAGTCCATGGACCTGGCCGGTTATCACTTCGTGTTCGAAGGCGCCAAGCACTTCGAAGGCCCGAACTTCACCTCCGACAAGGGCACCGTTCGGGTGATCCGCGATGGCAAGGAAGTCAGCGTGCTGCACCCGGAAAAACGCCTGTACACCGTGCAGAACTCGGTGATGACCGAAGCCGGGATCGACGCCGGTTTCACCCGTGACCTCTACGTCGCCCTCGGCGAACCGCTGGGCGATGGCGCCTGGGCTGTGCGCGTTCACGTCAAACCGTTCGTGCGCTGGATCTGGTTCGGCGGTCTGCTGACTGGCTTCGGCGGGTTGCTGGCGGCGCTGGATCGGCGTTATCGGGTCAAGGTGAAAAGCCGGGTGCGTGAAGCACTGGGCATGACGGGAGCGACTGCATGAGACGTTGGTTGATGCTGTTGCCACTGATGATTTTTCTGGTGGTGGCTGTTTTCCTTTACCGCGGTCTGTACCTGGACCCGGCCGAGCTGCCTTCGGCGATGATCAACAAGCCGTTCCCGGAGTTTTCCCTGCCGGCCGTGCAGGGCGACAAGACCCTGACCAAGGCCGATATTCTGGGCAAACCAGCGCTGGTCAACGTCTGGGGCACCTGGTGCATTTCCTGCCGGGTCGAGCACCCGGTGCTGAACAAACTGGCCCAGCAGGGCGTGGTGATTTACGGCATCAACTACAAGGACGTCAACGCCGACGCCTTGAAGTGGCTCGTGGAGTTCCACAACCCGTATCAACTGGACATCCGTGACGACGCCGGCACCCTGGGCCTGAACCTCGGTGTGTATGGCGCGCCGGAAACCTTTTTCATCGACGCCAAGGGCATCATCCGCGACAAGTTCGTCGGTGTGATCGACGAGCAGGTCTGGCGTGAAAAACTGGCTGCCAAGTATCAGGCGCTGGTCGATGAGGCCAAGCCATGAAGCGCTGGATAGCAGCGGCGGTACTGGGCTTGAGCATGGCCGGCGTGGCCCACGCCGCCATCGATACCTACGAGTTCGCCAAAGAAGGTGATCGCGAGCGTTTTCGCGAGCTGACCAAGGAACTGCGTTGCCCCAAGTGCCAGAATCAGGACATCGCCGATTCCAATGCACCGATTGCCGCCGACCTGCGCAAAGAGATTTTCCGCATGCTCGGCGAGGGCAAGGACAACCAGCAGATCATCGACTTCATGGTCGACCGCTACGGTGACTTCGTCCGCTACAAACCGGCTCTCAACGCCAAGACTGCACTGCTCTGGTTCGGCCCGGCCGGCCTCCTGCTGGGCGGTTTCGTGATCATCGCCGTGATCGTCCGCCGTCGTCGCGTGCAACGCGCCGAAACCCCGGACGCGCTTTCTGCCGAGGAGCGTGAGCGCCTCGACCACCTGTTGGATAAAAACCAAGAATGATTGATTTCTGGCTCGCTGCAGGTCTGCTGCTTCTGGTTGCCCTGAGTTTTCTGTTGATCCCGGTTTTGCGCGGTCGTCGTGCTCAACTTGAAGAGGATCGTACCGCCCTGAACGTTGCGCTGTACCAAGAGCGCGTGGCTGAGTTGCAGACTCAGCAGGAAGAGGGTGTGCTCGACGCCGGGCAAATGGACGCCGGCCGCGCCGAAGCGGCCCGTGAGCTACTCGCCGATACCGAAGGCGTTGCAGCGCCTCGCGTGGGTCGCCTGGGCAAGCCGTTGCCGTTGTTGGCGGCAGTGCTGGTTCCGGTGCTCGGTCTTGGCTTGTACCTGCATTTCGGTGCCAGCGACAAAGTCGAACTGACCCGCGAATTTTCCCAGGCACCGCAGTCGATGGAAGAGATGACCCGTCGCCTGGAACGCGCCGTCGCCGCTCAGCCGGAATCGGCTGAAGGCTTGTATTTCCTTGGTCGCACCTACATGGCCCAGGACCGTCCTGGCGATGCAGCGAAGATCTTTGAGCGCACGGTGAACCTGGCCGGGCGTCAACCGGAACTGCTCGGCCAATGGGCGCAGGCCCAATACTTTGCCGATGGCAAGAAGTGGTCGGACAAGATTCAGGCCCTGACTGATGAAGCGCTGAAAGCCGATCCCAAAGAAGTCACCAGCCTTGGACTGCTTGGCATCGCAGCTTTCGAAGCCCAGCGTTATCAGGACGCTATCGACTATTGGAATCGCCTGCTGGCGCAACTGCCGCCCGAGGACAGCTCCCGCGCCGCCCTGCAAGGCGGTATCAGCCGGGCCACCGAGAAGCTGGAAGCCAGCGGTGGCAAGGTTGTCCAGGCACCTGCGGCGAAGGCGGCAGCGTTGCTGAAAGTCACCGTAGACCTGGCGCCAGCGCTCAAAGCCAAGGTCCAGCCGGGTGACACTGTCTTCATCTTCGCCCGCGCCACCTCAGGTCCACCTGCGCCGTTGGCGGCCAAACGCCTGACCGTGGCCGACTTGCCGGTGACTGTCGAACTGGGTGATGCCGACGCAATGATGCCGCAGTTGAAACTGTCGAACTTCCCTGAAGTCCAACTGGTTGCGCGCGTCTCCCGTGCCGGCCAACCGACTGCCGGTGAATGGGTCGGTCGCAGCCAGCCTCTGGCCAGCAGCACCACCGCGACGCAGACACTGACCATCGACAGCCCGGACAAATAACAGGAAGCACCGCCATGACCGCTATTGCTCGTATCACCCTGCTCAGTCTGGTTTTGGGGTTAAGTGCATGTGCGGTCCAGCGGCCAGAGCCCACGACACCACCACCGATCCCGCCATCGCAGCCAAGGCCGACACCGTCCACGACACCCTCGCCGGGCAAACCGGGCATCCCCGCCAAGCCGGCCAAACCGATGCCGCGCACCTCCGCCAGCTTCGCACCGCCACCGGGTGGTAATAGCCATTGGGACGCCAAGCTTGGCGTCTATGTGCTGGAGGATCAGACCAACACCTTCTACCGCCAGCGCACCTACTACCGCTGGAACAACGGCTGGAGCCGTTCGGTCAGCCCCGACGGGCCTTGGGAAGACACGGATATCCATGGCGTTCCGGGCGGGTTGGGACGGCAATTCGGGCAGTAAATGAAAACGGCGATCTGAGGATCGCCGTTTTGCCGCTTGAGTCCTGTTCAGGTTCTATTCACCAACAACCCCTGCACATACTCCACAAACGCCCGAGCCTTCGCGCTGGCCATTCTTCCGGTGGGAAACACCGCCCACAAATCCTGGTTCGGCAGGGTCCAATCCGTCATCACTTCCCTGACGGCACCGCTGGCCAGCTCCGGAGCAAACATCCATTCGGAGGCCATGGTCAATCCCAGATGGGCGAGGACCGCTTCACGCAAACCTTCCGCGGCGCTGACGCGAATTCGGCCATTGATGATCACGGACTGTTCTTCGCTCGCGTTGCGAAATTGCCAGTTGGCGCCGCCGCCCAAGGCGTAGACCACTGCCTGGTGTTTGCACAGGTCAGCCGGGCAGGTGGGTTCGCCGTGTTTGTCGAAGTAAGCCGGTGTGCCGAGTACAACACGTCGGCATTCGGCGATCTTGCGGGCGGTGAGGCCGGAGTCGCTCAGGGCGCCCATGCGCAGTGCGACGTCGACGCCTTCTTCGACCAGATTGAGGTTACGGTCGTCGAGCAGCAGGTCGATGTTCAGGTCTGGATTCTGATCGAGGAACGGCCCGAGGTGCGGCACGATATGGATTCGGCCGAAGGTCACGGCGGCGCAAATGCGCAGGTTGCCGGTCAGCCCGCTGGCGGCACCGCGCGCGGCGTTGTCGGCCTCGTCAACTTCTTCGATGGCACGTTTGGCGCGTTCGAAAAAGGCCAGGCCGGCCTCGGTGGGCGTCAGGCCTCGGGTCGAACGCAACAACAGTCGCACGGCCAGGCGTGATTCGAGTTGCGCAATGGCTTTCGACACGGCGGGCTGGCCGATATTCAGGCGCCGGGCGGCGGCGGAAAACGAGCCGGTTTCCACGACGTAGACGAAGGTTTCCATTGCGGCGAGGCGGTCCATTCGAAACCCTTGTGCAGTCTGATGCCTTTAGGAATTCCCCTGTAGGAGTGAGCCTGCTCGCGATGGCGGCCTGACATTCAACAACGATGTTGGCTGTCAGGACCTCATCGTGAGCAGGCTCACTCCTATAGGGGGGTTGTATTGTTGGTTAGAACGCGGCTTTGCCGATGGAGGAGCCGCCATCGACAAACAGCGTTTGCCCGGTGATAAACCCGCTCTGCTCGGACAGCAAAAACGCGATCGCCGCCGCAATCTCCTGCGGCTGCCCCAAACGGCCCATCGGCACGCCCGCCAGATACCGCGCTTCACCCTCACTGCCCGGTGGATTGTTGGTGCGGAACAATTCGGTTTCAGTCGGCCCCGGTGCCACGGCATTCACTGTCACGCCAGTTTTCGCCAGCTCCAGCGCCCACGATCGCGTGAAGCTGATCAGCGCCGCTTTCGCCGCCGCATACGCCGTGCGTTGGGTGATCCCCAGCACGGTCAAACTGGAAATATTCACCACCCGACCCCAGCCCTTGGCACGCATATTCGGCAGCAGTGCCTGGGTGGCCTGCAACGCCGAATGGAGGTTGACCCGCATCACATCGTCGAACGTATCCAGATCGATCTCGCCCAACACCTGCGGGCGTACCAGACCGACGTTGTTCACCAGCCCATCAAACTCGTACGTCCTGGCCAGATCCGCCAGGACTTCCTGGGTCAGCACCCGGTCGCTCAAATCCAGTGGAAACAGAATGCCGGGGAACGTCAGGTCAGGGGTTCGTGCGATCCCGACCACCCGGTGCCCGGCGCGATCCAGATGCTCGGCCACCGCGCGACCGATGCCTTTGCTGGCGCCTGTGATGAGAAAAGTACGACGGGTCATTTCACACTCCTTGAAAAGAACCTGCCGCCGGGGCGGGCGGCAGTGAAAGGGGCAGCCGCGAATCGCATCCAGCATCGCTTCAGGCTCAGGACGCTGAGTGTAATCCGGGTTGACCTCGGCGTAACGACTCACACCATCCTGATCGATCACATAATCGTGCCGGCATCGACACTCTTGGGGGAATGAGTGAGCTCACATCCTGAAAAACAACGTGAACAGATCCTGTCCGGATTCTATGGTCCAGTGACGCTTTATTAAGGTGATGTTTTGCGGGAGGAACGCCTGTGCACCATCCCATCATTATCGAGTGGGGAGACGAGAGAACGGCAATCGGTATTCAAATACCTGACATCCCTGGCGCGGTGACCGCCGGGGATACGTTTGAGGAGGCATACAACGCTGCTGTCGAAGTCGCACGGATCCTGCTGCAAAAAATGGTGGAGGAGGGGTTTATTGTTCCAACACCAACGTCAGTAAGCACGCATCGGGACAATCCGGAATTCGCAGGCAGGGGATGGGGAATGTTGAACGTTTGAATCAGGCGATTGCCGTCAAATCGCATCGCGAGCAGGCTCACTCCCACAGGTTGGGCGATTACCTGTGGGAGCGAGCTCGCGAGGGTTTAAAAAGCTTAAGCCGTCGCCAGCGAAGCCTTCTGCGAAGCACTCAAAAACCGCAGCAACGCCAACAGCGGAAACGTACTCCCCACAATCACGATCCACAACCAGCCGCCGTGTTCATACACCGCACTGGCCACCGACGAACCAAACGCGCCGCCGATGAAGATGCTGGTCATGTACAGCGCGTTCAAGCGACTGCGGCTTTTGGCGTCGAGGGCGTAGACCGCGCGTTGGCCGAGGACCATGTTCATCTGAACGCAGAAGTCGAGTACCACGCCGGTCACGGCCAGGCCTATGACGCTGTAGAGCGGATGGATGAACGCCGGCAGGAAGCTCAGGCTGGCGAATATCAGGGCCAGCAAAGACGCGATGCGGGTGTGACCGGCATCAGCCAGGCGACCGGCGATGGGCGCGGCGATGGCGCCGATGGCACCGACCAGGGCGAAGATCGCGATCTGGGTTTGCGACAGGCCATGATTGCGGGCGAGTTCCAGCGGCACGGCGGTCCAGAACAGGCTGAACGTGGCGAACATGCAACCCTGATAAAACGCCCGCTGACGCAAGACCGGTTGTTGGCGCAACAGTGTCCACAGCGACCCCAGCAACTGCCCGTAAGAAGCACTGTGATCAGGCTGGCGCTTGGGAATGGTCAGCGCGAGCACGATGCTGATCGCCGCCATCAACGCGGCCGCAATCATGAACATCGCGCGCCAGCCGAAGTGGTCAGCCACCACGCTGGACACCGGTCGTGCCAGCAGAATACCCAGCAGCAAACCGCCCATGATTCCGCCGACCACCCGGCCGCGAGATTCTTCCGGTGCAAGATGCGCGGCCAGTGGAATCAGGATCTGCACCGATACTGAACTGAAGCCTACCAGCAACGAGATCAGCAAAAACACATTGGGCTGATCGGTGAACGCAGCGCCCAGCAAACTGGCAATCGCCACCACGGTGGTGATGATCATCAATCTACGGTTCTCCAGCAGATCGCCCAGCGGCACCAGGAAGAACAACCCCAGCGCGTAGCCAATTTGCGTCAACGAAACGATGAAGCTGGCCATGGTGCTGGTCAGGCCGATGTCCGGCGCGATCAGGCCAATGATCGGCTGGGCATAGTAAATATTGGCGACGATGGCGCCGCAGCAGAAGGCGAAGAGCAGCACCATGCCTTTGGTCATTGTCGCGGCACCGTGGGGCGCCTGGGTCGTTGGATTCATAACGGGTCTCGCTGGACAAAAGGGAATGCGCGAAGGCTAAGCGGCAAGCCCAAACGGCGGAAGAGAGGTTGAAGTGATAGTAATCATTCCATTGCGGAATGAGTGACGCTGGCCATGTGCTGTTTGCCGATGCACCTTGCGTCCCAAAAATGTGAGGTCCGATGATACATTCACTTACATCCTGTTCGATAGCGTGCTTATGTTCTCTCTCACGTTTCATAACCGGAAGGCACTGCCATGAATGCGATGATTCGCCACCTGATTCGCGGCGCTTCAGCCCTGACACTGATGACCTTGTTGACCACTGGCCTGGCCGAGGCCGCCGACGCGCCGGGTTTGCGCATCGGTGTTCGCGGCGAGATCACCGGGGTCAGCTCCGACGCGTTGAATGTCCACGCCAACAGTGGGGAAAACGTGGTCATCCACCTGACCAACGACACCAAAATCCGCGCCGTCACTTTGGCTAACATCGAAGACATCAAACCCGGCAGCTACATCGGCTCGGCGGCGATTCCTCAGGAAGATGGGACCCTCAAGGCGCTGGAAGTCCACGTCTTCCCGCCGGAACTGGCCGGCAGTGGCGACGGACATCGGCCCTTCGACCTGGTCAAGGGCAGCAGCATGACCAATGGCAGCGTCGGTGATCTGGTGGTCAGCAATGGCCGGGTGTTGACGGTTAACTACAAGGGCGGGCAGCAGAAAATCCTGGTGCCGATGGACGTGCCGATTGTGAATCTGGTGCCGGGGGATCGCAGTTTGCTGAAGGTGGGGGTGAAGATCGTGACGTTTGTGACGCAGAGTGCGGACGGGACGCTGACGGCGCAATCGATCTCGGCGGGCAAGGATGGCGTGACACCACCGATGTGAAGGCAAGTCCCAATCCCGGTGAACTTTGGGTTTGTGTCCGGCAAAAAAAGGCGACCTGCTCAGGTCGCCTTTTTCATTTTGCTCAGGAATTACTGACCGGTGTAAATCTGATCAAAGATCCCGCCATCATTGAAGTGGGCCTTCTGCACCGTGCGCCAGTCACCAAAGGTCTTCTCAACCGACAGGAAGTCCACTTTCGGGAAACGATCGGTGTGCTTGGCCAACACCGCCGGGTCACGCGGACGCAGGTAGTTCGCCGCCGCAATTTCCTGACCTTCCGGCGACCACAGGTACTTCAGGTATTCCTCGGCCGCAGCACGAGTGCCTTTCTTGTCGACGACTTTGTCGACCACCGTCACCGGCGGTTCGGCTTCGGCGGAAACGCTCGGGTAGATCACTTCAAACTGGTCACGACCAAACTCGCGGGCAATCATTTCCGCTTCGTTTTCGAAGGTCACCAGCACGTCGCCGATCTGGTTGGTCATGAACGTGGTCGTGGCTGCGCGGCCGCCGGTGTCCAGTACCGGGGCTTGTTTGAACAGCTTGCCAACGAACTCCTTGGCCTTGTTCTCATCACCGCCATTCTTCAGCACATAGCCCCAGGCCGACAGGTAGGTGTAGCGACCGTTGCCCGAGGTTTTCGGGTTCGGCACGATCACCTGAACGCCATCCTTGAGCAGATCCGGCCAGTCTTTCAGGGCTTTCGGGTTGCCTTTACGCACGATGAAAACCGTGGCGGAGGTAAACGGCGCGCTGTTGTTCGGCAGGCGCGTGACCCAGTTGTCCGGCACCAGTTTGCCGTTGTCCGCCAGGGCGTTGATGTCGGTCGCCATGTTCATGGTGATGACGTCAGCCGGCAGACCGTCGATCACCGAGCGCGCCTGTTTGCTGGAACCGCCGAAGGACATCTGCAGGGTGATGTTTTCGTTGTGCTCGGCTTGCCAGTGTTTCTGGAAGGCAGTGTTGTAGTCCTTGTAGAAATCGCGCATCACGTCGTAGGAAACGTTAAGCAGGGTCGGGGCGGCTTGAGCCATGCTGGTCAATGCCAGGCCAGCGGCCAGAAGTGAGGCGCCAAAGAGTTTTTTCACTGCGCAGTCCTTGTTCTAATTTAAAAGTGAGGCAATTTGCCAGCGACTATAGCCGGGCTCGCATAGGCCTTTAAAGATTAAAAAGCTCTTTGCTTATTCCAGTTTCTTAAACAGTGCGTTGCCACATCGCGAGCAGAATGCCGCACCGTGTTCGTGGCTGTTTTTCTTGCACACCGGGCAGTCATGTTGCAGCTGTTCGCCACGCATCGCGTTAGCCAGTTCGGCGGTGAAAATCCCGGTGGGCACGGCGATGATCGAGTAACCGGTGATCATCACCAGTGACGAAATCACCTGGCCCAACGGCGTCTTCGGCACGATGTCGCCGAAGCCCACGGTGGTCAGCGTAACGATCGCCCAATAGATGCCTTTGGGAATGCTGGTGAAGCCGTGTTCCGGACCTTCGATCACGTACATCAAGGTGCCGAACACCGTCACCAGGGTGCAGACGCTGACCAGAAACACCACGATTTTCTGTTTGCTGCCGCGCAGCGCTGACATCAGGTAATTGGCTTGCTTGAGGTACGGGCCGAGCTTGAGCACGCGGAAAATCCGCAGCATCCGAATGATCCGGATGATCAGCAGGTACTGCGCATCGGCGTAATACAGCGCGAGGATGCCGGGCACGATGGCCAGCAAGTCCACCAGCCCATAGAAGCTGAACGCGTAACGCAAAGGCTTGGGCGAGCAGTACAGCCGCAGGATGTATTCGACGGCGAAAACGAAGGTGAAGCCCCACTCGATATACGCCAGCAGATCGGCGTAGTTCTGGTGAACCGCGTCGATGCTGTCGAGCATCACGATGACGATGCTGGCGAGGATGATCAACAGCAGGATGCCGTCGAAGCGTCGCCCCGCCTTGGTGTCGCTCTGGAAAACCATGACGTAAAGCTCTTCACGCCAGTTTTTGCTGCTGTCCATGGATACCGCCTGAACCAATGATCAGCGCAGCCTAGGTTGATTCTCCCCAGGAGCGCAAGGCGCAGTGGTCATCGTGGCTTTGCCGAGCACTTGAACAATCGAACGGATCAGCCAGCAACCGAGGATGAACGGCGCGGTCAGCGTGGGCAGGCCGATCGCGGCAAACACGGGTGTCAGCAGCAACGCGAGTGCAATAGCGAGCGGAGGCAGCCACAGTTGCTGGCGTTGCGAGCTGAAGGCGAGGGCGGCAAGCACGGCGTTATAGCCACCGAGGCCGATCAGGGCGGTGTAGAAGTCATGGTTCAGCAGGCTCCAGCCCATGCCCGCGACAGACGCGAACATCGCCCAGCAAAAGGCGCGGCGGTCAGCAATCAGCAATCCGGCGGCAATCAGCGCACCGGCCAGCGGATGACCGAGGAACATCACCTGGCCGAGGCCTTTGAGGGGGGCGGCGAGCATGTTCAGGGTGTTGATTTCGATCAGGTGCGCCTGGGTCGACGGCGTGGCGAAGCACAGCAGCAACCAGCCCAATCCCACGAAGGGCGCGGTGTAGGCGGGCAGGTATTGGCTGACCCGGGAGCGTTTTAGCCACTGTTGAGTCAGCATCGCGCTCAGGCCACCGCAGGCGATGATCATCAGCGGCAGCAGGGCAGACCAGGGGAAATAGAGGCTCAGCAGCAAGCCGAGCAAGACGCCGTTGTAGCTGAACAGTCCGGCCTGTCGATCCTCTTTGGCGTAGTTGCGACGTTGCGCGGTGAGCAACCCGGCGACACCGCCCAGCAGCGCACCGCCGAGCAGGGTGGGCGCGGTAAACAGAATCGCCAACAGGCACAGCAGGCCGCACAGCGGATTTCGCTGGAGGAAGATCTGACTGAAACCGTTGAGCAGGGCTGTCGCCCAGTCGGGGCAGTGGGTGTTGAAGTGATTGGCAGGCATTTTAAGGGTCATTCAGTGCAGATCGTTCCCACGCTCTGCGCGGGAATGCCTCGATGGACGCTCTGCGTCTGCTCTTGGGACGCAGAGCGTCCCGGGCCGCATTCCCACGCAGAGCGTGGGAACGATCATGGTATGGGGTTAAATCAGGGTTTCGATGCGCAATGAGTTAGTCGACCCCGGCTGCCCAAACGGCACACCCGCAGTGATCAATAACGTGTCGCCCCGCTGAGCCATGCCCTGGGCCTGGGCAATCTCCAGCGCTGTCGAACACACTTCATCCACCTGCCGCAGCCGATCATTGACCACCGAGTGCACGCCCCACGCCACGGTCAGGCGGCGAGCGGTCTGCAGGTTCGGCGTGAGGTTGAGGATCGGCACCGTCGGCCGTTCCCGCGCCGCGCGCAAACTCGAGGTGCCGGACTCGCTGTAGTTCACCAGCACCGCCACTGGCAGCACATTGCTGATTCGACGAATCGCACAGCTGATCGCATCTGAAACCGTCGCCTCGGCTTTCGGCCGGCTCACGTCCAGTTGCGCCTGATAGTCCGGACCGTTTTCCACCTGGCGGATGATCTTGCTCATCATCTGCACCGCTTCCAGCGGGTATTCACCGGAGGCGGTTTCCGCCGACAGCATCACCGCGTCCGCACCTTCAGCGACGGCGTTGGCCACGTCGGTGACCTCGGCGCGGGTCGGGGCCGGGGAGAAGCGCATCGACTCGAGCATCTGCGTCGCCACCACCACCGGTTTGCCGAGCTCACGGCAGAGGGTGATGATGTTTTTCTGAATCTGCGGCACGCTTTCGGCCGGCACTTCCACGCCCAGATCACCGCGAGCGACCATGATCGCGTCGCTCAATTCAGCGATTTCCCGCAGCTGAGTCACCGCCGATGGTTTCTCGATCTTGGCCATCAAAAATGCTTTGTCGCCGATCAACTCGCGGGCTTCGCGGATGTCTTCCGGACGTTGCACAAATGACAGCGCGACCCAATCCACACCCAGCTCCAGGCCGAAGCTCAAATCACGGCGATCCTTGGCGGTCAGCGGGCTCAGTTCCAGCACCGCTTGCGGTACGTTCACGCCTTTGCGGTCCGACAGTTCGCCGCCATTGAGCACGGTGGTGTCGATGGCGTCGGAATACTTGGTCACCACGCGCAGACGCAATTTGCCGTCGTCCAGCAGCAGGTCCATGCCTGGCTCGAGCGCGGCGATGATTTCCGGGTGAGGCAGGTTAACGCGGCGCTCGTCACCCGGCGTCGGGTCCAGGTCCAGGCGCAAGGCCTGACCGCGATGCAGTTGCACCTTGCCTTCGGCGAACTTGCCGACCCGCAGTTTCGGGCCTTGCAGGTCCATCAGAATGCCCAGCGGGTAATTCAGCTGGCGCTCGACTTCACGAATCCAGTGGTAGCGCTGAGCGTGGTCGGCGTGATCACCGTGGCTGAAGTTCAGGCGGAAAATATTGACCCCGGCCTGCACCAGTTCGCGGATGTCGTCGATCCCGTCGATGGCTGGGCCGAGGGTGGCGAGGATCTTAACCTTCTTGTCAGGCGTCATGTTTAGGGCTCTCGAGGATCAGGATGGCGCGGAAGTCGTTGACGTTGGTGCGGGTCGGCTCGGTGACGATCAGTGCGTCCAGCGCCTCGAAATAGCCGTAGCCATTGTTGTTGTCGAGTTCGTCGCTGGCGCTCAAACCGAGGGCGGCGGCACGGGCGTAGCTGTCCGGGGTCATGATTGCGCCGGCATTGTCTTCGGAGCCGTCGATGCCATCGGTGTCCCCGGCCAGGGCGTAGACGCCGGGCAGGCCTTTGAGGCTGTCGGTCAGGCTCAGCAAGAACTCGGCGTTGCGCCCGCCACGGCCGTTGCCGCGTACGGTCACGGTGGTTTCACCGCCCGAAAGGATTACGCATGGCGCGGCCAGTGGCTGACCGTGCAGCACGACCTGACGGGCGATGCCGGCGTGGACCTTGGCCACGTCGCGGGATTCGCCTTCCAGATCGCCGAGGATCAGCGGGCTGAAACCGGCCTGCCGCGCTTTCACGGCGGCGGCTTCAAGCGATTGTTGTGGACGGGCGATCAACTGGAAATGACTACGCGCGAGGCTCGGATCTCCGGGTTTGACCGTCTCCGATTCCGGGCTTTGCAGCCAGTTACGCACTGAGGCCGGAACTTCGATGCCATAGCGCTTGAGGATCGCCAGCGCTTCGGCGCAGGTGCTTGGGTCGGCCACGGTCGGGCCGGAAGCGATGACCGTGGCGAGGTCGCCCGGCACATCGGAAATCGCATAGGTATACACAGTGGCCGGCCAGCAGGCTTTGCCGAGACGGCCGCCCTTGATCGCCGAGAGGTGCTTGCGCACGCAGTTCATCTCGCCGATGGTGGCGCCGGATTTGAGCAGGGCTTTGTTGATCGATTGCTTGTCGGCGAGGGTGATACCGGCGGCGGGCAATGCGAGCAGGGCGGAGCCGCCACCCGAGAGCAGGAAGATCACGCGGTCGTCTTCGGTCAGGTTGCTGACCAGCTCAAAGACTCGCTTGGCGACAGCCTGGCCGGCAGCGTCCGGCACCGGATGGGCCGCTTCGACCACTTCGATTTTTTCGCACGGGGCGCCGTGACCGTAACGCGTCACCACTAGACCGGAGACTTCACCCTGCCAGCAACGCTCGACGACTTGCGCCATGGCGGCCGCGGCTTTACCGGCGCCGATGACGATTACCCGACCGCTGCGATCTTTGGGCAAATGGGCTTCGAGGACTTGCTGCGGATGGGCGGCGTCGATGGCTGTGGCGAACAGCTCGCGCAGGAATTGTTGCGGATCGACCGACATGGCGGGCTCCCGGAATTCTTGTTATTGGAGTAGGGCGAAAGCAGGTGTTTCGACTCGGTCCCTGTGGGAGCTGGCTTGCCAGCGATGCAGGCCCGCTCCCACAGGTATTGCGGCGAATGTTACTTATCGCGAATCGAGAAATTCGCCATGTGTTCCAGGCCCTTGATCAATGCCGAGTGGTCCCAGTTGCTGCCACCAATGGCCGCGCAGGTGCTGAACACTTGCTGGGTGTTGGCGGTGTTCGGCAGGTTGATGCCCAGTTCCTTGGCACCTTGCAGGGCCAGGTTCAGATCCTTCTGATGCAGGCTGATGCGGAAGCCCGGATCGAAAGTGCCTTTGATCATGCGCTCGCCGTGTACTTCGAGGATCTTCGACGAAGCGAAACCGCCCATCAGTGCTTCACGAACCTTGGCCGGATCGGCGCCGTTTTTCGAGGCGAACAGCAGGGCTTCTGCGACGGCCTGGATGTTCAGCGCAACGATGATCTGGTTCGCCACTTTCGCGGTTTGACCGTCGCCGTTACCACCGACCAGGGTGATGTTCTTGCCCATGGCCTGGAACAGCGGCAGGGCGCGTTCAAAGGCATCGGCATCGCCGCCGACCATAATGCTCAGGCTCGCCGCCTTGGCGCCGACTTCACCGCCAGACACTGGCGCGTCGAGGTACTGCGCGCCTTTTTCGTTGATCTTGGCCGCGAACGCTTTGGTCGCGGTCGGCGAGATCGAGCTCATGTCGATAACGATTTTGCCTTTGCCCACGCCGGCTGCAACGCCGTCTGCGCGGAACAGCACGTCGTCTACCTGTGGGGTATCCGGCACCATGACGATGATGAATTCGGCTTCTTGCGCGACTTCTTTCGGGTTGGCCAGGGCGACGGCGCCAGCGGCAATCAGGTCGGCAGGCGCGGCGTCGTGGTGCGCCGACAGGAACAGGCTGTGACCGGCTTTCTGCAGGTTCAACGCCATTGGGTGGCCCATGATGCCGGTGCCGATAAATCCGATTTTAGCCATGAGAAAATCCTCGTTTTATTTCGATGCTGCAATGCAGTCTTAGAGACGCAGCAGATTCATTGTGGGAGCTGCGGTGCGACGATTCGACTTGCCAGCGATGGCGGTGGGTCAGGCAAGCTATTTGTTTTGTGTGCTGCCGCCATCGTGGGCAAGCCCGCTCCCACAGAGTTTTGTGTTGTTCGTTCAGATCGCGTTATGGGTTTTCAACCAGCCCAGGCCCGCTTCGGTCGTGGTCAGCGGCTTGTATTCGCAGCCAACCCAACCCTGATAACCGATGCGGTCCAGGTGTTCGAACAGGAAGCGGTAGTTGATTTCACCGGTGCCCGGTTCGTTGCGTCCTGGGTTGTCGGCCAACTGGATATGGTTGATCTCGCCCAGGTGCGCAGCCATGGTGCGGGCCAGGTCGCCCTCCATGATTTGCATGTGGTAGATGTCGTATTGCAGGAACAGGTTGGCGCTGCCCACTTGTTCGCGGATCGACAGGGCTTGCGCCGTGTTGTTCAGGTAGAAGCCCGGGATGTCGCGGGTGTTAATCGCTTCCATCACCAGTTTGATACCCGCCGCTTGCAGCTTGTCGGCCGCGTACTTGAGGTTGGCGACGAAGGTTTTTTCCACGGTGGCATCGTCGACACCTTGTGGACGAATACCGGCCAGGCAGTTGACCTGGGTGTTGCCCAGCACTTGCGCGTAGGCGATAGCCAGGGTGACACCGGCGCGGAATTCTTCAACGCGGTCCGGCAGGCACGCGATACCGCGTTCGCCCTTGGCCCAGTCACCGGCCGGCAGGTTGAACAGCACCTGGGTCAGACCGTTGGCATCGAGCTTGGCCTTGATCTCGGCGGAGCTGAAATCGTAAGGGAACAGGTACTCGACACCACTGAAACCGGCCTTGGCGGCCGCTTCAAAACGGGCAAGAAAATCCTGCTCAGTGAACAGCATGGACAGGTTGGCTGCGAAACGCGGCATGGTGGTCTCCCATAAATATGTGCAGGCCCCTGTGGGTGCGAGCCTGTGTGGCGAGGGAGCTTGCTCCCGCTCGGCTGCGAAGCAGTCGCAAAGCTTTTGGGGCCGCTTCGCGACCCAGCGGGAGCAAGCTCCCTCGCCACACAGGCGCGCTCCCACAGTGGGAACGATCAGCTGTTAATCAAGCAACGAAATCGCCGTCGGTGCGTCGTTGCCGACCAGCGCCAGGTCTTCGAATTCGTTGACGGCGTTGATCTCGGTGCCCATGGAAATGTTGGTCACACGCTCCAGAATAATCTCGACAATCACCGGCACCTTGAACTCTTCGATCAGTTCCTGGGCCTTGCGCAGGGCAGGCTGGATCTGACCCGGTTCAAACACACGCAATGCCTTGCAGCCGAGGCCTTCGGCGACCGCGACGTGATCGACACCGTAACCATTGAGTTCCGGAGCGTTCAGGTTATCGAAGGACAGCTGCACGCAGTAGTCCATGTCGAAACCGCGCTGGGCCTGACGAATCAGCCCCAGGTACGAATTGTTGACCACAACGTGGATGTACGGCAGCTTGAACTGCGCGCCCACCGCCAACTCTTCGATCATGAACTGAAAATCATAGTCGCCCGACAGCGCCACGACCTTGCGGGTCGGATCAGCCTTGACCACGCCCAGTGCCGCCGGAATGGTCCAGCCCAACGGGCCGGCCTGGCCGCAGTTGATCCAGTGACGCGGCTTGTAGACGTGCAGGAACTGCGCGCCGGCAATCTGCGACAGACCGATGGTGCTGACGTAGCACGTGTCTTTGCCGAACACCTGGTTCATCTCTTCGTAAACGCGCTGCGGCTTGACCGGCACATTGTCGAAGTGCGTTTTGCGCTGCAGGCTGGCTTTGCGTTGCTGGCAGTCTTGCAGCCAGGCGCTGCGGTTTTTCAGCTTGCCGGCGGCTTGCCATTCACGGGCGACTTCGATGAACACGGTCAGTGCGGCCGCGGCGTCGGAGACGATGCCCAGGTCCGGGTTGAACACGCGGCCGATCTGGGTCGGTTCGATATCAACGTGAATGAACTTGCGGCCTTCGGTGTAGACGTCGATCGAACCGGTGTGACGGTTGGCCCAACGGTTACCCACGCCCAGCACCACGTCGGATTTGAGCATCGTCGCATTGCCGTAGCGGTGCGAGGTTTGCAGGCCGACCATGCCGACCATCAAAGGGTGATCGTCCGGAATGGTGCCCCAGCCCATCAGGGTCGGAATGACGGGGATGCCGGTCAGCTCGGCGAACTCGACCAGCAAGTCGCTGGCGTCGGCATTGATGATGCCACCACCGGCCACCAGCAATGGACGCTCAGCCTGATCGAGCATGGCCAGGGCCTTCTCGATTTGCACGCGGTTAGCGGTGGGCTTAGCCAGCGGCAGCGGTTGGTAAGCGTCGATATCGAATTCGATTTCCGCCATCTGCACGTCGAACGGCAGGTCGATCAGCACCGGGCCTGGGCGGCCGGAGCGCATTTCGTAGAAGGCTTTCTGGAACGCGTAAGGCACCTGGCCCGGTTCCATGACGGTGGTTGCCCACTTGGTCACTGGCTTGACGATGGTGGTGATGTCGACGGCCTGGAAGTCTTCCTTGTGCATACGGGCGCGGGGGGCCTGGCCGGTAATGCAGAGAATCGGGATCGAGTCGGCCGAGGCGCTGTAGAGCCCGGTGACCATGTCCGTACCGGCAGGACCGGAGGTACCGATGCACACGCCGATGTTGCCAGCCTTGGTGCGGGTGTAACCCTCGGCCATGTGCGAGGCGCCTTCAACGTGGCGAGCGAGGACGTGATCGATGCCACCGACCTTCTGCAAGGCGGAGTACAGCGGGTTGATCGCGGCGCCCGGGATGCCAAAAGCGGTATCAACCCCTTCACGGCGCATCACCAGAACGGCGGCTTCGATTGCTCTCATTTTGCTCATGGTTTTGTGCCTCTTACGTTTTGTAATTGTATACAAGTGGCTTTGCGCAGAGTGTATTCACGGCGGACGGCGCAGGTCAATCCATTTTCTCAAGCGACCGTTTCATTCGTCGAAAGCCTTATCTAGTGTGGCTTTTCGTCGCATGTGGCGCTTTTCGATAATTATTGTATACAAAAAAATAACTCATTGTGTTCTATTTGTTGCATCGGCCTGCGGCACAACGGCGCAGCCCAACGCCTTTCCGAAAAACAAAATGAGGACGGCACCATGAGCGCTTTAACCTTGAAAGTTGCAGTCAAACTGGTCAACGAAGCCATCAATGCAGGGCGGGGCATCAACGCCGCGCCGCTGACCGTCGCGGTACTCGATACCGGCGGCCACCTGATTACACTGCAACGCGAAGACGGCGCCAGCCTGCTGCGCCCGAATATCGCCATCGGCAAAGCCTGGGGCGCCATCGCCCTGGGCAAGGGCTCACGCCTTCTGGCACTCGACGCCCAACAACGCCCGGCCTTTATTGCCGCGCTCAATAGCATGGGCCAGGGCAGCGTCGTGCCGGCACCGGGCGGTGTGTTGATTCGGGATCAGGCGGGGAATGTGCTGGGAGCAATCGGGATTAGCGGCGATCTGTCGGATATCGATGAGCAGGTGGCTATTAAGGCGGTGGAGGCGTTGGAGTTGAAGGCGGATGCAGGGGTGGCTTCCTGATTTCTCGCGCCTGATCGATAGTCACCGCTGGCAAGCCAGCTCCCACAAGGTTTTGTGTTGAACAAAGATTTTTGAACGATACCAACCACTGTGGGAGCTGGCTTGCCAGCGATGGTGGCCTGACGGACACATCAAGAAAAAGACCCAACCAGCCAGATGGATCACTGAGGTCTAGCCTTCTAATGAACTCATCGTGAAGGGGCAATGGATTGCCTGATCTTCCCGCATCACATCACCTGCGAGCCGGCCGCTATGCCGAGCCCAATAGAATCTATCTACTGACCACCAACACACTTGATCGAGACCCGATCTTTGCCGGTTTCGCTTTGGGCAGATTGGTGGCTCATCAATTTCGGCGGGCGCAAGAACTCGAATTAGCGAACTCACTGGCTTGGGTTGTCATGCCTGATCATTTTCACTGGTTGGTCGAACTGGAAAATTGCTCGCTCAAAAAACTGATGCGCGAAACCAAGTCATTGATTGCGCGAGAAGTGAATATTTCCATCAACAGGAAAGGACCGCTTTGGCAGCAGGGTTATCACGACCGGGCACTGCGGCGGGAAGAGGATCTGGTGAAAATGGCGCGATATGTGGTGGCTAACCCATTACGGGCGGGGTTGGTCGAAAAGATTGGCGACTATCCGCTTTGGGATGCCATTTGGATTTGATCTGACACTGAGTTGCCTCCATCGCTGGCAAGCCAGCTCCCACAAATTTTTGCGTTGGACACAAATAGTGTGAACGACGCAAAACTCTGTGGGAGCTGGCTTGCCAGCGATGGCCGCAGCGCGGTGGTCAGTCCGGCTCACACCCCTTCAACACCAACCGAATGATCGTCTGCGCTGCCGCCTCATAATCGGCCTCATCCAGCTTGGCCTTGCCAGTAATCGCCGTGATTTGCCAGTCAAAGTCGGCATAGGTCTGGGTCGCGGCCCAGATGCTGAACATCAGGTGGTTGGGGTCGATGGCGGCGATCTGGCCGCGGTCGATCCAGGTCTGGATGCAGTCGATGTTGTGCTTGGCCTGGCTGTTGAGCTGTTCCACCAGGTCGGCGCTCAGGTGCGGGGCGCCGTGCATGATTTCGCTGGCGAACACTTTCGAGGCGAACGGCAAGTCGCGGGAGATGCGAATTTTCGAGCGAATGTAGCCGCTCAGTACTTCGCTGGGCTCGCCTTCAGGATTGAACGGTGTCGAGGCCTGCAGAATCGGCTCGATGATACTTTCCAGGACCTCGCGGTAGAGGTTTTCCTTGGATTTGAAGTAGTAGTAGACGTTGGGCTTGGGCAATCCCGCCTTGGCTGCGATGTCACTGGTTTTGGTCGCAGCGAAGCCCTTGTCGGCAAATTCTTCACTGGCGGCACGCAGGATCAGTTCTTTGTTGCGCTCGCGGATAGTGCTCATAAACCAGGGGGTTCCTTGCCTGTTCTGGCGGTTGCGCATGGTATCACCGGCCTCGCGCGGCGCTCAAGAATGCCCCGTGTGGCACTCGGCCGCGCTATGCTGCGCAGCATTCATTCAAGAAGGAAACCTGATTCATGGCAGGAAGCAGTTTGCTGGTGCTGATCGATGACATCGCCGCGGTACTCGACGATGTGGCATTGATGACCAAAATGGCCGCCAAGAAGACCGCCGGTGTGCTCGGCGACGATCTGGCGCTCAACGCCCAGCAGGTCAGCGGCGTGCGGGCCGAGCGGGAAATCCCGGTGGTCTGGGCCGTGGCCAAGGGCTCGTTTCGCAACAAACTGATCCTGGTGCCGTCGGCCTTGGCCATCAGCGCGTTCATTCCGTGGCTGGTGACGCCGTTGTTGATGGTCGGCGGCGCTTACCTGTGTTTCGAAGGTTTCGAGAAGCTCGCGCACAAATTCCTGCACAGCAAGGCTGAAGACCAGGCCGAACATGCGGAACTGGTCGAGGCTGTCGCTGATCCGGCGGTCGATCTGGTGGCGTTCGAACAGGACAAGATCAAAGGCGCGGTACGCACCGATTTCATCCTGTCGGCAGAAATCATCGCCATCACCCTCGGCACCGTGGCAGATGCCTCGCTGACCCAACAAGTGATCGTGCTCTCGGGCATTGCCATTGTCATGACCATCGGCGTGTATGGCCTGGTGGCGGGCATCGTCAAACTCGACGACCTCGGTTTGTGGCTGACCCAAAAGCCTGGGCAGATGGCGAAAAGCATCGGCGGCGGCATTTTGCGAGCCGCGCCTTACATGATGAAAAGCCTGTCGGTGATCGGTACGGCGGCGATGTTCCTGGTCGGTGGCGGGATCCTGACCCACGGCGTGCCGGTGGTTCATCACTGGATCGAAAGCGTCAGCGCCGGGGCGGGCGGTGCCGGGTTTATCGTGCCGACGTTGTTGAACGCGGTGGCGGGGATTGTCGCGGGTGCGGTGGTGTTGGCGGGCGTGATGGTTGCCAGCAAGGTCTGGAAAGCGCTGAAAGGCTAAAGCCAAACGCTGTCCAACTGTAGGAGTGAGCCTGCTCGCGATAGCGCTGGGTCAGTCAGTAGAGATTTTGACTGTGCTGACCTCATCGCGAGCAGGCTCACTCCTACAGGGGATTTGTGGTGTGGCGGGAATGTAAAAAGGCCATTCGACTCGCATCGAATGGCCTTTTTTGTTGCCGCCGGATTTACTCGGCGATCTGCAACTTGCGCGCCTCGGTGTACACGAACCGCACTTTTTCGTACTCGAATGGCGAGTTCAGCTGGCCATAACGGAAGTTGGTCTGGTTGCGTTTATCGATGCCGCGCAGGATCCAGACTTCCGGATGGTTGGAGCTGACTTCAGAGACGTTCAGGTAGTTGATCTCCGACTCGACGGTGAAGTCGACCGCCAGGCCACCGGTGTCGCGGATGTTCGACGGGCCGAGGATCGGCAGGACGAAGTAGGCACCGCCGGGTACACCGTAGAAGCCAAGTGTCTGACCGAAATCTTCGCTCTGGCGCGGCAGGCCCATGGCGGTGGCTGGGTCCCACAGGCCAGCGATGCCGATGGTGGTGTTGAGCAGCAGGCGCGCCGAGGTTTCCATCGAACGCTTGCCCTTGAGCTGCAGCAGGCTGTTCACCAGGTTCGGCACGTCGCCGAGGTTGTTGAAGAAGTTGCTCACGCCGGTACGCAGGAAGCTTGGCGTGACGTAGCGATAGCCATCGACTACGGGCAGGAACACCCATTGGTCGAAGCGGTAGTTGAAGTGGTACACCCGGCGGTTCCATTCTTCCAGCGGGTCATAGACGGCCAGTGCGTTGAGTGTCGAGCGTTCGAACTCGCGCTGGTCCAGCCCCGGGTTGAACTTGAGTTTGCTCAACGGCTCCTTGAAGCCGTCATTGTCGATCACGACGGGGGCGTTGGCCTTGCTGTTGTCGGCATTGGCGACGCCTGCACAGAGTAACGCAGCGATTAGCAGGAGATATTTAGCCACGGAAGAACTCCAGCATGGCGTCGCTGTTGACGCGGTAGTTAAGGTTGCCGCAATGGCCGCCGAGTGGATAAACGGTCAAGCGATCGCCGAAGGTCTTGCGCAGGAAACCGAGGTCGCCAGGGCCCAGGATCACGTCGTCGGCGTTGTGCATCACAGCGATTTTCGGGCTGTCGTGCAGGTAGTCCTTGAGTGCATAAAGACTGACCTGGTCGATCAGTTGCAGCAGGCTGCCGCCGTCGGTGCGGGCGCGCCACATCGGGATGACCTGTTCGGTGATGTAGCAGTCGAAGTCGCACTGCAGCGCACGCTTGAGGAACGGCGTGAGGCTGGTGCCTTCGGTGATCGGGAATTTCGGCGGGGTGATCAGGCCGCGACGGTTGATCAGGTCCGAGGTGAAGGCAATGTCGGCCGCCGAGAAGCGGAACGAGGTGCCGATCAGCATGGCCATCTGTTCGTTGGTCAGGTGCTGCTTGGACTGCTGGAAGTCATAGAGCAGGGCATCGTTGAGGTCGATGTAGCCTTTTTGCTGGAAGTAGCGGGTCAGTTTGTTCAGTACCAGCTCATAGAACGTGGTGCTGCTGGTGATGCCCTTGACCTCGGTCTGGACCAGCTTGTCCAGGTTGGTGATCGAGGTGTACAGGTTCACCGGCGGGTTGAGCAGCAGGACTTTCTTGAAGTTGAAGCTGCGGCGGGTCTCGTCCAGGTGCGCAACGAAGGCGGCGTCCAGTGCACCGAGGCTGTAGCCGGTCAGGTAGTAGTCGGTGACCGGCACTTTCGGGTTTTGTGCCCGCACGGCCTGCATCACCCGGTACATGTCTTCGGCGTCTTCCTTGGTGATGCCCGGTGTGGCGAAGCGTGAAGCGGCGCTGATGAAGTCGAAACTGGTCGGCGACGACAGTTGCACCACGTGGTAGCCGGCCTGGTAGTAGAGCTTTTTCAGGTACTCGTTGAGGCTGCTGTCATAGCGCGCGCCGGTACCGGCAATCAGGAAGATCAGCGGTGCGGCTTTGTCTTGTGTGGCGATGCGATAGGTGAGCTTCTTCACAGGCCAGAAATTGTCTGGCAGTTCGAATGCACGCTCCGGGCGCAGCGTGATGCTGCGGTCGCTCTGATTGATGTCCTCGTCCAGCGGCAATTTCGGACGCAGGTCCGGAGGCGTCGTGGCGATGGTCGCCTCGAACGGATTGCTCAAGGGGTAGCCATAGCTGGCGGCGTCGATATCGACCGCCAGTGCGGACGCACTCAAAATAAGGCCGCCAAAGAGGGCGGCGAAGCGCAAGAAGCGGAGCATGACTAGATCCCTTAGAGGAAGGTGCCGAATGAAGTTCGCAGGCTATGACCATCGGTGTTGCGCCAAAGTGCCACGCAGCGGCACCAAAGAGGCGTATTTCCGGATAATAGTCGCTGGACGATACACTTTGCAGCCATTTCGTTACCAGTTTTCTGTTACCCGCGTTTGCATCCCGCTGGCGGGGGATTAAGCTGGCCGCCGTTTTCGCTTATTGGAGTGTTTCATGTCCCGCCGTCTGCCCGTGGTTTTACTGCTCGTTTTGCTGCCGTTATGGCTGGCCGCCAGTTACGGCGCGCGTTATGGCTTCATGGAGGATGCGCAGTGGGTCGGCATCTGCGTGGACGAGGCGAGCCGTTGGGAATGTGGGGTTCGTTCGAACCTGGGCTTGATGATTCACTTCGCCGTGTTGGGTTGGGCGGCGATTGCGGCGGCGGTGCTCGGCTTCGTCCTTCCGGGCCGGGCCGGGTGGTGGCTGGCGGTGCTGGCGCTGGTGTTCGGGTTTCCGGCGTTGGCGTTGTACAACACGACTTTGGCGGTTTTTGCGGTGGTGATTGCGGGGCTTCGGTTGGTCCGGGCGTCTCGTAGCGCCTGATTAATGGTCATCGCGGGCAAGCCACGCTCCCACAGGGTTCTCCGGCGAATACAGCATTTGTATACGACAGAAAACCCTGTGGAAGCGTGGCTTGCCCGCGATGGGCCAGTAGCTTCTCTGAAGATTAAGCCTTGCGAACCCGCAAGCTGCGCCACAACGCCGCAACCATCAACACACTCACCAGCGCCCAGCCCCAGGCCTGCTGGTTCTGCAAGCCTTCACGGTACAGTTGCGGCGCAATGCCTGCACCAATGATGAAGGTCAGCAATGCAATCTCCCGACGTGGCACGCTCACCGGACGGCACAGGTAAACCAGTGCCGGCAGGATGAATGCCACGCTCGGGAAGCTGCGATAACGCGGATCGAATACCAGTTCCAGCATCATCACCGCTGCGGCGAACCCCGCCGTCGCGAGCAACCAGCCCGCCTGACGTTCCAGCATATTGAATGCCTGCTCACGCCAACCGGTGCGAGCGCTCAACGTCAGCGCGGCGTGGGCCAGCACTAACAGGTTCAACGCCGTCAGCAGCGCCACCCACAACCATTCGCTGGCAAACCGCGTGGTGACGCGAGCCAGGTCACCCCAGGCGCCAATCGAGCACGCCGCCAATGCGCCGAGCAGTGGTAGCACCAGCGCCGCGCGAGTGCTGCGAACGCGGCCACCGAGCATCAGCGTCACGAGAAAGATTACGCCGCCCACGGCCAGCCATTGCGACCAGTACGGCACGTTCGACACCGGTCCGGCCAGCACGCCTTTGTCCTGACGATCCGCGTCAAACAGCCCCCAGTAACCGCCGACCGCACCTTCGCTGGCACGCTTCCACGGCTGGTCAAACGCTTCGATCAAGTTGTAGTGCCAGCCTTGTTGCTCGGCCATGATCACAAAAGAACGAATGAACTTGGCTTCATTGACCCGGCTCGGCAGGGCGGTTTCACGTTGACGGCCTTCGCTCGGCCAGCCGGTTTCGCCAATCATCACGTCCTTGGGCGCGAATTTGTTGCCGAACACCTGACGCACTTCCGCCACATGTTGCAGGGCTGCGTCGATGTTCGAGGGATCATCTTCCCAGTACGGCAGCAAATGGATGGTCAGGAAATCCACTGCCGGGGCGATTTCCGGGTGCTTGAGCCAGAACTCCCAGACGTCGGCGTAAGTGACAGGCTGTTTGACCTGGCTTTTGACCTTGTTAATAAGCTTGGCCAGTTGCGCGCCGGTGACCTCTTTGCGCAGCAAGGTCTCGTTGCCGACGATGACGGCGGTCACCACGTCAGCGTTGGCATTTGCCGAGGCGATCAACAGGTCGACTTCTTTCTCGGTATCGACCGGGTTGCTGTTGACCCAGGCACCGATCATCAACTTCAAACCATGCTTGCGCGCCAGATCAGGCAGCGCCTCCAGGCCGGTCATGGAGTAGGTGCGGATGCATTCGAAGCTTTTCGCCAGCAGTGCGAGGTCGGCGTCCATGCGCTCCGGGCGCAATTTGAACGGCTGGTCGAACGGCGATTGATCCTTGTCGAACGGGGTGTAAGAGGCACATTGCAGCTTGTGCGTCGCGCTGGCCACGTCTGGCAGGATCACCGGTTTGCCGAGGCCGTACCAGAAGCCGCCGAAGGCAAACAACCCCAGAAGACAGGCGAATAGATAAGCAAAAAAAGGAAAGCGTGATGTCGCGGGCATGGTCAGGCCGTCTGGGAGCAAAGCCGCGCATGTTACCTGCATTTGTCCCGGGTCAGGAGGCTTGCATAATTTTGACATGCAAAGTTCGGGCGGACTGGCCGGGGCGTTTCCGCCGCTCAAGATTAATGGCGTTCTGATGTCGTTTCTCGATGCCTTGAGGTCGCTGACAGAGCAGGTCGCGGTTGTCGTCAGGTTGATGATCGACGCATCAGTGCACCCATAGATAAATCACGCTGATGGTCGGACGAGTTTGCGGTGGGCGTGATGGGGGCGCTGTGCACCATAACAATACGTTGACGCGACTCGGCATCCGTCGAGCGCAGCACTTTCGGGGAAGTAACGATGAAGATGCGACGACTTTTAGGCGCAGGTGCCGCTCTGGTACTTGCGATTGGCTCCACCATGGCCAGCGCCGAGAGCAAGACCCTGAGCATCGGTTACGTTGACGGTTGGTCCGACAGCGTCGCGACCACTCACGTAGCGGCCGAAGTGATCAAACAGAAACTCGGTTATGACGTTAAGCTGCAAGCCGTCGCCACCGGGATCATGTGGCAAGGCGTGGCCACCGGCAAACTCGACGCCATGCTGTCGGCCTGGCTGCCAGTGACGCACGGTGAATACTGGGCCAAGAACAAGGACCAGGTCGTCGATTACGGTCCGAACTTCAAAGATGCAAAAATCGGTTTGATCGTGCCTGAGTACGTCAAAGCCAAGACCATCGACGATCTGAAAACCGACGACAGCTTCAAAAAACGCATCGTCGGCATCGACGCCGGTTCAGGCGTGATGCTCAAGACCGAACAGGCCATCAAGGATTACGATCTGACCGGGTATCAACTCAAGGCCAGTTCCGGCGCCGGCATGATTGCCGAGCTGACCCGTGCCGAGAAGAAAAACGAATCCATTGCCGTGACCGGTTGGGTGCCGCACTGGATGTTCGCGAAGTGGAAACTGCGCTTCCTCGACGATCCGAAAGGCGTTTATGGCGCTGCTGAAACTGTAAACAGCATCGGCAGCAAAGAACTCGCCACCAAGGCACCGGAAGTGGCCAAGTTCCTGAAGAACTTCCAGTGGGCGTCGAAAGACGAAATCGGCGAAGTCATGTTGGCGATCCAGGATGGCGCCAAGCCGGAAGCCGCGGCGAAAGATTGGGTAGCCAAACACCCGGAGCGTGTGGCCGAGTGGACCAAATAATTTGAGCTGACGTGTCTGGTCAGCACCTCTGAAGGCCGCTTGGCATCACCGCCAAGCGGCCTTTTGCGTTTCTCTGCGGGCGTGTCTGCTGGAAAATGGCGATTCTGTCATGTCGTTCTAATACTAAGGTCGTCTGGAACCTGTTCCGCAGCCGCATAGAGTGGATAACGTTCCAACTTTAATCTGTGCTGCGAGGATAAAAACAATGAACGACAGCATTTACCTCTCGATTCAAAACAGCCCGCGCTTCAAGGAGCTGGTTAGCAAGCGAGAAAAGTTCGCCTGGATTCTTTCGGCGATCATGCTTGGGCTTTACTCCGGATTCATTCTTTTGATTGCATACGGGCCGCATGTGCTGGGGGCGAAAATCGGCCCTGAGTCTTCGATTACCTGGGGGATACCGATTGGTGTCGGGCTGATTCTCTCGGCCTTTATCCTGACTGCAATCTACGTACGACGCGCCAATGGCGAATTCGACGACCTGAACAATGCGATTCTCAAGGAGGCTCAGCAATGATCCGGCGTCTGATGGCTCTATTGAGCATTGCGGCGTTTGCGCCGGGTGCGTGGGCGGCTGAAGCCCTGACGGGTGAAGTGCACAAACAACCGCTCAACGTTTCCGCGATCCTGATGTTCGTGGCGTTTGTCGGCTTGACCCTGTGCATCACTTATTGGGCTTCCAAGCGCAACAACTCGGCCGCTGACTACTATGCGGCGGGCGGCAAGATCACCGGTTTCCAGAACGGTCTGGCGATTGCCGGTGACTACATGTCCGCGGCGTCCTTCCTGGGTATTTCCGCCCTGGTGTTCACCTCCGGCTACGATGGCCTGATCTACTCGATCGGCTTCCTGGTGGGCTGGCCGATCATTCTGTTCCTGATCGCCGAACGCCTGCGCAACCTGGGCAAATACACCTTTGCCGACGTGGCGTCCTACCGCCTTGGGCAAACCCAGATTCGCACGCTGTCCGCGTGTGGTTCGCTGGTGGTGGTGGCGTTCTACCTGATTGCGCAAATGGTCGGTGCCGGCAAGCTGATCCAGCTGCTGTTCGGTCTCGACTACTACGTTGCGGTGATCCTGGTCGGTATCCTGATGTGCATGTATGTGTTGTTCGGCGGCATGCTGGCGACCACCTGGGTGCAGATCATCAAGGCTGTGCTGTTGCTGTCCGGTGCCTCGTTCATGGCGCTGATGGTGATGAAACACGTCAACTTCGACTTCAACATGCTGTTTTCCGAGGCGATCAAGGTTCACCCTAAAGGTGAGGCGATCATGAGCCCCGGCGGTCTGGTGAAAGACCCGATCTCGGCGTTCTCCCTGGGCCTGGCATTGATGTTCGGTACCGCTGGCCTGCCGCACATTCTGATGCGCTTCTTCACCGTGAGTGACGCAAAAGAAGCGCGCAAGAGCGTGCTGTATGCAACCGGCTTCATTGGTTACTTCTACATCCTGACCTTCATCATCGGCTTCGGCGCGATCCTGCTGGTCAGCACCAACCCGGCCTTCAAAGATGCGGCGGGCGCGCTGTTGGGCGGCAACAACATGGCGGCGGTGCACCTGGCCAACGCGGTGGGTGGCAGTATTTTCCTGGGCTTCATCTCGGCGGTCGCGTTTGCAACCATCCTGGCGGTCGTGGCTGGCCTGACGCTGGCAGGTGCTACGGCGGTGTCTCACGACCTGTACGCCAGTGTGATCAAGAAGGGCAAGGCTAACGACAAGGATGAAATCCGCGTTTCGAAGATCACCACCATCGCCCTGGGCGTGTTGGCGATTGGCCTGGGCATTCTGTTCGAAAGCCAGAACATCGCGTTCATGGTGGGCCTGGCGTTCTCCATCGCGGCGAGCTGCAACTTCCCGGTGCTGCTGCTTTCCATGTACTGGAAGAAGCTGACCACTCGCGGTGCGATGATTGGTGGCTGGTTGGGTCTGGTGAGTGCCGTCGGTTTGATGGTGCTCGGGCCAACCATCTGGGTGCAGATCCTGCATCACGAGAAGGCTATCTTCCCGTATGAATACCCGGCGTTGTTCTCGATGGCGATTGCCTTTGTCGGGATCTGGTTCTTCTCGATCACTGACAAGTCGACCGCGGCTGATAACGAGCGCGCGCTGTTCTTCCCTCAGTTTGTGCGTTCGCAGACAGGGTTGGGGTCGAGCGGGGCGGTTTCCCACTAAGGCTTCAGGTTGGGTTATGTAAGTTGCGTTAAACAGAAATGCCCCGGTCGAGAGATCGGGGCATTTTTGTTTGTCCGCAGGTTGGGAGGCGTGGTGTCAGGGCTGACACCTTCGCGAGCAGGCTCGCTCCTACAGGGGATGTGTGTACGACACCTAACTCCTGTAGGAGTGAGCCTGCTCGCGATGGCGATAGTGCAGGCACAAACAAAAACGGCCTCTATATAAATAGAGGCCGTTTCCGGTGCAGCTTAAGACGTTATCGCAAGACGGGTCTTATTTGCGGTCTTCCAGCTTGGTGATGTCACGCGACTCGTAGCCGGTGTACAGCTGGCGCGGGCGGCCAATCTTGTACGGGCTGGAGAGCATTTCTTTCCAGTGGGAGATCCAGCCGACAGTCCGCGCCAGCGCGAAGATCACGGTGAACATGCTGGTTGGAATGCCGATCGCCTTGAGGATGATCCCCGAGTAGAAGTCGACGTTCGGGTACAGCGAGCGTTCGATGAAGTACGGGTCGGTCAGGGCGATCTCTTCCAGGCGCATGGCCAGTTCGAGTTGCTTGTCGTTCTTGATGCCCAGTTCCTTCAACACTTCGTCGCAGGTCTGCTTCATGACGGTAGCGCGTGGATCGCGGTTTTTGTAAACCCGGTGACCGAAGCCCATCAGTTTGAACGGATCGTTCTTGTCCTTGGCCTTGGCGATGTACTTGTCGATGTTCGAGACATCGCCAATTTCATCGAGCATGGTCAGAACGGCTTCGTTCGCACCGCCGTGGGCAGGGCCCCACAGTGCGGCGATGCCGGCGGCGATACAGGCGAACGGGTTGGCACCCGAAGAGCCGGCCAGACGAACGGTAGAGGTCGATGCGTTTTGCTCGTGGTCGGCATGGAGGATGAAGATCCGGTCCATGGCCTTGGCGAGCACCGGGCTGATCGGTTTGATCTCGCACGGGGTGTTGAACATCATGTGCAGGAAGTTTTCCGCGTACGTCAGGTCGTTGCGCGGGTACATCATGGGTTGACCCATGGAGTACTTGTAAACCATCGCTGCCAGGGTCGGCATCTTGGCAACCAGGCGGATCGCGGAGATTTCGCGATGCTGCGGGTTATTGATGTCGAGGGAGTCGTGGTAGAAGGCCGAGAGGGCGCCGACTACGCCGCACATGACGGCCATTGGGTGGGCGTCGCGACGGAAGCCGTTGAAGAAGGTCTTCAGCTGCTCGTGAACCATGGTGTGGTTCTTCACGGTGCTGACGAACTGGGCCTTCTGTTCTGCGGTCGGCAGTTCGCCGTTGAGCAGCAGATAGCAGGTTTCCAGGTAGTCCGACTTTTCAGCCAGCTGTTCGATCGGGTAGCCGCGGTGCAACAGAATGCCGTTGTCGCCGTCGATATAGGTGATCTTCGACTCGCAGGAAGCTGTCGACATGAAACCAGGGTCAAAGGTGAAACGGCCCGTGGCCGTCAGGCCCCGAACATCGATAACATCGGGACCAACGGTGCCGGTTAAAATGGGCAGCTCGACGGGGGCTGCGCCCTCGATGATCAACTGCGCTTTTTTGTCAGCCATGTGGCCTCCTATTTATGCTTGAAATCATCAGACAGACCCCCCACGCAGGGCCCGCACCACTATAGTGAGATAAATTCGAATGTCAATTTGCCTAAAGTCTTGCTCCAGAAGGCTTTAACCGGACTTTTTCCTCGAAATTGACTGCCATTTACGCCTTTTATCCAACTTGTGCAATCAGCTATTAGGGGAAGGTGAACGCGTTGTCATTAGTAGCCTAACTGTCTATACTCGGCCTCCGACCGCCAGGGGCTTTTGGGCCTGCTTTATTGGGGGTCGCACTCCCTGGGTGGTGGGTACCTGACCAGTGCACTCCCCAACAACTTTGCCCTGATTGTTAGGGGCTCTTCAGTGTGAAAAAAAGCCGTGAATAGCCAACGACCTGTAAACCTAGACCTAAGGACCATCAAACTCCCAGTCACTGCTTACACGTCCATTCTTCACCGAATCTCCGGTGTCATCCTCTTTGTCAGCCTGGCCATCATGCTTTATGCATTGGACAAGTCGCTGAGCTCCGAGGAAGGCTTCGGTCAGGTGAAAGCGTGTCTGACCAGTCCGCTAGCCAAGCTAGTGATTTGGGGAATCCTGTCCGCCTTGCTGTATCACCTGGTAGCCGGTGTGCGCCATTTGATCATGGACATGGGCATCGGCGAGTCGCTTGAAGGCGGCAAACTGGGCTCGAAAATCGTTATCGCCGTTTCCGTGGTGGTAATCGTTCTGGCAGGAGTTTGGATATGGTAACTAACGTCACGAACCTGTCGCGTTCGGGCCTCTATGACTGGATGGCACAACGTGTGTCTGCGGTCGTTCTCGCGGCTTATTTCATTTTCCTGATCGGATACGTCGTTGCCCATCCAGGCATCGGCTACGCCCAATGGCATGAACTGTTCGCAAGCAACTGGATGCGTATTTTCAGTCTCCTGGCCCTCGTTGCCCTTGGCGCTCACGCCTGGGTCGGCATGTGGACCATCGCGACCGACTACCTGACGCCAATGGCGTTCGGCAAGTCCGCGACTGCAATACGTTTCCTCTTCCAGGCAGTATGCGGCGTCGCGATGTTCGCGTACTTCGTCTGGGGTGTGCAGATTCTTTGGGGTATCTGATTCATGTCTACTACAGTTAATACGCTTTCGTTCGACGCCATCATCATTGGCGGCGGCGGTGCTGGCATGCGCGCTGCGCTGCAGCTGGCACAAGGTGGTCACAAGACTGCCGTCGTTACCAAGGTTTTCCCGACTCGTTCGCACACTGTATCCGCCCAGGGTGGCATCACCTGCGCCATCGCCTCGGCAGATCCGAACGATGACTGGCGCTGGCACATGTACGATACCGTCAAGGGTTCCGACTATATCGGTGACCAGGACGCTATCGAATACATGTGTTCCGTAGGCCCGGAAGCGGTGTTCGAGCTCGAGCACATGGGTCTGCCGTTCTCCCGTACCGAACAGGGTCGCATCTATCAGCGTCCGTTCGGCGGTCAGTCGAAAGACTTCGGTAAGGGTGGCCAGGCTGCCCGTACGTGCGCCGCTGCTGACCGTACCGGTCACGCGCTGCTGCACACCCTGTACCAGGCCAACCTGAAGGCCGGCACCGTATTCCTCAACGAATACTACGGCGTCGACCTGGTGAAGAACGAAGACGGTGCCTTTGTCGGCATGATCGTCATCTGCATCGAAACCGGCGAAACCTCCTACGTCCGCGCTAACGCCACCGTTCTGGCGACTGGCGGTGCAGGCCGTATCTACTCGTCCACCACCAACGCCCTGATCAACACCGGTGACGGCGTCGGCATGGCTCTGCGTGCTGGCGTGCCGGTACAAGACATCGAAATGTGGCAGTTCCACCCAACCGGCATCGCCGGCGCCGGTGTACTGGTGACTGAAGGCTGCCGCGGTGAAGGCGGTTACCTGATCAACAAGCACGGCGAGCGTTTCATGGAGCGTTATGCTCCGAACGCCAAAGACCTTGCAGGTCGTGACGTTGTTGCCCGTTCGATGGTTAAAGAAATCATCGCCGGCAACGGTTGCGGTCCGGATGGCGACCACGTAATGCTGAAACTCGATCACCTCGGTGAAGAAGTTCTGCACAGCCGTCTGCCAGGCATCATGGAACTGTCCAAGACCTTCGCCCACGTCGATCCAGCCGTGGCGCCGATTCCGGTCGTTCCAACCTGCCACTATATGATGGGCGGCGTGGCCACCAACATTCATGGCCAGGCAATCACTCAAGACGCTGACGGCAAGGACCAGATCATTCCTGGCCTGTTCGCTGTAGGCGAAGTGGCGTGCGTATCGGTTCACGGTGCCAACCGTCTGGGCGGCAACTCGCTGCTCGACCTGGTGGTATTCGGTCGTGCCGCCGGCCTGTTCCTGGAGCAGACCCTGAAAGAAGGCGTCGACTACGCTCGCCCTCGTCAGTCCGACATCGACGCAGCCTTGGCGCGTCTCGATGGCCTGAACTCGCGTACCGAAGGTGAAGACGTCGCTACCCTGCGTAAAGAACTGCAAAGCTGCATGCAGAACTACTTCGGTGTGTTCCGTACCGGCGAATACATGCAGAAGGGTATCGCCCAGCTCGCTGACCTGCGTGGCCGTATCGCCAACGTCAAGATCAACGACAAGAGCCAGGCGTTCAACACCGCTCGTATCGAAGCGCTGGAACTGCAGAACCTGCTGGAAGTGGCCGAAGCTACTGCCATCGCTGCAGAGATCCGCAAAGAGTCCCGCGGCGCTCACGCCCGTGAAGACTACGAAGACCGCGACGACGAAAACTGGCTGTGCCACACCCTGTACTTCCCGGGTGACAAGCGCGTAACCAAGCGTGCTGTGAACTTCTCGCCGAAGACTGTTCCGACTTTTGAACCTAAGATTCGGACTTATTAAGGGTGGCCGCCATGTTGCAAGTCAGTGTTTATCGCTACAACCCTGATCAGGACGCCGCGCCGTTCATGCAGGAATTCCAGGTCGATACCGGTGGTAAAGACCTGATGGTGCTGGACGTGCTGGCCCTGATCAAAGAGCAGGACGAAGGTTTCTCCTATCGTCGCTCTTGCCGTGAAGGTGTTTGCGGTTCCGACGGCATGAACATCAACGGCAAAAACGGTCTGGCCTGCGTCACGCCGCTGTCTTCTGTCGTAAAAGGTAACAAGCTGATCGTTCGTCCGCTGCCAGGTTTGCCGGTTATCCGTGACCTGGTCGTCGATATGAGCATCTTCTACAAGCAATACGAGAAGGTTAAGCCATACCTGCAGAACGACACGCCGGCTCCGGCCATCGAACGTCTGCAGACCCCAGAAGAGCGTGAAAAGCTTGACGGTCTGTACGAGTGCATCCTGTGCGCTTGCTGCTCGACTTCTTGCCCGTCCTTCTGGTGGAACCCGGACAAGTTCCTGGGTCCAGCTGCTCTGCTGCAAGCGTATCGCTTCCTGGCCGACAGCCGCGACACCAAGACTGCCGAGCGTCTGGCTTCGCTGGATGACCCGTTCAGCGTATTCCGCTGCCGCGGGATCATGAACTGCGTCAACGTCTGTCCGAAAGGCCTGAACCCGACTAAGGCCATCGGTCACGTACGTAACATGCTGCTGCAAAGCGGCGTGTGATTCAGCTGCTGTAACTGCAAGACCGTTGTACCGAAGATGCTACGGCGCAGGCTTCAACCGGCGCCGTAGTCTTAACCTGAGCAGCAGCCCATAAAGCTGCGGCTCTTATTTTGAAGAAATGAGACAAGCAGGGGCATCCGGGCTGGTACCCGGACTATCAGCGTGATCCTAAGTGGCTTGTTTTGGTCGCTGCATTCGGACTTCTGCAAGTTTGCTCGGTGTCGACGCCGGTGGTGTTCCCCTAACCGAGGGTGACCAAGCATGCAAGAAAGCGTGATGCAGCGCATGTGGAACAGCGCCTACCTATCCGGTAGTAACGCTGCCTATGTGGAAGAGCTCTACGAGCTCTACCTGCACGACCCTAACGCTGTGCCAGAAGAGTGGCGCACCTACTTCCAGAAGTTGCCGGCTGACGGCAACACTGCCACCGATGTTTCGCACTCCACAATTCGCGATCATTTCGTCTTGCTGGCAAAGAACCAGCGCCGCGCACAACCGGTTTCCGCCGGCAGCGTGAGCAGTGAGCACGAGAAGAAGCAAGTTGAAGTGCTGCGATTGATCCAGGCCTACCGTATGCGTGGCCACCAGGCAGCCCAGCTTGATCCGCTGGGGCTGTGGCAGCGTCCTGCACCTGCAGACCTGTCAATCAATCATTACGGCTTGACCAATGCCGATCTTGATACGACCTACCGTGCCGGCGACCTGTTCATCGGCAAAGAGGAGGCGAGCCTACGCGAAATTCACGAAGCGTTGCAGCAGACATATTGCCGCACCATCGGCGCTGAATTTACGCATATCACCGATTCCGAGCAGCGCCAGTGGTTCCAGCAGCGTCTGGAAAGCGTACGCGGCCGTCCGACTTACTCCGCCGACATCAAGAGCCACTTGCTCGAGCGCGTCACCGCCGGCGAAGGTCTGGAAAAATACCTGGGCACCAAATACCCGGGTACCAAGCGTTTCGGCCTGGAAGGCGGCGAGAGCCTGATTCCAATGCTCGACGAGTTGATCCAGCGTTCCGGTTCCTACGGCACCAAGGAAATCGTCATCGGCATGGCCCACCGTGGTCGTCTGAACGTATTGGTCAACACCTTCGGCAAGAACCCGCGCGAGCTGTTCGACGAGTTCGAAGGCAAGAAGAAGGTCGAGCTGGGTTCCGGTGACGTTAAATACCACCAGGGCTTCTCGTCCAACGTGATGACCGCCGGCGGTGAAGTTCACCTGGCCATGGCGTTCAACCCGTCCCACCTGGAAATCGTTTCCCCGGTGGTTGAAGGTTCGGTTCGCGCCCGTCAGGATCGTCGTAACGACCCTACCGGTGAGAAGGTTCTGCCGATCTCCATCCACGGTGACGCTGCATTCGCAGGTCAGGGCGTGGTCATGGAAACCTTCCAGATGTCGCAGACCCGTGGTTTCAAGACCGGCGGTACTGTTCACATCGTGATCAACAACCAGGTGGGTTTCACCATCAGCAACCCGCTGGACTCGCGCTCCACCGAGTACGCGACCGACGTTGCGAAAATGATCCAGGCGCCGATCCTCCATGTGAATGGTGATGATCCGGAAGCCGTATTGTTCGTGACCCAGCTGGCCATCGACTACCGCATGCAATTCAAGCGTGACGTGGTGATCGACCTGGTCTGCTACCGTCGTCGTGGCCACAACGAGGCCGACGAGCCAAGTGGCACCCAGCCAATCATGTATCAGCAGATCACCAAACAGCGCACCACCCGTGAGCTGTATGCCGATCGTCTGACCCAGGCCGGCGTGCTGGACGTTGAGCGTGTTCAGGCGAAAGTCGACGAATACCGCAACGCGCTGGACAACGGTCTGCACGTGGTAAAAAGCCTGGTCAAAGAGCCGAACAAAGAGTTGTTCGTGGACTGGCGTCCGTATCTGGGCCACGCCTGGACCGCGCGTCACGACACGCGTTTCGATCTGAAAACCTTGCAGGAACTGTCCGCCAAGCTGCTGGAAATTCCGGAAGGCTTCGTGGTTCAGCGCCAGGTCTCGAAAATCTACGAAGACCGTCAGAAAATGCAAGCCGGCGGCCTGCCGATCAACTGGGGTTACGCCGAAACCATGGCGTACGCGACCCTGGCGTTCGAAGGTCACCCGATTCGCATGACGGGTCAGGACATCGGTCGCGGTACGTTCTCGCACCGTCACGCTGTCTTGCACAACCAGAAAGACGCGGGCACCTACATCCCGCTGCAAAACCTGTACAAGGGCCAGCCACGTTTCGACCTGTACGATTCGTTCCTGTCCGAAGAAGCCGTGCTGGCGTTCGAATACGGTTACTCGACCACCACGCCTGAGGCGCTGGTGATCTGGGAAGCCCAGTTCGGCGACTTCGCCAACGGTGCCCAGGTGGTTATCGACCAGTTCATCACCAGTGGCGAGCACAAGTGGGGCCGTCTCTGCGGTCTGACCATGCTGCTGCCGCACGGTTATGAAGGTCAGGGGCCGGAGCACTCGTCGGCTCGTCTGGAGCGTTACCTGCAACTGTGCGCCGAGCACAACATTCAGGTAGCCGTACCGACCACGCCGGCTCAGATCTACCACTTGCTGCGCCGTCAGGTGATTCGCCCGCTGCGCAAGCCATTGATCGTTCTGACTCCGAAGTCGCTGCTGCGTCACAAACTGGCTATTTCGACCCTGGAAGATCTGGCCGAAGGTTCGTTCCAGACCGTGATCCCGGAAATCGACGCCCTGGACCCGTCCAAGGTCGAGCGCATTGTTCTGTGTAGCGGCAAGGTCTACTACGACCTGCTGGAAAAACGCCGTGCCGAAGGTCGTGACGACATCGCCATCGTGCGTATCGAGCAGCTGTACCCATTCCCTGAGGACGACTTGAAAGAAGTCCTGGCTCCTTACACCAACGCCAAACATGCCGTCTGGTGTCAGGAAGAGCCGATGAACCAGGGTGCCTGGTACTGCAGCCAACACCACTTGCGTCGTAGCATCAGCAATCTCAACAAGTCTCTCGTACTCGAGTACGCGGGCCGTGAGGCTTCTGCTGCACCTGCTTGTGGTTATGCGTCGATGCACGCTGAGCAGCAGGAAAAACTGCTGCAAGACGCCTTTACTGTTTAACGCCTTCGCGCACCTGAAACCGAATTTAAGGACCCACAGATAATGGCTATCGAAATCAAAGCCCCCACCTTCCCGGAATCGGTTGCCGATGGCACCGTTGCCACCTGGCACAAAAAGCCGGGCGACGCTGTAAAGCGTGACGACCTGATCGTCGACATCGAAACCGACAAGGTTGTGCTGGAAGTGTTGGCGACTGCTGACGGCGTACTGGGCGCTATCGTCAAGAACGAAGGCGACACCGTTCTGTCCGACGAGGTCCTGGGCTCCATCGAAGCGGGCGGCGCTGCTGCTGCCCCGGCTGCCGCTGCTGCTCCGGCCGCTGCACAAGCTGCTGCTCCAGCCGCTGAAGGCGAAGACGATCCTGTTGCTGCACCGGCTGCTCGCAAGCTGGCTGAAGAAAACGGCATCAACATCGCTTCCGTTGCCGGTACTGGCAAAGGCGGTCGTGTGACCAAGGAAGACGTGGTTGCAGCGGTTGCTGCCAAGAAAGCCGCTCCGGCTGCCGCGCCAGCCAAGGCTGCTGCACCTGCTGCCGCTGCTCCTGTGTTCGCCGCTGGCGACCGCATCGAGAAGCGCGTTCCGATGACCCGCGTTCGCGCTACCGTGGCCAAGCGCCTGGTAGAAGCTCAGTCGAACATGGCGATGCTGACCACTTTCAACGAAGTCGACATGACCGAAGTCATGGCCCTGCGTTCGAAGTACAAGGACCTGTTCGAGAAGTCCCACAACGGCGTACGCCTGGGCTTCATGTCGTTCTTTGTGAAAGCGGCCACCGAAGCGCTGAAACGCTTCCCGGCTGTCAACGCGTCGATCGACGGTGCTGACATCGTTTACCACGGCTACGCCGACGTTGGTGTTGCTGTTTCCAGCGACCGTGGTCTGGTTGTACCGGTTCTGCGTAACGCCGAACTGATGAGCCTGGCTGAAATCGAAGGCGGCATCGCTACCTTCGGCAAGAAAGCCCGTGATGGCAAACTGTCGATGGACGAAATGACCGGCGGCACGTTCACCATCACCAACGGTGGTACCTTCGGTTCGATGATGTCGACCCCGATCGTCAACCCGCCGCAAGCGGCTATCCTGGGCATGCACAACATTCTGCAGCGTCCGATGGCGATCAACGGTCAGGTCGTTATCCGTCCGATGATGTACCTGGCTCTGTCCTACGATCACCGTCTGATCGATGGCAAAGAAGCTGTGACCTTCCTGGTTACCATCAAGAACCTGCTGGAAGACCCGGCTCGTTTGTTGCTGGATATCTGATAGAAGCAGCCGCGAGCTGCAAGCTTCAAGCTGCAAGAAATGGCAGTTTGGCTTGTAGCTTGCGGCTTGAAGCTTTTCGCTAAAGAGGATTTTTTGAATGTCGCAGAAATTTGACGTAGTAGTGATCGGCGCGGGCCCTGGCGGCTACGTAGCTGCCATCAAAGCAGCTCAGCTGGGTCTCACCACCGCCTGCATCGAGAAGTACACCGACAAAGAGGGCAAACTGGCCCTCGGCGGTACTTGCCTGAACGTCGGCTGCATTCCATCCAAGGCGCTGCTGGACAGCTCCTGGAAGTTCCACGAAGCCCAAGACGGCTTCGCGATCCACGGTATCAACCACGCTGGCGTGACCATGGACGTGCCAGCAATGGTCGGCCGTAAAGCCAACATCGTCAAAGGCCTGACTTCGGGTGTTGCCACCCTGTTCAAGGCTAACGGCGTGACCTCGATCCAGGGCCACGGCAAACTGCTGGCTGGCAAGAAAGTCGAAGTCACCAAGCCTGACGGTTCGGTAGAAATCATTGAAGCCGAGAACGTTATTCTGGCTCCAGGTTCGCGTCCGATCGACATTCCACCCGCTCCGGTTGACCAGAATGTGATCGTCGATTCGACTGGCGCGCTGGAATTCCAGTCCGTACCTAAGCGTCTGGGCGTGATCGGCGCTGGCGTGATCGGTCTGGAACTGGGTTCGGTCTGGTCCCGTCTGGGCGCAGAAGTGACCGTTCTTGAAGCGCTGGACACCTTCCTGATGGCCGCTGACGCTGCCGTTTCCAAGGAAGCGCTGAAAACCCTGACCAAACAGGGTCTGGACATCAAGCTGGGCGCTCGCGTGACCGGTTCCAAAGTGAACGGCGACGAAGTCGTTGTGAACTACACCGATGCCAACGGCGAACAGAACATCACGTTCGACAAGCTGATCGTAGCCGTTGGTCGCCGTCCGGTGACCACTGATCTGCTGTCCGCTGATTGCGGCGTGACCCTGGACGAGCGCGGTTTCGTGCACGTTGATGATCACTGCGCCACCACCGTACCGGGCGTCTACGCCATCGGCGACGTGGTTCGCGGCATGATGCTGGCACACAAGGCCTCGGAAGAGGGCATCATGGTCGTCGAGCGCATCAAGGGCCACAAAGCCCAGATGAACTATGATTTGATCCCTTCGGTTATTTATACTCACCCGGAAATCGCGTGGGTGGGTAAAACCGAGCAGGCCTTGAAGGCTGAAGGCGTTGAAGTTAACGTTGGCACCTTCCCGTTCGCAGCCAGTGGCCGTGCCATGGCAGCCAACGATACCGGCGGTTTCGTCAAAGTCATCGCCGATGCCAAGACTGATCGCGTATTGGGCGTCCACGTGATTGGCCCGAGCGCTGCAGAACTGGTTCAGCAGGGCGCGATCGGTATGGAATTCGGCACCAGCGCTGAAGACCTGGGCATGATGGTTTTCTCCCATCCGACCCTGTCTGAAGCCTTGCACGAAGCTGCTCTGGCAGTGAATGGCGGCGCCATTCACATCGCCAACCGCAAGAAGCGTTAAGACACAATAAGAAACCACGGCGGTATGGCCCGTCGTGAGCCTTGCATGCAAGTCTCACCGCGGAATATCCGCTGGACGCAGTCTTGCGTAGCTGCACCGGTTGTCCGGAAAGGCTACGCAAGCAGCAGTCACAGGTGGTGCGGCACTTGAACAAGTGCAGCACCGAATGCGCAGTACCTAACGAAGACGGTAATAAGCATGAATCTTCACGAGTATCAGGGTAAGCAGCTGTTCGCTGAATACGGCCTGCCAGTTTCCACCGGTTACGCAGTAGACACCCCGGAAGCAGCAGCAGAAGCTTGCGACAAAATCGGCGGCACCGAGTGGGTTGTCAAAGCCCAGGTTCACGCTGGTGGTCGCGGTAAAGCGGGCGGCGTTAAGCTGGTTCGCAGCAAAGAAGACGCTAAGGCATTCGCACAGCAGTGGCTGGGCAAGCGTCTGGTGACTTACCAGACTGACGCCAATGGTCAGCCAGTCACCAAGATCCTGGTTGAATCGTGCACTGATATCGCTAAAGAGCTGTACCTGGGCGCTGTCGTTGACCGTTCGAGCCGTCGTATCGTGTTCATGGCTTCCACCGAAGGTGGCGTGGACATCGAGAAAATCGCTCACGACACTCCAGAAAAAATTCTGAAAGCCACTATCGATCCACTGGTTGGCGCTCAGCCATTCCAGGGTCGCGAGCTGGCATTCCAGTTGGGTCTGGAAGGCAAGCAAGTTGCTCAGTTCGCCAAGATCTTCGTAGGTCTGGCCAAGCTGTTCAAGGATCACGACCTGGCTCTGCTGGAAGTGAACCCGCTGGTGATCAAGGCTGACGGCGATCTGCATTGCCTCGACGCCAAGATCAACATCGACGCCAACGCCATGTACCGTCAGCCTAAGCTGAAGACTTTCCACGATCCGTCGCAAGACGATCCGCGCGAAGCGCACGCTGCCAAGTTCGAACTGAACTACGTAGCACTGGAAGGCAACATCGGTTGCATGGTCAACGGTGCTGGCCTGGCCATGGGTACCATGGACATCGTCAACCTGCATGGCGGCAAACCAGCCAACTTCCTCGACGTGGGCGGCGGTGCTACCAAAGAACGCGTTACCGAAGCGTTCAAGATCATCCTGTCCGACACTAACGTCGCTGCAGTATTGGTCAACATCTTCGGCGGCATCGTTCGTTGCGACATGATTGCCGAAGGCATCATCGGCGCAGTGAAAGAAGTCGGCGTGAAAATCCCGGTTGTTGTTCGCCTTGAAGGCAACAACGCTGAGCTGGGCGCTAAAGTACTGGCAGAAAGCGGTTTGAACATCATCGCTGCTACCAGCCTGACCGACGCTGCTCAACAAGTCGTTAAAGCTGCGGAGGGCAAATAATGAGCGTCCTGATCAATAAAGACACCAAAGTTATCTGCCAGGGTATTACCGGTTCGCAAGGTAGTTTCCACACCCAGCAAGCGCTCGAATACGGCACCAAGATGGTTGGCGGCGTAACTCCGGGCAAAGGCGGCACCGAGCACCTGGGTCTGCCAGTGTTCAACACCGTGAAAGACGCTGTAGCTGCCACTGGCGCCACCGCCAGCGTGATCTACGTTCCGGCTCCTTTCTGCAAAGACTCGATCCTGGAAGCAGCCTTCGGCGGCATCAAGCTGATCGTTTGCATCACTGAAGGCATTCCTACCCTGGACATGCTGGACGCTAAAGTTAAGTGCGACGAGCTGGGCGTAGTCCTGATCGGCCCTAACTGCCCAGGCGTGATCACTCCAGGCGAATGCAAGATCGGCATCATGCCAGGTCACATTCACTTGCCAGGCAAGGTCGGTATCGTTTCCCGTTCCGGCACCCTGACCTACGAAGCTGTTAAGCAGACTACTGACGCCGGTTTCGGTCAGTCGACTTGCGTCGGCATCGGCGGTGACCCGATCCCGGGTTCGAACTTCATCGACATCCTGAAGCTGTTCCAGGAAGACCCGAAGACCGAAGCGATCGTGATGATCGGTGAGATCGGCGGTTCGGCTGAAGAAGAAGCGGCTGCCTACATCAAGGCACACGTGACCAAGCCGGTTGTTTCCTACATCGCTGGTGTGACTGCCCCTGCAGGCAAGCGCATGGGCCATGCTGGCGCAATCATCTCTGGCGGCAAGGGCACTGCAGACGAGAAGTTTGCTGCCCTGGAAGACGCAGGCGTTAAAACCGTGCGTTCGCTGGCAGACATCGGCAAGGCTTTGTCCGAGCTGACCGGTTGGGCGATGAAGTAAGCCTCGCGCTTAATTCACGCTTCACCAAACAAAGGCCACCTTCGGGTGGCCTTTGTCGTTTCCAGGTGATCGTTCCTACGCAGAGCGTGGGAGCATCTGTCCTGAAGGATGAAATTTATATACGTAAACGCGACACAGAAACGTCGCGTATCGGATAGTTCGCCCTCTAACAGTGCGTTTTCAAGTCAAATTCGTTAGGCTAGCCGCCATTTTTGCGTGCGCGACCCACAAGGTTGCTACGCGCTAAAGGGTCAGTCTCATACGGACCGACAGCATTTCCCTCACCCCACAGGGAAATCCCTCTCTAAATTCCGATTCAGTAGTGTGGTATTTCCTTAATGAAAGTGTTGAAAGGCCAGGACATCCTGGCACTTGGTTTTATGACGTTTGCCCTGTTTGTCGGGGCTGGCAACATCATCTTCCCGCCTATCGTCGGTTTGCAGTCCGGGCCTAATGTCTGGATGGCGGCGCTGGGCTTTTTGATCACCGCAGTCGGTTTGCCGGTGATCACGGTTGTCGCGCTGGCGAAAGTCGGTGGTGCGATGGATGCCCTGAGCAGCCCGATCGGTAAAATCGCCGGGGGCCTGCTGGCTGCCGCGTGCTACCTCGCTGTCGGCCCGCTGTTCGCCACCCCGCGTACCGCGACCGTATCGTTCGAAGTAGGCCTGGCGCCGCTGACCGGCGAGAGCCCATTGGCGCTGTTCCTCTACAGTTCGGTGTACTTCCTGCTGGTGTTCTTCATCTCGCTGTATCCGGGCCGTTTGCTGGATACCGTAGGGCGTTTCCTCGCACCGATGAAGATCATCGCCCTGGCCGCGCTCGGCATCGCCGCGTTCGCGTTGCCGGCCGGTGATATTGGCCAGGCCACGCCTGAGTACGTAGCAGCACCGTTTTCTCAAGGCTTCATTAATGGTTACCTGACCATGGATACCTTGGGCGCCTTGGTGTTCGGCATCGTCATCGTCAACGCGATCCGCTCCCGAGGCGTGGAATCGCCGGTGCTGATTACCCGCTACGCGATCATTGCCGGGCTGATTGCCGGCGTAGGCCTCGCGCTGGTTTACGTCAGCCTGTTCCGTCTCGGTTCGGGTAGCCATGAAGTGGCCGCCGGTGCAACCAACGGTGCGGCGGTATTGCACGCCTACGTTCAACACACCTTCGGTTCGTTGGGCAGCGGTTTCCTTGCGGTATTGATCTCGCTGGCCTGCCTGGTGACGGCGGTCGGTCTGACCTGCGCCTGCGCCGAGTACTTCAGCCGCGTGCTGCCACTGTCCTACAAGACCTTGGTGATCATCCTGGCGGTGTTCTCCTTGTTTGTGTCCAACCTGGGCCTGACCAAGCTGATTGCGTTCTCGATCCCGGTACTGACCGCGATTTACCCGCCCTGCATCGCTCTGGTAGCCCTGAGCTTCTGCAAGGACTTCTGGCACGAGCAGGGCCGCATTGTCGGTCCAGTGATGCTGGTGTCGTTCATCTTCGGCCTGATCGACGCGCTCAAGGGCGCAGGTCTGGCGGACTGGATGCCGACTCAGTTGTCGCACCTGCCGCTGAGCGAGCAGGGCCTGGCATGGCTGGTGCCTTCGGTCATGACCCTGGTGGTCGCGGTGGTTTGCGATCGTCTGCTGGGCAAGCGCGAAGAAGCGCTGGCTTGAGTCGCTGAACGGCCGGTCACAAGCGGGCCATCAAGCTGAAACTGAAATGCCCCGTATCAATCGATACGGGGCATTTTTTATGGGCGTGATGCAGTGTCTTTTCCCTTGAGCTAACGTCGAAGGGTTGCAAGTTTCCAATGTAGGAGTGAGCCTGCTCGCGATGGCGATTTTACGCTCAGCAGAGATGTTGACTGATCTACCGCTATCGCGAGCAGGCTCACGCCTACAAGGTTTCGAGTATTTCGCCCTTACATCACAAGGACCTGCATGTCGTTCATCCACGCCAACCTGATCCACATCCTCGCCGCGCTCTGGTTTGTCATCTGCTGGGGCGGTTACACCCGGTACGCCTCATGGAAGGGTCGCGACACCGCGTGCCTGGCCAGCGTGTTGCACCTGTACCGCGAAGACTGGATGCGCCGCATGCTGCTACGCGACAACCGCATCGCTGACGCCAGTGTGATCGGCAACCTGGAGCGCAACGCCTCGTTTTTCGCTTCCAGCACCTTGATCATCCTGGCTGGCATCCTCACCGTGCTCGGGGCGTCCGAAAGGGCGGTGTCGTTGCTGGCGGACATTCCGATGGTGCAACAGGCGTCCCAAGGGATGTCGGAGATCAAATTGCTGTGCCTGGCGCTGGTGTTTGTCTACGCGTTCTTCACGTTCAGCTGGTGCATGCGCCAGTACAACTTCGCGGCGATTCTGGTGGGCTCCGCGCCGATGGTGGGTGAGCGCCACGTGTCCGAACAGGAACGCAAAGCCTTTGCGGCTCGTGCGGCTCGGGTCATCTCGATGGCGGCCAACCAGTTCAACTTCGGCCTGCGTTCCTATTATTTCGGCATGACCATGTTGGCCTGGTTTGTCAGCCCGTGGCTGTTCATGCTGATGAGTGCCGGCGTCGTGCTGGTGTTGTATCGCCGGGAGTTTCATTCCGACGTTCTCGACGTGATGGTCTATACCCCTACAGAGGCACCCTTGCCCGAGGCGAACAGAGAGGCCGTTTGATGAGTATTCCGTTCTGGTGTGTGTTTATCAGCGCATTGCTGATTTACGTGGCCCGCATACCGGTGGCCAAGGCGATGAAAGAGCAGGGCGGTTACAACAACCACGCCCCGCGCGAGCAACAGGCGCACCTCACGGGCTTCGGCGCCCGTGCCGTGGCCGCGCATCAGAACTGTTTCGAGGCCTTTATATTGTTTGCGGTGGGGGTGTTGATGGCGCACACCACGCAAACGGCGGGGTGGCTGATCGACCTGCTGGCGATCATCTTTGTGATCACGCGCGTTATTTACTTACTGTGTTACTGGGGCGATTTGCCCTGGCAGCGCAGTCTCGTCTGGGTTGTCGGTTTCGTCTGTTCATTGTTGTTGATGATTAGTCCGACTTTTAGAACCGTTTTACTCTAACGGCGCCAATCACAGGCAAAAGAAAACCCGCACTTGGCGGGTTTTCTTTATCACGCTAAAAACTGATTTAGTTTTTAGGTGCTTCTTTTACGGCGGCTTCGTTCGATTCAGCCTGAGCTTTGGCAGCTTCGGCGTTTTCTTTCGCAGCGTCGTTCACTTTATCCTGAGCTTTGCTCATGTCTTGCTGAGCTTGCTCAGCATGTTTAGTCGCATCTTGAGCTTTGTCCTCGGATTTTTTATCGCAGGCAGCGAGACCGAGGGAAGCGGTCAACATCAAGGCAATAGCTAAAGTCTTACGCATGGGGTGTTTCTCCTTATGGATATAACTACTGGCCTTTCGAGCACAGCCCACAGCGTTAAGTTCCTCAATTCGTTCAGATATATAGTTTTGTGATGCGATGGAACTTTTGCCCGCAGACGAGCTACTTTGATCGAGCACTAAGAAGAGTTTTTTGAAATGGCCGAAAACCCCGTTTTTGAGCGTGCGACGCGATTCATGTCGGCGTTGCGTCATTGTCAGGTCCTCGGACTGCGAGTTCACAGCGCCAGTAATGACGGACTAACGGTCATCTTGCCCTACAGCCCGCAAATCGTCGGCGACCCGCAAACCGGCGTCATTCATGGCGGTGCGCTGACATCGCTGATGGATACCGCGTGCGGCATGTCGACCCTGTGCGTGCTGCCCGAATTCGAGGTTTGCCCGACCCTTGATTTGCGCATCGATTACATGCACGCCGCCGAGCCGCATAAGGACGTCTATGGCTTCGCCCAATGCTATCGAGTGACCACTGACGTGATTTTCGCCCGTGGTTTTGCCTATCAGGACGATCCCGAGCACCCCATCGCCCACGTCGTCGGCACGTTCATGCGCATGGGCAAAGCCATCAAAGGCACCAAAGGCTTTGGCGGCGTCATCGCCGGAGGTGCGCAATGACCTATTCCTTCAAGGAACAACTGCAACAGGCCCACGAGAAGGGCGACTACGCCTCGCTGTTGCACCTGATTCCCTATGCCAAACTGATCGGCGTCGAATGTTCGCGGGTGGGGGATGATCTGCTGTTTCGCCTGCCAGCCAACAAGGACAACATTGGTAACCCTTTACTGCCGGCGATTCATGGCGGTGTGATCGCCGGGTTCATGGAACTCTCGGCGGCGCTGCACCTGCTGATTTTCACCGGTTCACCGGGCGTGCCGAAAATCATCGACTTCTCCCTCGACTACCTGCGCGCCGGGCAGTTTCGCGATACCTGGGCCAAATGTCAGGTGTGCCGCCAGGGGCGCCGGGTCGCCAACGTGGCCGTTACCGCCTGGCAAAGCACCGAAGCCGAGCCCATTGCGACGGCTCGCGCCCATTTCAAAATCGAAGAGCCCTTGAAATCCTGAACACAGCCCCCAACTTTGATGACATCCCGCCGCCGACCCTCAAGGTCGCGGCTTAGCCATCTGATTGGAGTTTGATGACCATGAGTGTGGAAACTCAAAAGGAAACCCTGGGCTTCCAGACCGAGGTGAAGCAATTGCTGCACCTCATGATCCATTCGCTGTATTCCAACAAGGAAATTTTCCTTCGCGAATTGATCTCGAACGCCTCTGACGCTGTCGACAAATTACGTTTCGAAGCCCTGTCCAAGCCTGAGCTGCTGGAAGGCGGCGCCGAACTGAAAATCCGTGTGAGCTTCGACAAGGACGCCAAAACCGTCACCCTCGAAGACAACGGCATTGGCATGAACCGTGAAGAAGCGATCACCCACCTGGGTACCATCGCCAAATCCGGCACTGCCGATTTCATGAAACACCTGTCTGGCGATCAGAAGAAAGATTCGCACCTGATCGGTCAGTTCGGTGTGGGTTTTTATTCTGCATTCATCGTCGCCGACAAAGTCGACGTGTTCAGCCGTCGTGCCGGTGATTCGGCCAGCGAGGGCGTGCACTGGTCGTCCAAGGGCGAAGGCGATTTCGAAGTCGCCACTGTCGAGAAAGCCGAGCGCGGCACTCGCATCGTCCTGCACCTGAAGTCCGGTGAAGACGAATTCGCTGATGGCTGGCGTCTGCGCAACATCATCAAGAAGTACTCCGACCACATTGCCCTGCCGATCGAGTTGCCAAAAGAAGTGGCCGCTGCCGAAGGTGAAGAGCAGCCTGCCGCCGAATGGGAAACCGTCAACCGCGCCAGTGCCCTGTGGACCCGTCCTCGCACCGAAGTGAAGGACGAGGAATACCAGGAGTTCTACAAGCACGTTGCTCACGATTTCGAGAACCCGCTGAGCTGGAGCCACAACAAGGTCGAAGGCAAGCTTGAATACAGCTCGCTGCTGTACGTGCCGGCCCGTGCTCCGTTCGACCTGTACCAGCGTGAAGCGCCGAAAGGCCTGAAGCTGTACGTGCAGCGCGTGTTCGTGATGGACCAGGCCGAGTCGTTCCTGCCGCTGTACCTGCGCTTCATCAAAGGCGTGGTCGATTCCAACGACCTGTCGCTGAACGTGTCGCGCGAAATCCTGCAGAAAGACCCGATCATCGATTCGATGAAGTCGGCGCTGACCAAGCGCGTTCTGGACATGCTGGAAAAACTGGCGAAGAGCGAGCCTGAGCAATACAAGAGCTTCTGGAAGAACTTCGGTCAGGTCATGAAAGAAGGCCCGGCAGAAGACTTCGCCAACAAAGAGAAGATCGCTGGCCTGCTGCGTTTCGCATCGACCAACGGCGATGAAGGCGAGCAAGTGGTTGGCCTGGCCGAATACCTGGCTCGCGCCAAGGAAGGTCAGGACAAGATCTACTACCTGACCGGCGAAACCTACGCGCAAGTCAAAAACAGCCCGCACCTGGAAGTCTTCCGCAAGAAAGGCATCGAAGTGCTGCTGCTGACCGATCGTATCGACGAGTGGCTGATGAGCTACCTCAACGATTTCGACGGCAAGAGCTTCGTCGACGTGGCACGGGGTGACCTGGACCTGGGCAATCTGGACTCGGAAGAGGACAAGAAAGCTGCGGAAGAAGTCGCCAAGTCCAAAGAAGGTCTGGTTGAACGTCTGAAAACTGCACTGGGCGACTCGGTGGCTGAAGTACGGGTTTCCCACCGTCTGACCGATTCTCCGGCGATCCTGGCGATCGGCGAGCAGGACCTGGGCCTGCAAATGCGTCAGATCCTGGAAGCCAGTGGCCAGAAGGTTCCGGAGTCGAAGCCGATCTTCGAGTTCAACCCGGCTCACCCGCTGATCGAGAAGCTCGACAACGAGCAGAGCGAAGAGCGTTTCGGCGACCTGTCGCACATTCTCTTCGATCAGGCGGCACTGGCTGCCGGTGACAGCTTGAAGGACCCGGCCGCGTATGTGCGCCGTCTGAATAAGCTGTTGGTTGAACTGTCGGTTTAACTGCGTTGTAAAAAAAACCCGCTTCGGCGGGTTTTTTTCATTCTGGTGTTTTTAAGCAGGAGTGAATCATGAGCCTGCGCACTGGACCTGGCCCGCACGGGTGCGCCGTTGAAAGCGGCAGTGTCGTTCCACGGCACGCTGGATTCACCTGATCCGGCGGACGCCAAAAACATCAAGGGCTCGGTGTTGGTACTGCACGGTGCTTCGCGAGCAGGCGGTGTAAGGTTCACCGAAGAGGCTACGGCAATTCGATCCGCTCACTTTCCCCCGGCACCGTCGGCCAATCCCCGGCCGCCCAGCGCCGCCGCGCCTCATCGATAACCGCCGGATCACTCGCGACAAAATTCCAGTTGATCCGCCGTGGCCCGTCCAGTGGCGCGCCGCCAAACAACACGGCGTGACAGTCGCTCTCGGCAAACAGCGTCATCTCTTCCCCCGCTGGCAACACCACCAGCGCATTCGGTTCCAGCGCCTCGCCATCCAGCTGCGCTTCACCGCTCAAGACATACAACGCGCGTTCTTCATGCTCGGTGGGAATCAGCAGCGTGGTCGCCGTCTGCAGGTTCAATTCCGCGTACAACGTAGGAGAAAGCACCGGCACCGGCGATTCCAGGCAAAAGCCTGACCCGGCAATCATGCGGATCTTCACGCCAAGGTTATCGCTGACCGGCAAGGTGCTCGCCGGATGATGGCTGTAGTGCCCCGGACCCTGTTCATGTTCCTTGGGCGAGGCCAGCCAGATCTGCAAGCCGTGCATCGTAAAGCCACTGCCTTTCAACGCTTCAGGTGTGCGCTCGACATGGGCAATCGCGCTGCCGGCGGTCATCCAGCTGACATCGCCGGCATTGACCACCTGATCGGAACCGAGGCTGTCCTTGTGCTGGATTTGCCCTTCAAACAGATAGGTGAGGGTCGACAGGCCGATGTGCGGATGCTGGCGGATGTTCATGCCTTTGCCCGCCGGATAGCGGGTTTGCAGCATGTGGTCGAAGAACACAAAAGGCCCGACACTGCGGCATTTGGCAGACGGCAACGGGCGAAGAATCGGCTGACCTTCGACATCTTCGGCGCGGGGGCGGATCACGAGCGGAGTGTTCATGCTGCATTCCAGGCTGAGCGGGTGATGCGTGGAGCATAACCCGCTTGCGCAGCCCTTGCCGCTATTGGCTGAATGCACCTTCGGACAGGTGGGTTTCGATGCTGACGTCGGTGGTGGTCATCAGTTTGTGGACCGGGCAGCGGTCGGCTACGCGGTGCAATTCTTCGCGCTGCGCATCGGTGAGCACACCCTTGAGGGTCAATTTGACGTGCAGGGCGTATTTGCCTTTCAGCTCTTCGCTGTTGTCGCGTTTGACCTCGACGGTGACGCCGGTCAGCGGGATGTCCTTTTTCTTCGCATACAGCTTCAGGGTCAAGGCTTTGCATGCGCCCAGGGCCGCATCGAAATAATCGTGGGGCTCTGGCGCCGAGCCCTCGCCGCCGGATGCGGTCGGCACATCGGCAAACAGTTCGTGGTCATCGATTTGAACGCTGTGGCGAAAACCTTCGGCGGAAACGGTATTGACGGTAACGGTCATGGAAAGCCTCCCAGGCTGGAAAAGTCGTTCGATCAAAAATGACCTTGAAGTTATAGAGCATTCCTCTGCGGTCGCGTTCCACTTTCTTGCGGGCTGATCCTCGTTCGCTGAAGGGGAACCGGATTACCGGCCGGCCGTGCGCGGTTGCGAATGAGGCGATCGCGGCCTATGGTCCAAGCGAGGTATTGCCTGCGACTGTCACACAATGACGCGCCGCAGGTTGGTGTCCATCCAGTGCGAAAACCCTAGCAAGGTGAAGACATGCCAAACGACTCCCGCCCCGCCGTACTCGAACTGATTGGCAACACGCCGCTGGTGCGCGTCAGCCGCTTCGATACCGGCCCGTGCACGCTGTTTCTCAAACTTGAATCACAAAACCCCGGCGGTTCGATCAAGGACCGCATCGGCCTGGCGATGATCGACGCCGCCGAGCGCGACGGTCGCCTGCAACCCGGCGGCACCATCGTCGAGGCCACGGCTGGCAACACCGGCCTGGGCCTGGCGTTGGTCGGCCGGGCCAAGGGCTATCGCGTCGTGTTGGTGGTGCCCGACAAGATGTCCACCGAAAAAGTCCTGCACCTCAAGGCGATGGGCGCCGAGGTGCATATCACCCGCTCCGATGTCGGCAAGGGCCATCCCGAGTACTACCAGGATGTCGCCGCGCGGCTGGCCAAGGAAATTCCCGACGCGTTCTTTGCCGATCAATTCAACAACCCGGCCAACCCGCTGGCCCACGAATGCAGCACCGCACCGGAGATCTGGGCGCAAACCCAGCATGATGTCGATGCCATCGTCGTCGGCGTCGGTTCGGCCGGGACGCTGACGGGCTTGACCCGGTTTTTCAAACGCGTGCAGCCGAACCTGGACATGGTCCTGGCCGACCCGGTTGGCTCGGTGATGGCCGAATACAGCCGCAGCGGCACCCTCGGAACACCCGGTTCGTGGGCAGTGGAAGGCATTGGCGAAGACTTCATTCCCTCGATTGCCGACCTGTCCAGCGTGCGCCACGCGTATTCGATCAGCGACGAAGAAAGCTTCGATCATGCCCGCCAACTGCTGCGCGCCGAGGGCATTCTCGGCGGTTCGTCGACCGGCACCTTGCTGGCGGCGGCGCTGCGCTATTGCCGCGAGCAAACCGAGCCGAAACGGGTTGTGAGTTTTGTCTGCGACACCGGCACCCGCTACCTGTCGAAGGTGTACAACGACCAGTGGATGAACGATCAGGGTCTGCTGCAATACAAACGCTACGGCGATCTTCGCGACCTGATCTCGCGCCGTTTCGAGGATGGCCGGGTGATCAGCGTCGGCCCGGACGACACGTTACTGACCGCTTTCCAGCGCATGCGTCTGGCGGACGTGTCGCAACTGCCGGTGCTGGTGGACGGCCAGCGGTTGGTCGGGGTGATCGACGAGTCCGACATTCTGCTGCGGGTGCATCAGGACGCCTCGCACTTTCGCTTGACGGTGGCCAGCGCGATGACCGACAAACTGCAAACCCTGCCGGCCGCTGCCAGCCTGGCTGAGCTGCAGGCGGAGCTTGATCGTGGGCTGGTGGCGATCATTGCCGATGCCTCGGGCTTCCATGGCCTGATTACCCGCGTCGACCTACTCAATCATCTACGGAGATCCCTGGCATGAGTCACGATAAAGATGCTGCGCCCCATGGCTTCGCCACTCGCGTGATCCATGCCGGGCAGGCGCCGGACCCTTCCACCGGCGCGTTGATGCCGCCGATTTACGCCAACTCCACCTATTTGCAGCAAAGCCCGGGCGTGCACAAAGGCCTCGACTACGGTCGCTCGCACAACCCGACGCGCTTTGCGCTGGAGCGTTGCGTGGCGGATCTTGAAGGCGGCACCCAGGCGTTCGCGTTTGCGTCCGGGCTGGCGGCGATTTCCACGGTGCTCGAACTGCTCGATGCCGATTCGCATATCGTCTCGGGCAATGATTTGTATGGCGGCACATTTCGCCTGTTCGACAAGGTGCGTCGGCGCAGCGCCGGGCACCGCTTCAGCTTTGTCGACCTGACGGACCTGTCGGCCTTCGAAGCGGCGCTGCAGGACGATACGCGCATGGTCTGCGTCGAGACGCCGAGCAATCCGTTGCTGCGCCTCACGGACCTTGCCGCCATCGCGCGCATTTGCCGCCAGCGCGGCATCATCTGCGTGGCCGACAACACCTTCGCCAGCCCGTGGATCCAGCGTCCGCTGGAACTGGGCTTCGATGTCGTGGTGCACTCGACCACCAAGTATTTGAACGGACACTCCGACGTCATCGGCGGCATCGCGGTGGTTGGGCAGAACGCCGAGTTGGCCGAACGCCTGGGCTTTCTGCAAAACGCGGTGGGCGCGATTGCCGGGCCGTTTGACGCGTTCCTCACCCTGCGTGGTGTGAAGACCCTGGCATTGCGCATGGAGCGTCATTGCAGCAACGCATTGGCGCTGGCGCAATGGCTGGAACAGCAGTCGCAGGTCGCGCGGGTCTACTACCCGGGGTTGCCGTCACATCCGCAGCACGAGTTGGCGCGGCAGCAGATGCGCGGTTTCGGCGGGATGATTTCACTCGATCTGAACACTGATCTGGCGGGTGCCAAGCGCTTTCTGGAAGGTGTGCAGATCTTTGCGCTGGCAGAAAGTCTGGGCGGGGTGGAAAGCCTGATTGAGCACCCGGCGATCATGACCCACGCCACGATTCCCGTCGATACCCGTGCGGAGCTCGGCATCGGTGATGCGCTAGTGCGGTTGTCCGTGGGGGTTGAGGACGTCGAAGACTTGCGCGCCGATCTGGCGCAGGCACTGGCGCGGATCTGACGGTTCAGCAGGCAAAAAAAATCCGGAACCCTTAGTGGATTCCGGATTTTCATTTCGATCGCGGATCAGCTGCCTTTGACAGACTTACCGTTGACCGTACCGTCGAGGAGCATGATGTTGTACTCCTTGCCGTCGGTCTCAACCTGTTGCAGGCGGACCAGCAGGTAATCCCAGTCCTTGGCGAACCACAGGACGGTGATGCGCTTGCTTTGTGTCGGGTCGCGCACGCGCTCGACCTTGATCGCATCGATCTGACCGGCCTTGGTGTCGACTTTTTCCGAACCCAGTACGCGGAAGTCATAGGTATCGACTTCACCACCGTCGACAACCTGATAGCTCATGCTTTTTTTGCCAGCGGCAACGTCGTGTTGCAGGGCCAGTTGATACGTGGACTTGTCGACCATGCCACGGTTCAGCGGCACTTTGACCGGGTCACCGCGATCGGTGCCAGTGACCATTTTGGTGGTCCAGTCGAAATCCAGATCAGCCTTTTTCGCTTTACCCAGGCCGCCACGTTCAAAGTGATAGGACTGAGGCAGCAGGGTGTCCTTGTCCAGGGTCAGGGTGCTTTCTTCAGTCAGGCTGGCAATCATCATCGATGCCTTGAAACTGAGTTTCCAGACGCCGTTGGCTTCCTTGGTCAGGCTGCGTTCAGCCGTGCCGCTCATGGGCAGCTGTTTCCAGTCGGCGGTGTAGCTGGCGGAGAAAGGTTGAAGTTCCGAAGCCTGTGCCAGAGGCAAGGCAAACAGAGCGCAAGCGAAGAGCAGGGCGCGACGCATAATATCTCCTAGTTTCGAATCAAGTGGCCGCTGGCCGCGAGTAACTTCCCATCCAGTAAAGCACCTTGTTCGCCGAGTGATAAACGACCTTCGGCAAACCAGCGTACAGCCAACGGGTAGATCAGGTGTTCCTGGGCATGGACTCGCTGCGCCAGACTCTGCGGCGAATCGTGCAACTCTACCGGTATTACTGCCTGTACGACCAGTGGTCCGCCATCGAGTTCCTCGGTGACAAAGTGCACGGAGCAGCCATGCTCGGTGTCACCGGCCTCCAGCGCGCGCTGATGAGTGTGTAACCCTTTGTATTTGGGTAGCAGCGACGGGTGGATATTGAGCAGGCGACCGGCGTAATGGCGCACGAAATCAGCGCTGAGAATGCGCATGAAACCGGCCAGTACCACGAGTTTGGGATTGAAGGCGTCGATCAGTTCGATCAGCGCAGCATCAAAGGCCTCGCGGCCTTCGAAAGCCTTGTGATCCAGGGAGCGGGTGTCGATACCCGCGTCCCTGGCGCGTTGCAGGCCGTAGGCGTCGGCACGGTTGGAAATCACCGCAGCAATGCGGACCGGGCTGTCGCCGGTCCGCGTGCTGTCGATCAAGGCCTGCAAGTTACTGCCGGTGCCGGACAACAGCACCACGACATCACAGGTCTTTGACATCAGTGAGCCTTGAGGTTCTTCAGTTCAACCTGGGCCGCGCCTTCGGCAGCGGTGGCGATCTGACCGATGACCCAAGGCTGCTCGCCCGCTTCACGCAATACATTCAGCGCGGTTTCAACGTGCTCTTGAGCCACGCAGATAACCATGCCGACACCGCAGTTCAGCACGCGGTGCATTTCGTTTTCGTCGACGTTGCCTTTCTCTTGCAGCCAGTCGAACACGGCAGGGCGGTTCCAGCTTGCCACGTCAACCACGGCTTGGGCGCCTTTTGGCAGAACGCGCGGGATGTTGTCCAGCAGGCCACCACCGGTGATGTGAGCCATGGCCTTGACCGCGCCGGTGTCCTTGATCAGCTTGAGCAGCGGCTTCACGTAGATACGGGTCGGGGCCATCAGCAGGTCGGTCAGCGGTTTGCCGTCGAGCTGGATGTTTTCGATGTCGGCACCCGACACTTCGATGATCTTGCGGATCAGCGAGTAGCCGTTGGAGTGCGGGCCGGAAGACGGCAGGGCGAGCAGGGCATCGCCGGCAGCGACTTTCGAACCGTCGATGATTTCGGATTTTTCCACGACGCCAACGCAGAAGCCGGCCAGGTCGTAGTCTTCGCCTTCGTACATGCCAGGCATTTCAGCGGTTTCGCCGCCGACCAGGGAGCAGCCGGACAGTTCGCAGCCCGCGCCGATGCCGGTCACGACCTGGGTCGCGGTTTCGACGTTGAGCTTGCCGGTGGCGTAGTAGTCGAGGAAGAACAGCGGCTCGGCGCCGCAGACCACCAGGTCGTTCACGCACATGGCCACCAGGTCGATGCCGATGCTGTCGTGCTTGTTCAGGTTCAGGGCCAGGCGCAGCTTGGTGCCCACGCCGTCGGTGCCGGAAACCAGCACAGGCTGCTTGTAGCCAGCCGGGATTTCGCAGAGGGCGCCGAAACCGCCCAGGCCGCCCATGACTTCCGGGCGCGCAGTGCGCTTGGCGACGCTCTTGATGCGTTCGACCAATGCTTCACCGGCGTCGATGTCTACACCGGCGTCCTTGTAGCTCAGGGAGGGTTGCTTGCTCATGATCCAGGCCTTTAGGGGGGATTCAGGGGTAACGACCGAGTCCAGCGGGGACGCCGAATTCGACGGGGGCGATTGCCTCACGCGAAATTCGAGCCGCCCGGCTGTTGCCGGTCTGCGAAGGCGCGCGATTTTATCAGGCTTGAGGGGCAGCGGCCATCCTCACGCCGACGGCAGGGGCATATCCCATTAAAAAAATTGATATTGGCCGTGTTAGTGGCCTCTCGCATGGCTGTATAAGGTATCCCGATTAACCGTCTATCGTTATGACAGTGCGAAAACTTATCGCGGCCGTGTGAATGTTTTGCGCAGGGATGTGGTCACAGCCCTGTTCGATCGTCTTCATGCGGTCTGTTCCAGCCGCTCTTGTCGTCAGGAATCTTCCATGCGTTTTCTTTCTAAATTTTTGTGTCTGAGCTGTTTTTCCCTTTTCAGCCTCGCGAGCCATGCCGAGAACGTGAAAGGTCTTTATCAGGTGCGCGAGCCTGTCACCAGTCAGTCGACCGAGGAGCGTGATCAAGCGACCCAGCGGGCACTGGACACGCTGGTGCTGCGCCTGACCGGCGATCCGAAGGCCGCGCAGAGCCCGGGGTTGGCGGCCTTGCGCAAAGATCCTCAGCAGATCATCAGTCAGTACGGCTTTGATGCCGGGCCGCCGGAAGTGTTGAAAGTCGATTTCGACCCGGCCACCACCGAGCAGGCGCTGCGTCGGGCGGGGTTGTCGTTGTGGGGCGTGAATCGGCCGTCGATCCTTGGCTGGTGGTTGAACGACTCCACCGAAGGTTCGAGCCTGGTGGGTGATGGTCAGGCCAGCGCTGCGCCATTGCGTCGTGCGGCGCAGCATCGTGGTTTGCCGTTGCGCTTGCCGCTGGCGGATTTGAGCGAGCAATTGGTGGCGACCGCGCCGACGCTTGAAGGCACGGATGCGACGCCGCTGCACAATGCCTCGGAGCGTTACAACGCTGACGCCTTGCTCGCGGTGCATGCCAAGGAAGAGGGCGGGCAGTGGCAGGCGAAGTGGAATTTGTGGCTGGGCGACAAGAAGGAAGCAGGCAGCGTGCAAGGCGCCGATCAGGCCGCTGTGGCCGATGCTGTGATGCTAGCGGTCAGCGAGCGACTGGCGCCGCGGTTCGTCGTCAAGGCCGGGGCTTCGGGCGAGCAATTGCTGGAAGTGCAGGGCATGAACCTGGAGCGCTACGCGGCGCTGGGGCGCTTGCTCGACCCATTTGGCGCGCGTCTGCAAAGTGTTGACGGTGATCGCATCCTTTATCGGGTGAACGGCAGCGCCGAGCAACTGCGCTCGCAGTTGTCTCTGGCCAAGTTGCAGGAAGTGCCGGCCGGTGAGGCGCCTGCGCCCGTCGCCCCGGTTCAGCCAGCGGCGCAAGGTTCGGCGCCTGTCGTAGCGCCGGCCGTGGCACCGACGCCGCAGTTGCGATTCCGCTGGTAGGGTTTTCTTTCTTTATATAGATGCATATGGAGTGGTACATGGCCGATACGCGCCGTTGGTTCTGGTTGGGTGGAGTGGTTCTGCTCTGCGCGTTTGTCTGGCTGTTGCATCCGATCCTGACGCCATTTCTGGTGGCGCTGCTGCTGGCCTATCTGTTCGATCCGCTGGTGGATCGGCTGGAGAAGGCCGGGCTTTCAAGGACGTGGGGCGTGGTGGCGGTGTTTGCGCTGTTCACCCTGATTTTCACCACGCTGATGCTGGTGTTGGTGCCGCTGCTGGCCAGGCAGTTGTTTCGTTTATATGAGCTGGCACCGCAGATGCTCGACTGGCTGCAGCACACCGCATTGCCGTGGGCACAATCGAAATTCGGGTTGTCCGAGGGCTTCTGGAAGTTCGACAAGCTCAAGGCCGCGATCAGTGAGCACATGGGTCAGACCAGCGACATTGTCGGTGTGGTGTTGAGTCAGGCCACGGCGTCCGGTCTTGCGTTGATTGGCTGGCTGGCGAATCTGGTGTTGATCCCGGTGGTGAGTTTTTACCTGTTGCGGGACTGGGACCTGATGATGGCGAAGATCCGCAGTCTGCTGCCACGTGATCGCGAAGAACGCGTGGTCGAGCTCGCTGGTGAATGTCATGAAGTGCTCGGTGCGTTTGTGCGTGGTCAATTACTGGTGATGGTGGCGCTGGGCGTGATCTACGCGTCGGGCCTGATGCTGGTCGGGTTGGAATTGGGACTGTTGATCGGCCTGATCGCCGGTTTGGCCGCGATCGTGCCGTACATGGGCTTCGTCATCGGGATAGGCGCGGCGCTGATTGCCGGTCTGTTCCAGTTCGGCGGCGACCTTTATCCAATGTTGGGCATTGTCGCGGTGTTCATGGTCGGGCAGGCACTCGAAGGCATGGTGCTGACACCATTGTTGGTCGGGGACCGGATCGGCCTGCACCCGGTGGCGGTGATTTTCGCCATTCTGGCGGGCGGCGAGCTGTTCGGTTTCACCGGCGTGTTGCTGGCGTTGCCGGTGGCGGCCGTAATCATGGTGCTGGTGCGCCATGTGCATGATTTGTATAAAGATTCTGAGATGTACAGTGGTGAGGATGAACCGCAGTTATAAGGTTCGTTGAAAGGTCGTCTCGGCCAACCCGGATCATTGCCGGGTTGGCCTGCATCCCTCGCATGACTGTCACATGCACCGCCAACAAAACTGTCATAAAACCAGTGCGTTAACGCAAACCTTTGATTTTGCTTGTGGTCTGTCGCATTGTGCGACCAGCGTCACGGGTATAAACTTCGCAAACTTTACACAGAGGCCACTAACGGTTCCTTTGGAACTGTTCAGTCAGCATGAAACCGATTCAGCTGCCCCTAGGTGTGCGTCTGCGTGACGACGCTACCTTTATCAATTACTACCCAGGCGCCAATGCCGCTGCACTCGGCTATGTCGAGCGGCTATGCGAAGCCGACGCCGGATGGACCGAAAGCCTGATTTATCTCTGGGGCAAGGACGGGGTAGGGCGTACGCACTTGTTGCAAGCGGCCTGCCTGCGCTTCGAGCAGTTGGGGGAGCCGGCGGTTTACCTGCCATTGGCCGAACTGCTGGACCGTGGCATCTCGATTCTCGATAACCTCGAACAATACGAACTGGTCTGTCTGGATGATTTGCAGGCGGTTGCCGGTCGGGCGGATTGGGAAGAGGCGCTGTTCCATCTGTTCAATCGCCTGCGCGATAGCGGTCGGCGCCTGCTGATCGCCGCGTCGACCTCGCCGCGTGAACTGCCGGTGAAGCTGGCGGACTTGAAATCGCGCTTGACCCTGGCCCTGATCTTTCAGATGCGGCCGCTCTCCGACGAAGACAAATTACGTGCCTTGCAGTTGCGTGCGTCGCGTCGTGGCCTGCACCTGACCGATGAAGTCGGGCATTTTATTTTGACCCGCGGTACTCGCAGCATGAGTGCGCTGTTCGAGCTGCTTGAACGCCTCGATCAGGCCTCTCTTCAAGCTCAGCGCAAGCTGACCATTCCCTTCCTGAAAGAAACGCTGGGCTGGTAAAACCTAAGCCTGGCAGGGGTTTCGGCATATTTCAGGCGCCAGGAAATGCGCTTTCCTACAGGGTTGCAGGCGGCGCAAGCGTCTAAAGTGGGCTTAAGCGCTTAGATGTTAACGAGAAACCGATAAGTCACATAAAGTTCGATTGAATTTGCAAATGAGGATGATAGCGGGCATAGTCTCGACTTCTTTACAACTATCAGCCACGGTCGTGCCCATGCTAAAGCGCTTCGCACCCCTCGTGCCTCTCGCACTCGTCACCCTGTTGTTCGGTTGCGCTGCTCACTCTCCAGTGTCCCAGCAAGAGCAACAACAGCAGGTTAAAAATTCAGTTACCGCGCAATCCTCTTCCGTTCTTTTCCAGGAAGAGCTGGCCACCGATAAAGAACTGGCTGACTTCGCCGACGGCAAGTCGTACCAGCTTCCGGTTCTGGCCGACAGCATCCTCGAACGTGGCATGTCCCTGATCGGTACCCGTTACCGTTTCGGCGGTACCTCTGAAGCCGGTTTCGATTGCAGCGGCTTCATCGGTTATCTGTTCCGTGAAGAGGCGGGCATGAACCTGCCACGCTCCACTCGCGAAATGATCAACGTGGACGCACCTCTGGTAGCTCGCAGCGCGCTGAAGCCGGGCGACCTGCTGTTCTTCGCCACCAACGGTCGTCGTGGTCGCGTCAGTCACGCCGGGATCTACCTGGGTGACAACCAGTTCATCCACTCCAGCAGCCGCAAAAGCGGTGGTGTCCGGGTCGATAGCCTGGGCGACAGCTACTGGAGCAAAACCTTCATCGAGGCCAAGCGCGCTCTTGCAATGGCCCCGACTGTGGTCACCGCTCGCAAGTAAACCTACAACTTGTAAGGTGAAGTTAAAGTCTTACTTGAACTTTGCCGCATAGCCGCTAGAATCCAGATCTAATATTGATGGCAAACCGCCTGCGTCCAACGCAGGCGGTTTTCTTTTCTGTCTTCCTGGCAGAAAAAGCCGCAGCCAGATCAGGATGTTCTGCTTATGACGATGTCGGCCCGCCTCGCACTCATGTTCTTCGCAGCGCTGCTCAGTGCCTGCGCCAGCCGCACACCGCCTCCTGCGCCGGTGGTTCGCGCGCCCATCGTCTTTGGTTCTTCTCAAGCATTCTCGCCCGAAGCGGAAGAGGTATTGTTCCGTGCGTTGGGGCTCGTGGGCACACCTTACCGCTGGGGCGGCAATACCCCCGATTCGGGGTTCGATTGCAGTGGGCTGATCGGTTACGTCTATCGGGATGCCGCCGGCATTTCCCTGCCGCGCACCACGCGCGAAATGATCAGCATGCAAGCGGCCAACGTGGGCAAGGAAGGTTTGCAAACCGGTGACCTGATTTTCTTCGCCACCAATGGCGGCTCTCAGGTCAGCCATGCCGGGATTTACGTCGGCGAAGGGCGCTTCGTTCATGCCCCAGCCACGGGCGGCACGGTGAAGCTCGACAGTCTGTCCAAGGCTTATTGGCAGAAGGCGTACCTGAGCGCCAAGCGCGTTCTGCAGCCTGAGCACCTGGCGCGTAACCCCTGACACACCGCTGTACCCCTGTAGGAGTGAGCCTGCTCGCGATAGCGGTGAGTCAGCCAACATCAGCGTGACAGATCCAACGCTATCGCGAGCAGGCTCGCTCCTGCGGGGGATTGGGGGTTGCGGTTATTGGGTTGCAGACACGCGCCACACCTTGTTCCCTACATCATCCGCCACCAGCAAGCCTCCCTGCTGATCAATCACCACGCCCACTGGACGGCCCATGGCGTCCTCGTCCTTATTGAGGAATCCCGTCAGCACATCCACCGGTTGCCCGGTCGGTTTGCCACCCGAGAACGGCACGAAAATCACCTTATAGCCACTATGCGGATTGCGATTCCACGAGCCGTGCTGGCCAATGAAGGCGCCTTCCTTGAATTGCGCGGGCAAGGTGTTGCCTTCAGCGAACGTCAGGCCCAGCGAGGCGGTGTGCGGGCCGACCGCGTAGTCCGGTGCAATGGCCTTGGCCACCAGGTCCGGGTTTTGCGGTTCGACGCGAATGTCGACGTGCTGGCCGTAATAGCTGAATGGCCAGCCGTAGAACGCGCCATCCTTGACCGAAGTAATGTAGTCCGGCACCAGGTCGCTGCCGATCTCGTCCCGCTCGTTGACTGCGGTCCACAGCGCGCCGCTGCGAGGCTCCCAAGCCAGGCCGTTGGGGTTGCGAATGCCTGAGGCGAATATCCGGTGATTACCGGTGGCGCGGTCCACTTCCCAGATCGCCGCGCGGCCTTCTTCCTTGTCCAGGCCGTTTTCACCGACGTTGCTGTTTGAGCCCACCGTGACGTACAGCTTGCTGCCGTCCTTGCTGGCGATGACGTTTTTGGTCCAGTGATGATTCAGCGTGCCCCCCGGCAGATCGACCACCTTGATCGGCGGCGACTTGATCGCGGTGTCGCCGCTTTCATAGTGAAAGCGCAACAAGCGGTCGGTGTCGGCCACGTACAGGTCACTGCCGACCAGCGTCATGCCGAATGGTGAATTGAGATTTTCCAGGAACACCGTGCGGGTTTCGGCGATGCCGTCATGGTCCTTGTCTCGCAGCAGCGTGATGCGATTCGGGCTGGGGACGGCGGCGCCGGCGCGGCCCATGGTTTTCTTCATGACCCAGCCACGAATCCCTTTGCCGTCATCGGGTTTGGCTGGCGCGTTGGTTTCGGCCACCAGCACGTCACCGTTGGGCAGCACGTAGAGCCAGCGCGGGTGATCGAGGTCTTCAGCGAAGGCCGCCACTTGGGTGCCGGCGGCAGCGGTGGGTTTCGCGCCGGCCGGCCAGCCGACCGCCGGGGCGATGTTCACCGTCGGGATCAGGGTTTTATTCGGTTCGGGCAACTTGGGTGACGGGCCGGTGCCGTCGGAGACTTGCAGGCTGGAGGTTTCACCACAGGCGGCAAGCCCTCCGGCGAGCACGATGACGAGAACGAGCGGGGGTTTGCGCATGCTGGTCTTCCCTATGAATGCAGTGTCTTAATTCATAGAGAAGTTAAACAGAGCGATGGTTCAACCGGTCAGCCGCGAGCTTCCTTGAGCAGCACCGCAATGCCGGGGTGATAGTTGCCGGCTTCATTGCGCAATTTGCGGTAGGCGTAAGGGAAGTACCAGGCCACGGCGCAGCAGTGTTCCTTTTGCAGGTCGTCGACCATGTCCTGAAGTTCTTCTGGGGTCGCGCTCTGCTGGGCTTTTTGCGGAGCCACGAACAGGCAGCCGAGTTTCAGGTCGCTGGCGTAGCTGATGCGTTTGGCATCGCTGGTGATGTCTTGCAGCGCCTGGGTCAGGTTCAGGCTGTTGACCTTGGGCCAGCGTTGAGTGGCCTGAAAGTAGGCGCGCTCTTCAGCAGTCGCAATAAACAGATCGGCACGGGCATTGCGCTCGCCTTCTTCGTTCTGTTTACGCGTCGTTGTATTTTGCAGAGTGACCATTTCCGCCATCCACGCAGCGGCATTGAGCAGGCCAAGGTTAGCCTTTTCGTCATGCCAGTAAGGCGCTTCGTTATCGCCGCGAACCGAGTTGTAGCGGTCGATACAGTCAAACCAGCGTTCCAGCACCGGTCGCAGGAATTCCAGCTTCGGATTGCTGATAATCATGCCTTGCATGTTGCTCACCCTTGTAATTGTGTTGTTGGGTTTGTGGCTCTTTGATATCACTGCTGACCGTGTGGTGCAAGATTGGCGTCAGTAAATTGAGCGGCGGCAGTATATCGCTCGCCGGGGCTTTGTCTTCATTTGACGCTCCACCCCCAACCCTCTAACCTTCGCGGCTTGTTTCAGGTGCTCTGTGGCAGTGGCCGACAGAGTGAAACAGGGAAGCCGGTGAGTGACTATCGTCAAGCGACGAAGCGTCACGATCCCGGCGCTGCCCCCGCAACGGTAAATGAGTGAAGACTGCGCCTTGAGCCACTGTGTCTGTTGTCGACATGGGAAGGCGCGCAGTCCGGCCAAAGCCGCTCATGAGCCCGGAGACCGGCCTGATTCATCCAGCGGCATCACGGTGGGCGATGCCAGGCTTCTTGCCGTCTATTCTTGTGCCTGCCCGCCGTTATCCAGCCTCAACGGAGAGCTCCCCCATGACCGATACCCCAGATCGTGACGAACGCCATTTGGCGCGCATGCAGCGCAAAAAAGCCGTGATCGACGAACGCATTGCCAATTCCCCGAACGAGTGCGGCTTGCTGCTGGTGCTGACGGGCAACGGCAAAGGCAAAAGCAGTTCGGCGTTCGGCATGCTCGCCCGCTCCATGGGCCACGGCATGCAGTGCGGTGTGGTGCAGTTCATCAAGGGCCGTAACAGCACCGGCGAAGAGCTGTTCTTCCGTCGCTTCCCGGAGCAAGTGCGCTTCCATGTCATGGGCGAGGGCTTCACCTGGGAAACCCAGGACCGCCAGCGTGACATTGCCGCCGCCGAAGCCGCTTGGGCGGTGTCCCGTGAATTGCTCAGCGATCCGTCCATCGGCCTGGTGGTGCTGGATGAACTGAACATTGCGCTCAAACACGGCTACCTCGACCTCGATCAAGTGCTCAGCGATTTGCAGGCACGTCCGCCGATGCAGCACGTGGTGGTGACCGGTCGTGGCGCCAAACCGGAAATGATCGAGCTCGCCGACACCGTCACCGAAATGGGTGTGATCAAGCACGCGTTCCAGGCCGGGATCAAAGCGCAAAAAGGCGTCGAGCTGTGAGTCAACCTCGTCATTGCCCGGCGGTACTGATTGCCGCGCCGGCCTCCGGTCAGGGCAAGACCACCGTCACCGCCGCGCTGGCCCGTTTGCATCGCAATCAGGGGCGCAAGGTGCGCGTATTCAAATGCGGCCCGGACTTTCTCGACCCGATGATTCTCGAACGCGCCAGCGGTGCGCCGGTGTATCAACTGGACATGTGGATGGTCGGCGAGCAGGAAAGTCGTCGACTGTTGTGGGAAGCCGCCGCTGAAGCCGACTTGATCCTCATCGAAGGCGTCATGGGCTTGTTCGACGGCACGCCGTCCAGCGCCGACCTGGCGCGGCACTTTGGTGTGCCGGTGCTCGCGGTGATCGACGGCACCGCCATGGCGCAGACCTTTGGTGCGTTGGCATTGGGCCTGGCGAAGTATCAGCCGGACTTGCCGTTTGCCGGCGTGTTGGCCAATCGCGTCGGCACGTTGCGTCATGCGCAACTGCTTGAAGGCAGCCTCACCGAAGGCTTGCGCTGGTACGGCGCGTTGTCGCGGGAAACCGGGATCGAATTGCCGAGCCGTCATCTGGGCCTGGTTCAGGCCAGTGAGCTGAATGACCTCGATCTGCGCCTGGATGCGGCGGCCGATGCGTTGGCCAACAGTTGCGAGGTGGCGCTACCACCTGCGGTGGAATTTGCCGCCCCGGATGTGATCCCTGCCGAGCCGTTGCTCGCGGGTGTACGAATTGCCGTGGCCCGTGATGAAGCGTTTGCGTTCACCTACGGCGCGAGCCTGGATTTACTGCGAGCCATGGGCGCCGAGTTGCGGTTTTTCTCGCCGATTCGTGACCGCCAATTACCCGAGGCAGACAGCCTGTATCTGCCGGGCGGTTATCCGGAGTTGCACCATGTCGCACTGTCGCAGAACACCCCGATGCTCGACGCGATCCGCGCGCATCATGCGGCCGGTAAACCGCTGTTGGCCGAGTGTGGCGGCATGTTGTATTTGCTCGACTCGCTGACCGATGTCGACGGCACTCGTGCCGAACTGGTGGGCTTGCTGAAGGGCGATGCGGTGATGCAAAAGCGTCTGGCCGCGTTGGCGTTGCAAGCAGTGGAATTGCCGGAAGGTTCGTTGCGTGGCCACACGTATCACCATTCGCTGACCAGTACCGAGCTTGAGCCGATTGCGCGTGGCCTGAGCCCGAATGGCGGGCGCGGGGCGGAGGCGGTTTATCGTGAGGGGCGGATGACGGCTTCTTATGTGCACTTTTATTTTCCGTCCAATCCATCGGCGGTTGCCGCGCTGTTCGTGCCTGATCATCAGGACGCCATCGCGAGCAGGCCCACTCCTGCATTGGATCACCTCAACCCTGTGGGAGCGAGCTTGCTCGCGAAGAGGCCATGACTGACAACGCATTCTCCGAAGCCGAACGCGCCGCGGTCTACCGCGCCATCGGCGAGCGCCGCGACATGCGTCACTTCAGCGGCGGCACGGTCGAGCCCGAGCTGTTGCGACGCCTACTCGAAGCCGCGCACCAGGCGCCTAGCGTCGGCCTGATGCAGCCCTGGCGTTTCATTCGCATCAGCGACCGAGCCCTGCGCGGCAAGATCCAGTCGCTGGTGGAGGAGGAACGCATCCGCACCGCCGAAGCCCTCGGCGAGCGCACCGACGAATTCATGAAGCTCAAGGTCGAGGGCATCAACGACTGCGCCGAGGTGCTGGTCGCCGCGCTGATGGATGATCGCGAGCGTCACATCTTCGGCCGTCGCACCTTGCCGGAGATGGACATGGCCTCGTTGTCCTGCGCGATCCAGAACCTCTGGCTGGCCTCCCGCGCCGAAGGTCTGGGCATGGGCTGGGTGTCGCTGTTCGAGCCGCAAGCGCTGGCGGACCTGCTGGGTTTGCCGGCCGGGGCCAAGCCGTTGGCGGTACTTTGCCTGGGCCCGGTCAAGGAATTCTATCCGGCGCCGATGCTGGTACTCGAAGGCTGGGCGCAAGCGCGTCCACTCAGTGAGTTGCTGTACGAAAATTATTGGGGAGTGAGTCAATGAGTGTGGCGTTATTGAGTGTCGCCGCCGTGGCGCTGGACGCGCTGCTGGGTGAACCCAAACGCTGGCATCCGCTGGTGGCGTTCGGTCGTTTTGCCGAGCGCATCGAGCAACGTTTCAATGGGGAAGGTCGCGGCTGGCGCAGCCATGGCGTCACCGCGTGGGTGATGGCGGTGGTGCCGCTGACCTTGCTCGCCACGGCATTGTCCTGGGCGCCTTATGTCGGTTGGGTTGTCGAGATCCTCGCGCTGTACTGCGCCCTCGGCATGCGCAGCCTCGGCGAACACATCGAGCCGGTGGCCAAGGCGCTGCGCAGTGATGACCTGGACGAGGCGCGCAAGCGTGTCGGTTATCTGGTCAGTCGCCAGACCAGCGAACTGGATAAAACCGAAGTCGCCCGCGCGGCCACCGAGTCGGTGCTGGAGAACGGCAGCGATGCCGTGTTCGCCGCACTGTTCTGGTTTGCCGTGGCCGGCGCGCCCGGCGTGGTGCTCTACCGATTGAGCAACACGTTGGATGCGATGTGGGGCTATCGCAACGAACGCTTCGAACGCTTCGGCTGGGCCGCGGCGAAGATCGACGATGTCCTCAATTACATTCCTGCACGGCTGGTGGCGTTGACTTACGCGCTGTTGGGAAAAACCCGGCTGGCGTTGAAATGCTGGCGGACCCAAGGCCCGACCTGGGACAGCCCGAATGCCGGCCCGGTGATGGCGGCAGGCGCCGGTGCATTAGGCGTCGAGTTGGGCGGGGCGGCGATTTATCACGGCGAGCTGCATCAGCGTCCGCAACTGGGCGAAGGTGTGCCGGCGGATGCCGACTCCATTGATCGCGGCTGGCAATTGGTCCAGCGCGGGGTATGGTTATGGTTGCTGATTCTCTGCGTGGGGGCTGAATTCTATGCTTGAGCACGGTGGCCGGTTGCGCAAGGCGGCGCTCGAATACGGCATTGCAGAAGCCGATTGGCTCGACCTGTCCAGCGGCCTGGCGCCCTGGCCATTTCCGGTCCCGGACATCCCGCTGCGCGCCTGGGCACGCTTGCCGGAAACCGATGACGGCCTGGAGCAGGCGGCCTGCGACTATTACAGCGCGGCACAAGTGCTGCCGGTGGCCGGTTCGCAAATGGCCATCCAGTTGCTGCCGCGTTTGCGCCGTGCCGGCAAGGTCGGCGTGCTGTCGCCGTGTTATGCCGAGCACGCCGAAGCCTGGCGGCGCTGCGGCTATATCGTGCGTGAAGTGCTGGAGCAGGAAGTCGACTTCTTTATCGACAGCCTCGACGTGCTGGTGGTGGTCAACCCGAACAACCCGACCGGCCTGAGCCTGACCCCGAGTCGGCTGCTCGACTGGCACACTCGCCTGGCCTCGCGTGGCGGCTGGCTGGTGGTGGACGAGGCGTTCATGGACAACACGCCGCAGTTGAGTGTGGCGCCGTTTACCCATCTGGTCGGCTTGATTGTGTTGCGTTCGTTCGGCAAGTTTTTTGGTCTGGCCGGCGTACGGCTGGGTTTCGTGCTGGCGGAGCGCAAGCTGCTCAAACTGCTCGCCGAGCAAGTCGGGCCGTGGGCGGTCAGTGGGCCGACCCGAGTGATTGGTCGGACCTGCCTGCTGGACACCGAAGGTCACGTCCGCCAACGTCAGCGCAGTGAAGAGGCCAGCGAACGTCTGGCGCGGCTGCTGGAGCAGTTCGGGTTCAAGCCGCAGGGCGGATGTGCCTTGTTCCAGTGGTTGATCACCGATCAAGCCGAGCAGTTGCATGAGTTCATGGCCCGTCAGGGCATCTTGTTGCGCTTGTTCCCACACAACAGCAGCCTGCGTTTGGGTCTGCCCGCTGACGAAGCGGACTGGACTCGCCTGGCGCAAGCCTTTGAAGCCTATGCCAAGGAAGCCCAATGACCACGTTAATGGTGCAGGGCACCACGTCCGATGCCGGCAAAAGCACGCTGGTGACGGCGCTGTGTCGCTGGGTGGTGCGCCAGGGCGTAAACGTCGTGCCGTTCAAACCGCAGAACATGGCGCTCAACAGCGCGGTGACGGCCGATGGTGGTGAGATCGGTCGTGCGCAAGCCGTGCAGGCCCAGGCCGCCAACCTTGAACCGCACACCGACATGAACCCGGTGCTGCTCAAACCCAACAGCGACACCGGCGCCCAAGTGATCATTCACGGGCGCGCGGTCACGACCATGAACGCGGTTGCCTATCACGACTACAAAACCATCGCCATGCAAGCGGTGCTGGCCTCTCACGAACGCTTGAGCGCGGCCTATCCGGTGGTGATGGTCGAAGGCGCGGGCTCACCCGCCGAGATCAATCTGCGGGCCGGCGATATCGCCAACATGGGCTTTGCCGAAGCGGTGGATTGCCCGGTGGTATTGATCGCCGACATCAATCGCGGCGGGGTGTTCGCGCATCTGGTGGGCACGCTGGAGTTGCTGTCGCCGACGGAGCAGGCACGGATCAAGGGCTTCATCATCAATCGTTTTCGCGGCGATATCGCCTTGCTTCAACCCGGTCTCGACTGGCTCGAAGAGCGCACCGGCAAACCGGTGATCGGTGTCCTGCCGTATGTGATGGATCTGCATCTTGAGGCTGAGGATGGCATCGATCAGCGCCAGACTGACAAGGCCGACCAGGTACTGAAAGTCGTGGTGCCGGTGCTTCCGCGCATCAGCAACCACACCGATTTCGATCCGCTGCGTTTGCATCCGCAAGTCGATCTGCAGTTCATCGGTCCCGGCCAGGCGATCCCGCCGGCCGACCTGATCATCCTGCCCGGCTCGAAGAGCGTACGCAGCGACCTCGCGTATTTGCGGGCCAATGGCTGGGATTCGGCGATCAGTCGTCATCTGCGCTACGGCGGCAAAGTCCTCGGGATTTGCGGTGGTTTGCAAATGCTCGGCGAGCACGTACACGACCCGTTGGGCCTGGAAGGCGCACCGGGCTCAAGCGCTGGTCTGGGGTTGCTGGCGTTTGAAACGCAGCTCGAAGAAGAGAAGCAACTGCGCAATGTGCGCGGTCGTCTGGCATTGGAAGATGCGGCTGTCAGCGGCTACGAAATTCATGCCGGCGTGACCACCGGGCCGGCGTTGGAAAACGCCGCTGTGCAGTTGGACGATGGTCGCTGCGATGGCGCGCAAAGTGTGGATGGGCAGATTTTCGGCACGTACCTGCATGGCTTGTTTGAATCGCCGGCGGCGTGCAGTGCGTTGCTGCGCTGGGCGGGGTTGCAGAATGTACAGGAGGTCGATTACCACGCATTGCGCGAGCGGGATATCGAACGGTTGGCGGATCTGGTGGAGAAGCATCTGGATACCGGGCTGCTGCGTCAACTCTGCGGGATTTGAGGTGGCTTAGAGGCCGCCATCGCGGGCAAGCCCACTCCCACAGGGGCCGTATTTGTGCCCAAGACTGTGAACAGTCCCGATCCTTGTGGGAGCGGGCTTGCCCACGATGAGGCAGTCGCCACGCCGACAATTAAAAGGTAATGAACCATGCTCCAACTGATCCTCGGCGGCGCCCGCTCCGGCAAAAGTCGACTGGCCGAAAAACTCGCCACCGACAGCCAGCTGGCCGTGACCTACATCGCCACCAGCCAACCGCTGGACGGCGAAATGAACGACCGCGTCGCCCATCATCGCGCCCGTCGTCCCGTCGAGTGGGGATTGATCGAAGAACCGATTGAGCTCGCCCGCGTCCTGCGCGCAACCGCCAGTGCCAATCGTTGCCTGCTGGTGGATTGCCTGACGCTGTGGATGACCAATCTGCTGATGCTCGACGATACCGAACGCCTCAACGCTGAACGTGAAGCCCTGCTGGACTGCCTGGCCGCGTTGCCGGGTGAAATCATTTTTGTCAGCAACGAAACCGGAATGGGTGTCGTGCCGCTGGGCGAATTGACTCGCCGCTACGTCGATGAAGCCGGTTGGCTGCATCAAGCCCTGGCCGAGCGCTGCCAACGCGTCGTCCTGACCGTCGCCGGCCTGCCCCTGACTCTGAAAGGAACTGCGTTATGACTCAATCCTGGTGGCTGAACCCGTGCAAGCCGATCGATGCGCAAGCCGTCGAACAGGCGCAGGCGCGTCAACAGCAACTGACCAAACCCGCCGGCTCCCTCGGTCGACTGGAATCGGTGGCGGTGCAATTGGCCGGGTTACAGGGGCAGGTCAAGCCGAGCCTGGACCATCTGTGGATCGCGATTTTTGCCGGTGACCATGGTGTCGTGGCTGAAGGCGTGTCGGCGTTTCCTCAGGAAGTCACCGGGCAGATGTTGCACAACTTCGTCACTGGCGGCGCAGCGATCAGCGTGTTGGCGCGGCAGTTGGGCGCCTCCCTGGAAGTGGTGGATCTGGGCACGGTGACCCCGACCTTGAATCTACCCGGTGTGCGTCACTTGAACGTTGGCCCCGGCACGACGAATTTCGTCAAAGGCCCGGCCATGACGACGGCCCAGGGCGAACTCGCCTTGCAGGCTGGTCGCGACAGTGTGCAGCGTGCCATCGCCGTCGGGGCGCAGTTGTACATCGGTGGCGAAATGGGCATCGGCAACACCACCGCCGCCAGTGCATTGGCCTGTGCCTTGCTCGATTGTCCGGTGGTGCATCTGGCCGGGCCGGGCACCGGTCTGGATGTGTCGGGTGTCAGCCACAAGGCTCGGGTCATCGAGCGCGCGTTGGCGCTGCACGGTGTGCAGCGCGAGGACGCGTTGCAGACGTTGTTCAATCTGGGTGGTTTTGAAATTGCTGCGCTGGTGGGGGCCTATCTGGCGTGTGCGCAAGAAGGCGTGGCGGTGCTGGTCGACGGGTTTATTTGCAGCGTCGCGGCAGTGGTGGCGGTGCGCTTGAATCCTGAATGCCGTGCCTGGCTGCTGTTCGGCCATCGCGGTGCCGAGCCGGGTCATCGTCATGTGCTGGAAACCCTGAACGCGGAACCGTTGCTGGACCTTGGTTTACGACTGGGCGAGGGCAGCGGTGCCGCATTGGCCGTGCCGTTGTTGCGTCTGGCCTGCGACCTTCACGGGCAGATGGCAACCTTCGCCGAAGCGGCGGTTGCGGACCGTCCGGCATGACGTTGCACTTGGACCTGTTGCGTCATGGCGAGACCGAGCTCGGTGGCGGATTGCGTGGCAGTCTCGATGACGCGCTGACCGAAAAAGGCTGGGCGCAGATGCGCGCGGCGGTGATCGAGCAGGGGCCGTGGGATCGATTGGTCAGTTCGCCGTTGCAGCGTTGTGCGCGTTTCGCTGAAGAGCTCGGTGTGCAACTGGGTTTGCCGGTGCAGTTGGACAAAGACCTGCAAGAACTGCACTTCGGTGCCTGGGAAGGGCAGAGCGCAGCGGCGTTGATGGACACCGATGCCGAGGCATTGGGGCTGTTCTGGGCTGATCCCTATTCGTTTACGCCGCCGGGCGGCGAGCGGGTGGCCGACTTTTCCGTTCGGGTACGGGCGGCCATTGAGCGACTGGTTATTGCTTACGCGGGCGAGCGGGTCCTGTTGATCAGCCATGGTGGGGTCATGCGTTTATTGCTGGCTCAAGCGCGGGGGATGCCGCGTGAGCAGTTGCTCAATGTTGAAGTCGGTCATGGGTCGTTGTTTTCATTGCGTGTCGAACCCGGCGTCATTCTCAAGGAAGCGATTTGACCATGCTGCCATTCTGGATCGCCCTGCAATTTCTGAGCAGTCTGCCGATTCGCCTGCCCGGCATGCCGACGCCTCAGGAGCTGGGCCGGTCGCTGCTGTTTTATCCGCTGGTGGGACTGCTGTTCGGCGCGATTCTGTGGGCGCTGAATGGGTTTTTACTGGGAACGCCGTTGTTATTGCATACGGCGTTGTTGCTGACGGTTTGGGTCTTGCTCAGCGGCGGGTTGCACCTGGACGGTCTGGCCGATAGCGCCGACGCGTGGCTCGGTGGTTTTGGTGATCGGGAACGCACGCTGACGATCATGAAAGACCCGCGCAGCGGGCCGATTGCCGTGGTGACGCTGGTGTTGGTGTTGTTGCTGAAATTCGCGGCGTTGTTGGCGTTGATCGAGCAGCAGCACGGTATTGTCCTGATCATCGTTCCGTTGATTGGCCGCAGCGCGATGCTGGGCTTGTTCCTGACCACGCCGTATGTGCGTGCAGGCGGGCTGGGGCAGGCGTTGGCGGATCATCTGCCGCGATTGGCGGGTCAGCAGGTGTTGGCGGTCAGTGCGGTGGCGTGTGTGCTGATTGCGGGGCTCAGCGGTGTTTGGGCGGTGGTGCTGGCGGCAGTGGTTTTTGTGTGGTTGCGCCAGGTGATGGTGCGTCGATTGGGCGGGACGACGGGGGACACGGCCGGGGCATTGCTGGAATTGCTGGAGATGGTGGTGCTGGTAGGATTGGCGTTGATCTGATGGCTTTTGTGCAGGATGTGCTGGCCTCTTCTCAAGCAGGCTCACTCCTACAGTTGATCGCATTCCGCTGTAGGAGCGAGCCTGCTCACGATAGCGGTCTTTCAAGCACTGCCATTTCTATATCTATCCATAACTTGATTTAACACAACCGCGGGTATATACACGCACCATGCTCGACTCCCAATGTTTATGTATCAATCTGCGTCGCGCCGCACGTGGCGTCAGCAGGCATTACGACGGCGCTCTCGACGGCTTCGGGATCAACGTTGCCCAGTATTCTTTGCTGTGCAATTTGCAGCGCCTGGATCAACCGAGTATTTCCACCCTCGCCGAAGCCATGGGCCTGGACCGCAGCACCCTCGGACGCAATTTGCGCGTGCTGGAGGGGGAGGGGCTGGTGAAGCTGGTCGAGGGCGAGGACATGCGCAATCGCATTGTCCGCCTGACCGAGGCCGGTGCCGAGCGCTTGGCAGCGGCCCTGCCGGCCTGGGAAGCGGCTCAACAACGGTTGATTGACCGACTGGGCGCCGAAAAACGCGAAACCTTGTTGCGACTGCTGGACGAACTGGCCTGAAGCCGGTTTTTCCGATCTTAAGCGGGTATATACCCGCTACCGGAGAATAAGAAATGACATCGATGTGGCGTACGTGCGGTTGGGTGTTGGTGGGGAGTGCGCTGATCCTCGCGTTGTCGTTGGGCGTGCGCCACGGCTTCGGACTGTTTCTGGCGCCGATGAGTGCCGAGTTCGGCTGGGGGCGTGAGACCTTTGCGTTTGCCATCGCCTTGCAGAATCTGATCTGGGGCCTGGCGCAGCCCTTCACCGGCGCACTGGCCGATCGCTTCGGCGCGGCGAAAGTGGTGCTGGTCGGTGGTGTGCTGTATGCGCTGGGCCTGGCGTTCATGGGACTGTCAGATTCCGCCGTGACGTTGTCGTTGAGCGCCGGCCTGTTGATCGGCATCGGTCTGTCCGGCACTTCGTTCTCGGTGATCCTCGGAGTGGTCGGCCGTGCGGTGCCACCGGAGAAGCGCAGCATGGGCATGGGCATCGCCAGTGCGGCCGGCTCGTTCGGCCAGTTCGCGATGCTGCCGGGCACGTTGGGCTTGATCGGTTGGCTCGGCTGGTCCGCCGCGTTGCTGGTGCTGGGCCTGTTGGTGGCGTTGATCGTGCCGCTGGTGAGCATGCTCAAGGACAAACCGCTGCCGACGCTCGGTCACGAACAAACCCTCTCCGAAGCGCTGCGCGAAGCCTGCTCCCATTCGGGGTTCTGGCTGTTGGCGTTCGGCTTTTTCGTCTGCGGTTTCCAAGTGGTATTCATCGGCGTGCATTTGCCGGCGTATCTGGTGGATCAACACCTTCCGGCCACGGTCGGCACCACGGTGCTGGCGCTGATCGGGTTGTTCAACATCTTCGGCACGTACACCGCCGGATGGCTTGGCGGACGCATGTCCAAACCGCGTTTGCTCACCGGTTTGTACCTGTTGCGGGCGGTGGTGATCGCGCTGTTCCTGTGGGCCCCGGTCACGACGACCACGGCCTACCTGTTCGGTATGGCCATGGGGTTCTTATGGCTGTCGACCGTACCGCTGACCAACGGCACCGTGGCGACCCTGTTCGGTGTGCGCAACCTGTCCATGCTCGGCGGGATTGTGTTCCTGTTTCATCAGCTCGGTTCGTTTCTTGGCGGCTGGCTGGGCGGGGTGGTGTATGACCGGACCGGGAGCTATGACTTGATCTGGCAAGTGGCAATTCTCTTGAGCCTGTTGGCTGCTGCCCTGAACTGGCCGGTGCGCGAGCGGCCGGTGGCGCGCCTGCAAACACAGATGAGTGCGATATGAACAGTCTTTGGCCGCGAATCGCTGTAGCCGCTGTCTGCGCCTTGCTGCTGGCATTGTCGTGGTGGGGGTGGCATCAGGGCGGTCTGGCGCTGATGCAATTGGGCATGGGTGCTTGCTAGGGAGCGGCGGGGGCGAGTAACTTCGTTTTTGACGACTTCTCAAGGATGCACCGACATGCTGATGCGCTGGATTGCAGTCCCCGCGTTGCTGATGGCAATGACCGGACTGGCTCAGGCTGAGTGCCCTGAACTGTTACAAGGCTCATTGCAAAAACTGCGGGCCAAGGAATCGATCGACCTGTGCCAACGGTTCGAAGGTAAACCGCTGGTAGTGGTCAATACTGCGAGCCACTGCGGTTTCGCCCCGCAGTTCAAAAGCCTTGAGGCGCTCAATCAGCGTTTCAAGGAAGAGGGGCTGGAGGTGATTGGCGTTCCGTCGAACGATTTCAAGCAAGAATCCAAGGACACCGCCGAGACGGCCAAGGTCTGTTACGTGAATTACGGCGTGACCTTCACCATGACCGAACCGCAAGCAGTGCGAGGTGAGGACGCGACGCACCTGTTCAAGGTCCTGGCCGCGCAGAGCAGCGCACCGAAGTGGAATTTCTACAAATACGTGGTCGATCGCAAAGGCCAGGTGATCGCCAGTTTCTCCAGCCTGACCAAACCCGATGATCCCGAGTTCATTGCCTCGGTGCAGAAAGCCCTGGCTTCCCAACCCTGATTCGCGCCCACCAAAAAGCCCCGCCTCTGTATAAGAGAGCGGGGCTTTTTTTGATTCAGCAGGCGAGCGGTTCAGCCTCGCCTTGAATCATCAGAAGCGGTAGGTCGCGCCGACACCGAAACCGTTCGCCCAGTTTTCATACTTGGCGTTGTAGGTTTGGCCACGGTCGTTGACGTTGTTGACCTTGACCGACTCTTCGTGCAGGTACGAATACGCCACGTCGATGGTCAGGTCGTCTGTCGGGCTCCAGCCAGCGCCCAGGCTGAAAATCTTGCGATCGCCAGTCGGGATGCGTGGGGAACGGTCGGCGTTGTTGGTCGGCGCCTGGTCAAAGGACAAACCGGTACGCAGTACCCATTCCTTGTTCAACTGGTAAGACGCGCCGATGGCGTGAGCCCAGGTGTCGTGCCAGTTCTGTTCTTCGGTGATGGTACCGAACTGACCGTTCAGTACGGCCGGAACACCTTTGCTTTCGACGGTGATGTCTTTCAGGCGGCTCCAGCGAGTCCAGGTACTGCCTGCGTAAAGAGTCCACTTGTCGTCGAGCTGGTGAGTGACCGAGAAGTCCACCGATTCAGGCGTGGTCAGGTCCAGCGACGCGTCGTATTTCTGGCTTGGGTTCTGGCCGATCAGGCCCAGCACGTTGTAGTTGACCTTGGTGTCGCCGTCGAGCTTGTACTTCACTTTCGAGTGGTAGGTCAGGCCGACGCGGGTGCTGTCGGTGGCTTGAACCAGTACGCCGATGTTGTAGCCCAGCGCGGTGTCGTCACCCTTGATCTTGACCTTGCCGTCTGGCGCGGCCTGGGTGATCGACAGGTTCGATTCCAGGGTGCCGTCGATGCGGTTGATGGTCGGGCCGAAACCGATGGACACCTTGTCGTTGAAGGCGTAGCTGACAGTCGGTTGCAGGGTGACGATCTTAACTTCGCTCTTGCTGCCGAAGTAACGACCGGCAAAGCCGTTTTCGTAGTCGGTTACCAGACCGAACGGTGCGTACACACCGATACCGAATGCCCAGTGGTCATCGATTGGCTTGACGTAGTAGCCCATCGGCACGCCCATGAAAGGGACCATGTCACCTTTGTTGGTGCCGCCATTCGGGCTGGAGCTGGCGTTGCTGATGTCAGTGTGTGCGTCGATGAATGCAACACCGCCGGTCACTTGTTCGCGCTTGATGCGCGACATACCGGCAGGGTTACCAACAATAGTGGATGCGTCGTCGGCAGAAGAAGATCGCCCGGCAAAACCTGTTCCCATCCCGCTGATGCTTTGTTCGTTAAGGGCAAAGCCACTTGCAAAGAGCTGGGTGGATGCCAGGGTAACGGCGAGGCTAAGGGTGGTTTTGAGCATTACTTTTTTCATTATTAGAACTCCTGGTGATCACCGGGGCGAAAATTACCAACATTTTCGTCCCAGCGCTATAGGCTGTATGGCTTGAGTTAGAGCGGTTTTGTAGGACAATCCGACCAGGTTCGCGGTCGGATGCACGAACTTGTGAAACCGATGGGTCAGCAGGCGACCTGATTCAGCGGTGAAACACAGGTTTGCCAGGCGCAAGTGAAGTCGCGCAGGCGTCCTTGAGGCTGAAAGGTCTGGCGCCAGATTCGGGCCATGCCCAACACATCATCGGCGGCGGGGAGGGGCGTGTTTTGTTCTTCGACCAGCAGCCAGGCAATGGCGGTGGCGTAACGCAGGTTAACGGTCAATTCCAGATGCGGCCCACTGAGAAACGCATGTTGGCTGGCCAGGCCGCGGACGAGACTTGCCCGTTCCGGGTCCAGCGCCAGATAGTGATCCCAAAGTGCCTGGTGGCGGGGTTCGGCGATTCGGTACAGGCCGTGTCCACGGCGGTCATGCAGGGCGGAACCAAGGGCTGACTGACTGGCGGCGATGCCCAGCAGCAAGGATTCGGCAGTTGCGCTATGGCGTCCCAGGTAGATCAAGGTCGGACGAATCACATAACGGCACAGTTCGCTGGCAGCGATACCCATAAAGCCCTCGAAACACGAAGTGGGCGGCGATACCTGAAGGGGGCCTTGGCAGCGGTGGATCGAATCAGGCTCGCCGGAAGCGGATCAAGCCGCTTGAGTTGAAGTGTAGTGTCATATTCGCGCTGTAAAGGACTGTTTTTAAAATATTTCCAGCTTCGAGTTATAACCGTTATATCGCTTTGTGCTTAACGAGTTGCAGCGAAAAGGGAAATATCAGGCAATAAAAAGCCCCGCTTTTTGAGCAGGGCTTTTGGTTTTTCAGTCTTACTGGCGTCTCAGGCAATCAATGCCTGGCGGGTACGCTCGATCACGGCCTGCAGCGGCTCTGCGCTGGAGTATTGATCGGGGTACAGGCGTTCGCTGTGACGAGCGATGCCGTGTTCGTTGACCAGAGTGAAACTGAAGCAGCCTTTGCGAGCCGCCATGATCAGGCAGTTCATTGGAGCAAAAGCGTTGGTTAGGGTGCGAATGGCATCCTGAGTGTGGATTTGAGTAGACATAGTGTTGGTGTTCCTACAAGCGACACGGATAAGAGCCGTGCAAAATTTAAACGTTCCAGTGACGACGACCACCATTGGTCGAACGAAGAACCCGACTGGAACAAAGCAGCCAGTTTGAAGCGCTGATAATTGGCGCGCTTGGGCTGGCAGGTAGGTACTTAGGAGGGCAGGCAACACATCAAGGGCAAAGGTTCTGGGCCCGGGGTGAAGATCCTGATCAATTTGCAGGCTGGTTCGGCCAGAGTAAGTGAGCTTCGCAACACCCTTCGCTTTGTTCGAAGGCTGTGTTGGCGCAAGGTTTACCTGGAAACCATCGAGGTGGTCGATCCTGTTTTGTCGGTGGAGGCTTCTCTTGAGGGAAGGCTGACCGCGAGGATTTGTTCGACCAGAATTGACTTTCAGCTTGGTACTAACGCCGCGGATAGTAACGGATTGAATTTTAGAATGGAAGTGTGTTAGCAAAAAAGATCGATGAGCCTGGCCAGCGCACCCCGCAATCGCTCACATTCCGACCGGTGGTGGCTGTCATTCATCGGCTCGCGAACTGCCTGGATCAAGGGTTTTGCCGATTTATCCCCAGAGGTCATGCAAAAACGCGCCGAAAAAGTGCATCCATATAACCGCCGCCAAGGTACTTGTGCACATAAGTTGCGCAGACTGTAACCCCACTGTCATCCAGGCCCCACCCGCAGTGGGTGCCTGTATTGAAAATTTAAGTCAATGAAAAACATCGCTTTTTTTTACTGGTGAAAAAATCGTCAGTTTGACTGCGAGCCCCATTCCACAGGGCTTTGCGCGAGTTCAAGGGCGGTTGTCCACTGAGTTATCCACAGCTTCTGTGGATTGTCCCGAGCGCTTGCTCTAGCACGGGCGTGCCGGGTTTTTTTAGGCTTTACCTGTAAGAAAAAAAGAGTACAGTTGCGCGCCTTCCGATCTGTCCCACAGTGCTTTATGAAGTTTCGCTCAGTATCAATCTCCGCTACCTCCACACCTTCACGTGTTACCCCACCCAAGCGTTTTTCGATGCGTGTCGCCGAATGGCTGCTGGACAGTCCGCGTCTTGGGGATAACCCCAACATCAAGCACTTCGCCGGGCGCTTGCTCAAGCAGCCTGCCCGTGAAGGCGTGGTGGCTGCGCAAAGCCGCCTCGGGCAATTGATGTGCCGTGAATGCGGCAATGCCCGTGATCGGCGCATTGGTCAGGACCTGCTGCGTCAGGCCGCGCGAGCAGGGGATACGCGGGCCCAGCAGGAACTGGGTCTGATTGAAGACTGAGCTGTCCAAGTCAGGTGGCCTTGGTTAACCTTCAAGCTTTATCTCATCGGCAGGAATCTTTATGGCTATGGACTTGACCAGCCTATTACTCGGTCTGGCAGGCGCGGGCCTGCCATTGCTGGTACTGGCCTGGCAAATTCAACGCCGTGCGAGCGGCTCGCAAGCCGAGGCGGCTCTGCTGGAAGAGCGCCTGGCCATGGCCCAACTGGCGCAGGACGGCCTGAATGCCCAACTCGACGCCTGTCGCGATGAAATCGGTGACCTGAGCCAGGCCAACGCCGCCAAGCAAGCGGACCTCGCTGCCACGCGCCGTGAAGTCGAACTGCTGCAAATCGAGCGCGACGACGCTCGCGATGCCTCTCACGCCTGGAACCTCGAGCGCGCCGGTAAAGAGGCAGAGCTACGTCGCCTGGACACGCTGGCGGCGTCACTTAACGCCGAACTACGCGAGCAACAGGAAAGCCATCAGCAACGCCTCAGTGACCTGCAGGGTTCGCGAGACGAGTTGCGAGCGCAGTTCGCCGAACTGGCGGGCAAGATTTTCGACGAGCGTGAGCAGCGCTTCGCCGAAACCAGTCAACAGCGGTTGGGCCAGTTGCTCGATCCGTTGAAAGAGCGCATTCAGTCCTTCGAAAAACGCGTCGAGGAAAGTTATCAGGCCGAAGCGCGCGAGCGTTTCTCGCTGGCCAAGGAACTGGAACGCCTGCAACAGCTGAACCTGCGCCTGAGCGACGAAGCCACCAACCTCACTCGCGCCTTGAAAGGGCAGAAAACCCAGGGCAATTGGGGCGAACTGATTCTCGAGCGAGTGCTTGAACACGCGGGGCTGGAGAAGGGCCGCGAGTACCAGACCCAGGTCACTCTCAAAGGCCCGGATGGCGAGCGCTTCCAGCCGGATGTGATTATTTACCTGCCGGGCGACAAGCAAGTGGTGGTCGACTCCAAGGTCAGCCTGACGGCCTATCAGCAATACGTGGCGGCCGAAGACGACGCCATCGGCCAGATCGCCATCAAGCAACACGTGCTGTCGCTGCGCAATCACGTCAAAGGCCTGTCCGGCAAGGATTACAAACGGCTCGACGGCTTGCACAGCCTGGATTTCGTCTTGCTCTTCGTGCCAATCGAAGCAGCGTTTTCCGCGGCTTTGCAGGCGGAGCCAACGTTGTTCCAGGAAGCCTTCGACCGCAACATCGTGATCGTCAGCCCCACCACGTTGCTGGCGACTTTGCGTGTGATCGACAGCCTGTGGAAGCAAGAGCGCCAGAGCCAGAACGCCCGGGAAATCGCCGAGCGTGCCGGGTGGCTGTACGACAAGTTTGTGTTGTTCATCCAGGATCTGGACGAAGTCGGCAATCGCTTGCAGCAACTGGACAAAGCCTACAGCTCTGCGCGCAACAAGCTGACAGAAGGCCGGGGGAATCTGGTCAGTCGCAGCGAGCAGCTGAAGTTGCTCGGCGCGCGAGCCAGCAAGAGCTTGCCGGCGGACTTGCTGGAGCGGGCGATGACCGATGTGGATGGCTTGGCCGAGTTACCGGAATAACCGGAAAAGCATCGCGAGCAGGCTCACTTCTACAGGAACAGCGCTAAACCCTGTGGGAGCGAGCTTGCTCGCGATGGCGGCAGAAGCCTCCCTGCAAAGCTAAAACCCGCCGCGCTACAACGGCAAATGCCGACTCAACAACGCCCTCAACGCCGCCGGCTTCACCGGCTTGGCCAGATAATCCAGCCCCGCCGCATGCACCTGCGCCACCGTCTCCGGCCGGCCATCGGCGCTGATCACCACCCCCGGCACGGGTTCCCCCAGTTGAGTGCGCAGCCACGCCATCAGCTCGGTCCCGGTTTCGCCATGGTCCAGGTGGTAATCCACCAGCGCCAGTTGCGGACGAACGCCGTCGTTGAGCAGCGCTGCACATTCCTCTCGGTTACGCGCGGTCCAGACCTGACAACCCCAGCGCGTCAGCAGGCTGTTCATGCCGATCAGAATGCTGTCTTCATTGTCGATGCACAGCACCTGTGCGCCGCTCAATACGTGGCCGTTGAGTTCAGCGGTCTTGGGCGCCACCACGGTTTGTGCCCGAGCCAGCGGCACGCTGACGCTGAACACACTGCCGCGCCCCGGCCAGGAGCGAACTTGCAGCGTGTGTCCCAAGACGCGGCACAGCCCATCGGCAATCGCCAGGCCCAATCCCAGGCCTTTCTCCGCGCGGGTCTGATGACTGTCGAGGCGTTTGAATTCTTCGAAGATCACCTGCAGTTTGTCCTGCGCAATGCCCGGCCCGCGGTCCCAGACCTCCAGGCACAATTCATCCTTGCGCCGCCGGACGCCGAGCAGCACCGGCCCCTTGGCATAGCGGAACGCATTGGTCAGGAAATTTTGCAGGATCCGTCGCAGCAGTTTGATGTCGCTGTCGACCCGCAACGTGCTGCTCCGAACCCGGAAGCTCAGCCCTTGTTCCTGAGCCTGCGCCTTGAATTCGGCGCCAAGGGTGTCGAACAATTCGTTGAGTGCGAAGGGCTTCGGGTCGGGGTTGATCTTGCCATTTTCCAGGCGAGAAATATCCAGCAGGTCGCTGATCAAGTCCTCGGCCGAACGCAACGAACTGTCCAGGTGATGGACCAGTTTTTGCGCCTCGCCCGACAGACCATCGTCCTGGTGAGACAACGCGGCGGAGAACAGGCGCGCAGCGTTCAGCGGTTGCATCAAGTCATGGCTGACGGCCGCCAGAAAGCGAGTTTTCGACTGGTTGGCAGATTCGGCAGTGCTCTTGGCTTCTGTCAATGCAACGTTGAGTTGCGACAACTCGTGGGTGCGCTCTGCCACCCGCTGCTCCAGGCCTTCGTTGGCTTCGGTCAGCGCTTGTTCGGCTTCGCGGAACGCGGTGATGTCGGTGAAGCTCATGACGAAACCACCACCGGGCATCGGATTGCCGATCAGCTCGATTACCCGTCCGTTGGGGAACAGTCGTTCCGAGGTGTGGGCGCGGCCCTGACGCATCCAGTGCAGGCGGCGGGCGACGTGCACTTCGGCTTCACCGGGGCCGCACAGGCCGCGTTCGGCATTGTGGCGAATGATATCGGCAATCGGGCGTCCGACGCTGATCAGGCCGTCCGGGTAGTTGAACAGCTCCAGATAACGCCGGTTCCAGGCCACCAGTTTCAGTGACTGGTCGACCACGCTGATGCCCTGGGTGATGTTTTCGATCGCGCCTTGCAGCAGGGCGCGGTTGAACTGCAACACTTCCGACGCTTCGTCGGCGATGCGCACGACGTCTTCCAGCTGCATTTCCCGGCCTTCGATGGCGGCTTTCACCACCGCCCGCGTCGAGGAAGCACCGAGTACACCCGCCAGCAGGCGTTCGGTGTGGGCGATCCATTCACCGTCGGCGTTCTGATTCGGGTTGAAACCTTTGCCTTGGCGGTAGGCGAAACGGATGAAGCTCTGACGCGCCCGTTCTTCGCCGACGAAACGCGCGGCCAGTTGCAGCAAATCATCGATCTGCACGGCGAGCATCGAACGGGCGCTGGGGCGTGCGCTGATTTCCTGGCCGATGAAACGACCCGCCTGCCAGTGCTCGGAAACCCGCGTCCGGGACAACACCGAGACCCAGGCAAACAACGTGAAATTTCCGGCCAGCGACAGCACCACGCCTTGGGTCAGTGGGGTGATCGGCAGGTTCATCGGGTTGCTGTGCAGCCAGGCCAGGCCCGGGAAGCTCTCCAGCGGCCAGCCGAGGCTACGCGCCGCAATCGGCAGGATCAGCGTGTAGAACCACAGGAATGTTCCGGCGGCGAGCCCGGCGAATACGCCGCGACGGTTGGCCTGCTTCCAGTACAGCGCGCCGAGCATGGCTGGGGCCAGTTGCGTCACGGCGGCGAAGGCGATCTGGCCGATGGTTGCCAGGCTGGCGGTCGAGCCCAGCAGGCGATAGCTGACGTAGGCCAGGAGCAAAATCACCACGATGCTCACCCGGCGTACCGAGAGCATCCACTGGCGAAACACTTCGAACGGTCGCTCGGCGTTGTTTCGGCGTAGCAACCACGGCAACAGCATGTCGTTGGACACCATGGTAGACAGCGCCACGCTGGCGACAATCACCATGCCGGTCGCCGCTGAGGCGCCGCCGATAAACGCCAGCAAGGCGAGGGCAGGGTGCGCCTGGGCCAGCGGCAGGCTGATGACGAACGAGTCCGGCAACACCGAACTGGGCAGCATCATCTGACCGGCGAGGGCGATCGGGACGACAAACAGCGCGGCCAATGCCAGGTAGGCCGGAAACACCCATTTGGCCAGACGCAAATCCTGAGGATCAATGTTCTCCACCACCGTCACGTGGAACTGCCGGGGCAGGCAGATGATCGCCATCATCGCGACGCCCGTCTGCACCACCATCGACGGCCAGTTGATGGTTTCCTTCCAGTATTCTTCGAGGCGCGGGGCGAGCATGGCCTGGTTGAACAGGTCGTCGAAACCGTCGTACAGCCCAAAGGTCACGAACGCACCGACGGCGAGAAACGCGAACAGCTTGACCAGTGACTCAAACGCGATGGCCAGCACCATGCCACGGTGGTGTTCTGTGGCATCAAGGTTGCGGGTACCGAAGACAATGGTGAACAGCGCCAGCACCAGCGACACAATCAAGGCGGTGTCCTGGGCGCGAACCCCCATCGCGTCGGCGCCCGCGCCAATCAGCAGGTTTACCCCGAGCACAATGCCCTTGAGCTGCAAGGCGATGTAGGGCAGCACGCCGACCAGACAGATCAACGCCACCACAATCGCCAGTGACTGGGATTTACCGTAGCGGGCGGCAATGAAGTCGGCGATGGAGGTGATGTTTTCCTGTTTGCTGATCATCACCATTTTTTGCAGGACCCACGGCGCGCCCACCAGCAGCAGAATCGGTCCGAGGTAGATCGGCAGGAACGACCAGAGCTGTTCCGCCGCCTGGCCCACGGCGCCAAAGAATGTCCAGCTCGTGCAATAGACCGCCAGCGACAGGCTGTACACCCACGCACGCACGCGCGGTGGCAACGGCGTGCTGCGACGGTCACCGTAGAAGGCAATGGCGAACATGATGGCCATATAGGCCAGGGCGACGGCGGCGATCAGCCCGCTGGACAGCGACATGGGAACTCCCGACGAAAGACACCCGGGACTCCCGCCCGGTCAGACAGTCTCGCACGACCGCCCCGGTTAGTCAGTGTCGACCAAGGTCGTGGCGTGGCGGGGTGTCGCAGGCGGCGTATCAGGCGGATGTTGGTTGTCTGGGCCCTTACTGATTCAACGCAATCCCGATCAACCGATGCAACTCCTCAACCTCCAACGGCGCCTCGGAAAACAGGATGCGAAACACGATAGGCGCCGCCACCATGTTAATCAGCCGATCGACACTCGGTTTTGGCTCATTCGGATAACGATCCAGAATCATCTGCAACTGCCCGCCAATGATCGTGGCGCAATAGCTCGGCTTGAGGCTCGCTTGCACGTCGCGCAGCATGTTGCGGCCGGGTTCGGAACTCATCTCGTCCAGATACTGTTCCGCCCAGGCCTGCACATCACCGCGCAGGCTGCCGGTATCGGCCGATGCGGTTTCCGGCTGCATGCGGGCGAGGGCGACGTCCGCCAACAATGCCGACAAATCACCCCAGCGCCGATAGATCGTCGACGGTGTAACTCCTGCACGCGCAGCGATTTGCGGCACGGTCACGCTGGCGCGCTCCTGCTCTTCGAGCAATTCGCGCACGGCCTTGTGAATCGATTCCTGCACCCGGGCACTGCGGCCGCCGGGACGTAAGGTGGGGCCTGTCATTACCTGTTTCCTGTTCTCGCCGAGACTTGCCGTCAGGCAAACGCCTTGGCTCTAAAAGCCATGCATCGGACCTTAACACAAAGAATTTGCTTTAAGCGCCAGCCAGTAGCACACTCCGCAAAAGCGAAAAATTAGCTTTTGCGGAGTATGCCGATGTCCAGTTCTCGTTCAAATCGTGCAAGCCTGTGGTTTCTGGCGATCACTTTACTCAGTTTTCTCGCGGCTTCCACGGCGCCGACACCGTTGTATCGCTTGTACCAAGAGCAGATGCACTTCTCGGCCGCGACCCTGACCCTGATTTTCGGTGTCTACGCCTTCAGCCTGCTGGCGGCGCTGCTGACGGTTGGTTCGCTGTCGGATCACCTTGGGCGCAAGCCGGTGATTTTCACCGCCGTGGTGTTGAATGCCCTGGCGATGTTGCTGTTTATCAATGCTGACAGCGTCGCCTGGCTGATCAGTGCTCGAGTGCTGCAAGGGTTTGCCACCGGCATGGCGACCGCCGTGCTGAGCGCCACACTGCTGGACACCGACCGCCAACAGGGGCCGCTGATCAACAGCGTTGCGCCGCTGCTTGGCATGGCCCTGGGCGGATTGGGCTGTGGTTTGCTGGCCGAATTCGCACCCGCGCCGTTGCACCTGACGTATTGGCTGCTGTTCGTCCTGTTTGCGTTGCAGGCGCTCTATATCTGGCGTTTGCCGGAAAGTGTGTCGCGTCAACCGGGGGCTTGGGCTTCGCTGCGGCCGACCTTGCATGTGCCGGTTCAAGCGCGCTCGACCTTATGGCGGGTACTGCCGCTGAATACGGCAACGTGGGCGCTCGGCGGTTTTTATGCGTCCCTGGCACCCTCGTTGGTGCGCACGGCCACCGGTTCCACTTCGAACCTGATTGCCGGGTCGACCGTCGCGGCGCTGACGGTGACAGGGGCCTTGATGATTTTCACCCTGCGCAATCGTCCCGCTGCTCTGGCGCTGCAGTTGGGAGCAAGCTTGCTGCCAACCGGTATCGTCCTGGTTCTACTGGGCGTGCACAGCGCCAGCCTGCCGTTGTTTTTCCTCGGCACGCTCGTCGCTGGCTGTGGTTTCGGCGCCGGTTTTCTGGCTGCCGTGCGCAGTCTGGTGCCATTGGCTCTACCCCATGAGCGCGCGGGGCTGATGTCGGCGTTTTATGTACTCAGTTACCTGGCATTCTGTCTGCCATCGCTGTTGGCCGGGAACCTGACGCGAAGCTTCGGCCTGGTCGCGACGACCGACGGCTACAGTGCCGTGCTGATCGTGCTCTCCGTTGGCGCTTTGCTGGCGTTGATCCGTCAGCGCTCGTTGAAAGTCTGTGGCACAGATGTGCGTTGATCGCTAGCCTTGGCCTCTTCATTCATTTCGACGGACCGCCCCATGAAGATCATCCGCAGCAAATCTTTCACCGCTGATCGCGCCTGGGGCGCACTCGATATCGCCAACATGAACGGCATCACCACCCGTTTGCACTGGACCGATCAGCCTTATAAATGGCACGTCAACGATGGCCAGGAAGTGTTCGTGGTGCTGGATGGGCAGGTGCAGATGCGTTATCGCGAAGAGGGCATCGAGAAGCAGGCGCTGTTGGATGTTGGCGACATCTTTTATGCCTCTGTCGGCACCGAGCATGTGGCGCATCCGCAGGGTGCGGCGCGAATTCTGGTGATCGAATCGCAAGGCAGTGTCTGAATCTATATCTGCAAAACAGATAAGTTATAGAGATATTACCCGTTATATAGATATTCGATTCAGTTCTACCATGGGCTCCACCTCACCAGAGGAGAGGAGTTCGCCATGACATGCCCTAACAGCGTCACAACCGGTATCAAACCGTTCAGCCATTTGCAGCACCCGCGTGAGGTCATCCGTCAATTCACGCCCAACTGGTTCGCCGCGACCATGGGCACCGGGGTGCTCGCGCTGGCGCTGGCGCAATTGCCCCTCGCCATTCCCGGTTTGCGCGCGCTCGCCGAAGGGGTGTGGCTGTTCAATATTGTCCTGTTCGCCGTCTTCACCGCCGTGTACACCGCGCGTTGGGTGCTGTTCTTCGACGAAGCGCGGCGAATCTTCGGCCATTCCACGGTCTCAATGTTCTTCGGCACCATTCCCATGGGCCTGGCGACCATCATCAACGGCTTTCTGGTGTTCGGTCTGCCGCGCTGGGGTGACGGCGTGATTCCTATCGCCGAAATGCTCTGGTGGCTGGATGTGGCGATGTCGCTGGCGTGCGGCGTGCTGATTCCCTTCATGATGTTCACCCGTCAGGAACACAGTATCGACCAGATGACCGCCGTCTGGCTGTTGCCGGTGGTGGCCGCGGAAGTCGCGGCGGCCAGCGGTGGCCTGCTGGCGCCGCACCTGGCGGATGCGCATTCGCAACTGGTGGTGCTGGTGACGAGTTACGTGCTCTGGGCGTTTTCCCTGCCGGTGGCCTTCAGCATTCTGACCATCCTGTTGCTGCGTATGGCGCTGCATAAATTGCCCCATGAAAATATGGCCGCTTCGAGCTGGCTCGCGTTGGGTCCGATTGGCACCGGGGCACTGGGCATGTTGCTGCTGGGGGCGGACGCGCCAGCCATCTTCGCCGCCAACGGTCTGCCGGGCATGGGTGAAATCGCCGCCGGCCTGGGGCTGGTAGCCGGGATCACCCTGTGGGGCTTCGGTTTGTGGTGGATGCTGATTGCGGTGCTGATTACCTTGCGTTACCTGCGCGCCAGCATCCCGTTCAACCTCGGCTGGTGGGGGTTTACCTTCCCGTTGGGCGTCTACTCGCTGGCGACGTTGAAACTGGCCAGCACCTTGAACCTGACGTTTTTCAGTGTGTTTGGCTGCGTGCTGGTGGCGTTGCTGGCGATGATGTGGCTGATCGTTGCCCGGCGCACGTTGCAAGGCGCGTGGCGCGGTGAACTGTTTGTCTCGCCGTGCATTGCAGGATTAAAGAAATAACCTGCAAAGATTAGGTAATGTGTGGCCTGGATCGACGTTCGGCATTCCAATAACCGTATCCACGCCACTCGCTACCTAACATCAGGGACACATGGAAGATGAGTCACCCCTCGCAGTTCACCTTGCTCCGCACCCGGCGCTTCCTGCCGTTTTTCGTGACCCAGTCCCTCGGGGCGTTCAACGACAACATCTTCAAGCAGTCGTTGATCCTCGCCATTCTGTACAAATTGACCATCGACGGTGACCGCTCGATCTACGTCAACCTCTGTGCGCTGCTGTTCATCCTGCCGTTCTTTCTGTTCTCGGCGCTGGCCGGACAGTTCGGCGAGAAGTTCGCCAAGGACCGCCTGATCCGCCTGATCAAGCTCGGCGAAATCGTCATCATGGCGGTCGGCGCGGTGGGTTTCGTCTTTGATCATCTGTCGTTGATGCTGGTGGCGCTGTTCGCCATGGGCACACATTCGGCGCTGTTCGGGCCGGTGAAATACTCGATCCTGCCCCAGGCCCTGCGTGAAGAAGAGCTGGTCGGCGGTAACGGGCTGGTGGAAATGGGCACCTTCCTGGCGATTCTCGCCGGGACCATTGGCGCCGGGATCATGATGTCATCCAGTCACTACGCGCCTATCGTTTCCAGCGCGATCATCGGCGTTGCCGTGCTCGGCTACCTGGCCAGTCGCAGCATTCCACGGGCGGCGGCCGCTTCGCCGGAAATGCACCTGAACTGGAACATTTTCAGCCAGTCCTGGGCCACGTTGAAGTTGGGCCTTGGACAGACGCCCGCGGTATCGCGTTCGATCGTCGGTAACTCGTGGTTCTGGTTTGTCGGGGCGATTTACCTGACCCAGATCCCGGCCTATGCCAAAGAGTGGATGCACGGCGACGAAACCGTGGTGACTCTGATTCTGACGGTGTTCTCGGTGGGGATCGCGCTCGGCTCGATGCTCTGTGAAAAGCTCTCCGGACGCAAAGTCGAGATTGGCCTGGTGCCGTTCGGCTCGTTCGGTCTGACGGTGTTTGGCTTGCTGCTGTGGTGGCATTCGGGCGGTATTCCGGACAGCGCGACCGGCCACGGCTGGGTTGAAGTTCTCGGCTTTGGTCACACCTGGCTGGTGTTGATCGACATCCTTGGCCTGGGGATCTTTGGTGGTTTCTACATCGTGCCGCTGTATGCGCTGATCCAGTCGCGCACCGCCGAGAACGAGCGGGCGCGGGTGATTGCCGCCAACAACATTCTCAATGCGTTGTTCATGGTGGTGTCGGCGATTGTCTCGATCATCTTGTTGAGCCTGGTCAAACTGTCGATTCCGCAGCTGTTCCTGGTGGTGTCGCTGCTGAACATCGGCGTCAACGCCTACATCTTCAAGATCGTCCCCGAATTCAGCATGCGCTTCATGATCTGGCTGCTCAGCCACTCCATGTACCGCGTGGAGCATCGCAATCTGGAGCTGATTCCCGATGAAGGCGCGGCGCTGCTGGTGTGCAATCACGTGTCCTTTGTCGATGCGCTGCTGATTGGCGGCGCGGTGCGTCGGCCGATTCGCTTTGTGATGTACTACAAAATCTACAACCTGCCGGTGCTGAACTTTATCTTTCGCACGGCCGGGACGATTCCGATCGCGGGGCGTCAGGAAGACATTCAAATCTACGAAAGAGCCTTCAAGCGGATTGCGCAGTATCTAAAGGATGGCGAGTTGGTGTGTATCTTTCCGGAAGGCAAATTGACGGCTGACGGGGAGATCAATGAGTTCAAGGGGGGGCTGACGCGAATACTGGAAGAAACGCCGGTGCCGGTGATTCCACTGGCGTTGCAGGGGTTGTGGGGGAGTTTCTTCAGTCGTGATCCGGGCAAGGGGCTGTTTCGCCGGTTGTGGTCGCGGGTAACGTTGGTGGCGGGGCCGGCAGTGGCGGTTGAAGCGGCGGAGCCGGCCAAGTTGCAAGCGCTGGTTGGCGAGTTGCGCGGCACCGTCAGATAGTGGGTGAATGTGCTGGCCGCATCGCGAGCAGGCTAACTCCTACAGGTGATTTGTGACCAACATAGATCACCTGTAGGAGTAAGCCTGCTCGCGATGGCGGTCTAAAGTCAGGCGCTGACTTTGAGCCCAACCAACCCAGCGATGATTAACGCCACACTGGCCAGCCGAAACAGCGCCATCGACTCACCAAACAGAATGATCCCGGCAATCACCGTGCCGACTGCACCCACCCCCGTCCAGATCGCATACGCCGTGCCCAGCGGCAATTCCTTCATCGCAAGGCCCAGCAAGCCAAGGCTGATGGCCATGGCTGCAACAGTCAATGCGGTGGGCAGGGGACGGCTGAAACCGTCGGTGTACTTCAGGCCAACGGCCCAGCCGACTTCGAACAGGCCGGCGAAAAACAGGATGATCCAGGACATGAAAGACCTCCATCGATTGACGGGGTCGTCCCCAGATTAATGACTCGATCGAGCCGCGAGGTCGTCCTCGCGTTGCGCCATAGAGTGCCCATCATTAATCCGGGGATCAAGTTTGCGGCTTATTCGGTGGCCTGTCGCGCAGCGGTTTCCCGGTCTTGTTTCTCGCTCATTCGACGGAAATACGTCGAGAGCAGCGCCCCGGAAATATTGTGCCACACGCTGAACAACGCACTCGGCACCGCCGCCAGCGGCGAGAAGTGGGCACTGGCCAACGCGGCGCCCAGCCCGGAATTCTGCATGCCGACTTCCAGCGCCAGCGATTTGCGTTGGGCCAAAGGCAGCTTGAACAGGCGGCCGGTGAAGTAGCCCAGCAGATAACCGAAGCTGTTGTGCAACATCACCACGGCCATGATCAGCAGGCCGGACTCGGCAATCTTCGCCTGGCTGGCGGCGACCACGGCGGTGACGATGATCACGATGCTCACCACCGAAATCAGTGGCAACACTTCTACCGCGTGGCGAACCTTGGTACCGAGCACGCGTTGCGCCACCACGCCGAGGATGATCGGCAACAGCACCACTTGCAGAATCGACCAGAACAGCTCCATGAACGACACCGGCAACCAGGCCGAGGCCAACAGCCAGATCAGCGCTGGAGTCAGCAGCGGAGCGAGGAGGGTGGTGACGGCGGCGATGGCCACCGACAGGGCCAGATCGCCGCGTGCCAGCCAGGTCATCACGTTCGACGAGGTGCCGCTTGGGCAGCACCCGACCAGAATCACGCCGACGGCAATTTCCGGCGGCAGGTGAAACGCCTGGCAGAGCAACCACGCCACGCCGGGCATGATCACGAAATGGGCAACCACGCCTAACGCAACGCGCCACGGATGGCGGGCGACTTCGGCGAAGTCTTCAAGTTTGAGGGTCAGGCCCATGCCGAACATCACCAACCCGAGCAGTGGCACGATTGCGCCCTTGAGGCCGATGAACCACGCCGGTTGCAGGAAGGCCAGAACCGCGAAAATCAGTACCCAGTAAGCGAAGGTGTTCCCGACAAAACGACTCAATGCTGCCAATGCACGCATGGCTTGATCCTTATTATGAGTAACGATCCCAAGGTGGAATCCAATCAATGTGGGAGCCGGCTTGCCTGCGATGGCGGTGTGTCAGTCAGCTGATCTGTAGACTGACATAGCGCCATCGTCGGAACGCCGCCCGGAGCAAGCCCGGCTCCCACAGTTGATCCGGTTTCTTCAGGGGAAATCGGTTTTGCTTTAGATCCCCTGCGGAGTCTCTTCGCCGCCCAGCGCTTCAACCAGCGCCGGCAGGAAGTCGCCGAAGGTCAGCATCATCAGGGTGAAGCTGGCGTCCAGTTGGCCCAGGGCCTCTTCGCCGCCGTCCTGTTCCGCCTGATCTTGCAGCAGGTCTTCGAACTTCAGACGCTTGACCACCATCTTGTCGTCGAGGACGAAAGACAGTTTGTCTTGCCAGGCCAAGGACAGCTGAGTGACCACTTTGCCGGTGCTCAGGTGCAGCTGGATTTCTTCGCTGGTCAGGTCCTGACGCTTGCATCGCACGATGCCGCCGTCTTCGTGGGTATCACGCAGCTCGCATTCGTCCAGCACAAAGAAGTCGTCTGCGGCTTTCTGGGTGGTGACCCATTCGGTCATGGTGGCGGTTGGCGACATTTTTACGGTCAGTGGACGTACCGGCAGGGTGCCGATCACTTCACGCAGGGTGGACAGCAGGTCTTCGGCACGTTTCGGGCTGGCCGAGTTGACGAGGATCAGGCCTTGTTTCGGCGCAATGGCGGCGAAGGTCGACGAGCGACGAATAAAGGCGCGCGGCAGGAACGCCTGGATGATTTCATCCTTGATCTGGTCGCGTTCTTTCTTATAGACCTTACGCATTTGCTCGGCTTCGATCTCGTCGACCTTTTCCTTTACGGCGTCACGCACGACGCTGCCCGGCAGGATGCGTTCTTCTTTACGCGCAGAAATCAGCAGGAAGTCGCCGCTGACGTGGACCAGCGGTGCATCTTCGCCCTTGCCGAATGGCGCGACGAAACCGTAGGTGGTCAACTCCTGGCTTGCACATGGACGCGCCAGTTTGGTGGCCAGTGCAGTTTCCAACGCCTCGGCATCAACAGGCAGATCTTGGGTCAGGCGATAGATAAGCAGGTTTTTGAACCACATGGGGTAAGTCTCTCCTTATATACAAAGGGGGGCATTATTCTCTTAGCGGCGCCATAGGCCAACCCTTCGCTAAGCCTTTGGAAGGCCTGAGAAAATTATTTAAAAAAGTGCTTGCCAGAGGTGAGGTCGCTCCGTAGAATGCGCGCCACACCGAACGTGAAGGGTGATTAGCTCAGCTGGGAGAGCGTCTGCCTTACAAGCAGAATGTCGGCGGTTCGATCCCGTCATCACCCACCATTCGCATTCAGTGTTACGCGCAGCGGTAGTTCAGTCGGTTAGAATACCGGCCTGTCACGCCGGGGGTCGCGGGTTCGAGTCCCGTCCGCTGCGCCATATTCGGTTACCTGGAACGCTGAACGCCAGGTCACCACGGAAAAGCCCGCTCACGCGGGTTTTTTTCTGTCTGTAGATTGTCCGTTGTTCCTGCAGGTTGCATCGTTTCACCGGTTTTCGGATTTATTTGAAAAATAATTCAATTAAATCAACACTTTACGAAAACCTGTGGCATAATGTGCCCCGCAACGAAGGTAAAGGGTGATTAGCTCAGCTGGGAGAGCGTCTGCCTTACAAGCAGAATGTCGGCGGTTCGATCCCGTCATCACCCACCACTTTCAACGCTACGCGCAGCGGTAGTTCAGTCGGTTAGAATACCGGCCTGTCACGCCGGGGGTCGCGGGTTCGAGTCCCGTCCGCTGCGCCATATTCGGTTACCTGGAACGCTGAACGCCAGGTACCACACAGAAAGCCCGCTTAATGCGGGCTTTTTGCTGTCTGGCGTTTGGCAATTGCGTTTATTGCTCGGCGTTACGACTGTGTCGGTAGTCGCTTACGGCTTCATACACCGCTTTGCGAAGTCGGTTGATGCCGCCAATTGGCCGATGAGCCTCAAGACCAAACCATGGATTGAACGACTGGTTGTCGCATTGGATATTCAATGCCGGCGTGTCGAAATCTTGCGCGGGTACTTTGATTCGCGCCACGGTCTGGAATGGCGCCGCGTTTTCACGTCATTCGATGCTGGTGTCTTCTATGGGCATGTACTGGCTTGGGTCCTGACGCTGAATTTGCAGGACGAAGCAGGCCGGCACCCGGTCGGTCGACAATTGCTGGTTCAGCGCATTGCGCAGGAAGTTTGGCAACTTCTGGTTCTGCGCGGGCAGGGTGTAGGCCGGGCAGCTATCAGGGTCCGGCATCACTCGGAATTTGGCATTGGTGGCACCAAACTTGTAGGGCGAAACCGAAAAGTAAGTGGTCTTCGTCGGACTTTCCGGGGCGGGTGACAGGGTTGCCAAGGCGATAAACAGGTGCCGAACCTGCCAGGTCCGTGGGTCCCAACCCGGGAAAAACGCCATCAGCTTTTTGCCGTCAGCCTGGGCCGCTACATTCTGACGGTACTCGGCGACATCGCTGACGAAGAAATTCGCGTGGCTGAACATCACAAAATCCTGTTCGCCACGAGTCTGTTGATCGGCGAGCAGCTGTTTGCCGGGCACATCGAGCAATTTGATTGCCATGCCCCGGGCGTCTCGAATGCTGTCGAATTGCGGATACGCATTGCCATTGGACAGGCGCATTGTCGCTTGCCAGGTTTTGCCGGGTTGGCTGAACACGCCCTGGCGCAGTTCCTCGGTCAGATCCGCCAGCACTTGAACCTCGGCCTTCACGCAGCCATGGGCCTTGGCATGTGCATCGCGCAGGTAGCGGGTGTTCTCACGGTGTTGATCGACGATGCGCACCGCCGTCTGAATGACGTCCTGAGTCATGGCGGCTTCGCCATCCGGTATCACTTCTTGCGCTGAAACAGGTCCGCTGTGCTGCCAGGCGAACCACGCCATGGCTAGCGCATAACCGAGCACACCCAGGCCGATCAACCACAGGAGGGTCTTGCCAAGAAAAGCGCCAAGGCGCATCCAGAGTCTGCTCATGGCAATTGCGCCTCCAGCGGGCCGCCCAATACCTTCAGATATTCCAGCAGTGCCCAGCGCTCCTGCGGTTGCAGCAAGCGGCCAATCACGCCGTTGCCGCGCTGGCCGGCACGGAACTCGTGGCCGCTGTTGTGATTGCCGGTGATGCGCGTGTCGAACACAAAGCCATTGGTAAAGGCCTCGGTACGATAGCCAAGATGTTGCGGGTCGTACTCGAACGTACCTTTATAGAAGGTCGTTGCGCGTTCATCTTGAGGTGAGAGCAGCTGATAAATGCTCGGTACCGAACCGTTGTGCAGAAACGGCGCAGTGGCCCAGACGCCTGCCAGTGGCCGTGCCTTATAGGCCCGCAGCTCACGCACGCCAATTGGCAGGCCGAAGCCATTCATGGCCGGTTGTTCGGCGGCAGGAATGTTCGCGTCACGGTAAGCGCGGTTTCCGACGAAAGCCGTGATGTATGCCAGCCCCTTGGCCGATGACAGCTGGCTCAAATCCAGCGGTTCAGCGGGTGCTGGCTGCAAGTGCACGTCCAGCTGCTTGAGTTCCGCCAGGTCCCATTGCAAGGCGGAGAGGTCGAAGCGATGGTCGGCAATGTTGTTGGCGGCGCCCGGGTCGGTGCCAATGAAATCGACCGGTAGCATTTTCAAATGTTGCACCCAGCGCCCGTCACTCTCGACTGTGCGTGGCAAATGGCAACCGGCGCAGTTTTCGCGGAACAACTCGCGACCTTTGGCTGCCAACGGCTTGTCGACAGCGCCGAGTAACTCTTCAGGCCATGCGGGTGGTTTGAGCCGTTGCAGGGTTTCCTCGATCTGGTGCAGGTCGCGTAATCGCACACTCGACGGATAACGTCCGTCACCTTTGAGCGGTTGGCCGTTGGCATCGAAGAAACTCAGTGTGGCGCCCACACCCAGGGATTCGCCGATGTTGCGAGCCATGGGTTGTTGCGCCGAACCGTTCCACTGCACCCAGTCGAACGTCCACATGTCCCACAATTGCGGGTAATCCACCGGGGCATTGGCCACACGGTAGTTGTCGGCTGAAATCGCATCACCGAACGTGGCGTTGGCAATGCGTCCGAAGGCGTCGGTACGGCCCGGTCCTTCCTCGGTGGGGTAGAGCCCGCGATGGGTATCGTTCCAGGCAACTTTGACGAAGGTAACGAGGGACGCTTTGAACTCTTCACGCAATTGTGGGTGCCGGGCGTCGTAGTCATCGCCCAGCACGTTGCGGGCGAAGCGTTCGAATTTCCACGGGTTGAGGTAAGTCGAGGTCAGACTGGCGACCAACGCTTGTCCGAAACTGCCCCCTTTCAACGTAGGAACACTGGAAGGCAAAACGTGCTGCGCCGAACCGCCGTCAATGCGGATCGCCTGGCCGTTGAAGCGCAACTCACCGGTGTGGCAAGCGGCGCACGAGATGTCGAGAAATTCGTCCTGACTGCCGGGATTTTGGTGGCGGGCAAAACCTACCGGCAAATTCCCAGGGTTGTCTGGCGTGGCTTTCTGCCCGGGATCGATCAGGAAACCAAAGCGGGCGAGGTACTCGGGCGATGCGAATCGTTGTTGCGAGAAGGGCAGTTCGAGGGCGTTGAACCAGGCATAGCGCAAGCCTTTGACCTGGGTTCCCTGAGGCGTGAAGTAGTAAGTCTGGCGATCTTCGGCGCTCCATTGTTCCAGGTAATGCACCTGTTGCGCGGGCGACCAGGTCGGCAGTTTCGGATTGGCGACGTAATACAGAACCACGGCCAGGCCGAGTCCCAGCAGCACAGCCACCAGCATCAGCAGGCGAAATAAGAGGCGCAAGATAAACATCCTTGTCGAGTTGTGGCTCTCTTATGCCGCAGGGGACGGGGTGCGGCAAGTGGCCATTACGCCAGATGTTGTGGGATATAGGATCAGCTGCTGTAGGTGCCAGATGACAGATGCTTCATGATGCCAATCCTGAAATGCGTTAAAACACCTGAACTTATCAGAAGTTTCCAGCTCTCATGCCGGTAGCCATTGGTCGTGGCCGCCTGATAAGCTCGCGGCTTTACTCGATTGCCCTTTAGGCGCATGAACAAGGAAATAGCATGAAACAGCATCGGTTGGCGGCGGCGGTAGCCCTGGTTAGCCTGGTACTTGCGGGTTGTGATTCGCAGACCAGTGTAGAGCTGAAAACTCCGGCGCAAAAAGCTTCCTACGGCATTGGCCTGAACATGGGCAAAAGCCTGGCTCAGGAAGGCATGGATGACCTGGATTCCAAAGCCGTAGCCCAAGGCATCGAAGATGCCGTTGGCAAGAAAGAGCAGAAGCTCAAAGACGAGGAACTGGTCGAAGCCTTCGCCGCACTGCAGAAGCGTGCGGAAGAGCGTATGGCCAAGATGAGCGAAGAGTCGGCGGCTGCCGGCAAGAAATTCCTCGAAGAAAACGCCAAGAAAGCCGGCGTAGTGACCACCGCCTCGGGCTTGCAATACGAAGTGGAAAAGAAAGCCGATGGCCCACAGCCTAAGCCGACCGACGTAGTGACTGTTCACTACACCGGCAAGCTGACCAACGGCACCGTCTTCGACAGCTCCGTCGAGCGCGGCAGCCCGATTGATCTGCCGGTCAGCGGTGTGATTCCGGGTTGGGTCGAAGGCCTGCAACTGATGCACGTTGGTGAGAAGTACAAGTTGTACATCCCTAGCGAACTGGCTTATGGCGCCCAAAGCCCAAGCCCGGCGATCCCAGCCAACTCGGTGCTGGTATTCGACCTGGAGCTGCTGGGGATCAAAGATCCAGCCAAAGAAGACGCCGCCAAGTAATCAGCTTCTGCTTTGACAACAACGCCTCGCTTATGCGGGGCGTTGTTGCATCCGGGGTTCGGCGCAGGTAAACAAAGCGAACGGTTGCTGTACGCTGGAGTCATAGCCATTGAAGACGCCCGTGCTAGCCGCGCCGGCGCGCCAAGTCAATGAAATCTTGGGTTTTTTTATGTGAGTAAAAAACGCCCGATCTGAGCCGGACCCTTATGAAACGGGGCTTTCAGCCGTGAAAAGCAGCTCTGTTCACAAGGTTATCCACAATTTGTGTGGATAACATTTCAGTGGGAGGAATGATGAAAGCACCCTGGAATTTCGCTCGATTCTTACCCCTCGCCGGGCGCCTGCTCGCGCGCGGGCGCTTGCCGACGTTGCTGTTTGCCGTCGCCAGCAAAGGCGCCAGCCAAGGCAATCGCCTGGGCAAGGTCAAAGACGATTTGCGCCTGTTGCAGGCGCTGTGCCTGGCCTACTGGCGTGGGGAGTACCGTGCCGTCAGCCCGAAGGCGTTGGTCTCGGTGGTCGCCGGCCTGATGTATTTCCTCAGCCCGGTGGATGCCATCCCGGATTTCATTCCGGTGTTCGGCATGCTCGATGACATCGCGGTGCTGGCCTGGCTGATGAAAGTCCTCGACGACGAACTCAATGCCTTCCGCGCCTGGCGCAGGCGACAGGTGCCGGAGAAGCTGGCGGTGGTCGAACGCCTGCCCGATACCCCGGAGAAACTTCAGCTCCAGGGCCCCCAAAAAATACGGGGTGATTGAAGGATGCAGATCAGCCAACCCGTTTTTGCCGCAACGCAATTCCTCTAGCAGCTGGAGCAGCCTGCATTCGGCTGCGCAGCAGTCGTAATATCTGTATTTATGGTCTTTCTGAAACACTGCGTCGCCTGATTTCACGACTGCTACGCAGCCGAACGCAGGCTTCGCCAACTGCTACCGATCGCGTCTTGGCTTGACTCATTGGCATAAGGGCGACTGAGGATCCAATTTATTGATACCCCCGCGCGACCTTGGCCGCTGTTAGGATTACACTTCTAGGGAAAAGTGCCGACTCGCAAAGTGTCGTTGTCCTACGGGGAAGTCATGGATATTCAGATAATCACACGCGAAGGCGAGCCCGAGTATGCAGTTTTACCGTGGGCTCAGTACCAGGCTCTACTGAAAGCAGCAGGCATCAACGAGAAACCGGCGCCAGACGCGCCAGTGCATCGCACGGCAACACCAGACCAGATTCTTCCAGGTCTGGATCAACTACGCAGTTTGCGCGAAGGGAAGGGCATCGCCATCGAGGCGCTGGCCCGCACGGTAGGCATCAGCCCGTCTTATCTGGCCTTGATCGAAAGTGGCGAGCGTCTGCCCGACGCTGCGATTCGCCGCAGCCTGGCCTGGGAATTGACGGTGCCAGGGTGGAGGGATGAATCGTGAGCGTACGCATCAGTCGTCAACATTGGGACGGGTTGCTGGGTGAACTGGATCAGGCGCGTCGTCAGCGTCATCTTCTGACCTATCGAGCGTTGCTGGAGCGTTTGCAATTGCCCACGCCAGCCATGCAAACCCTGACCGCTGCGCTCGAACATCTGGCTGCTCTGGATGCCAGGGCCGAGCAACCGTTGCGCAGCTCGCTGGTGATCAGCCAGGGCGCCAGTCGTTTGCCGCGCACCGGCTTCTTTGAATGTGTCGAGCGTCTGGGGCGTTTCTCCGGGCCATCTGACGGTGTCGCCGCCGCGTCCTGGCATGCTTCGGAAGTGGTGCGTGTGTTCGAATACGAATACCCCGAATCGGCCGAGGCCTGAGTGTTTTTAAAACTCAAGGCCCGGGCTGGTTACTGGCTGGCCCGCCGGTTGTTTCATTGGTCATGGTTCGTGCGCCAACCGCGCGGCTGGAGCTGGCTCGAAGGCCAGTTCGCGCGCATGGCGAATTTGGGTGACGTCGGTGCCCAGAGCTTCTATGGCCACATCCTGACCTTTCGCGGCGTCGGCCTTGGGGCTCGCGAGGAGGGCGTGCGATTGCTGCGCCTGGCGGCGTTGGCGGGGGATGGCAAGGCGGCGTATCAGGTTGGGGTGATCTGTCTGGCAGGAACGCCGAGCAAGGCGCCGGACCTGGTTGAAGCTGCGCGCTGGTGGGGCATGGCCGTGAAGGCGGGGCATCCATTGGCAGAGCTCAAGTTGAAAGAATTGGCGGCTCGGGGTGAGGGGCAATAACCCCAACCTGTGTTGACTGAGCGGACGCTATCGCGAGCCAGAATATTCAGCGCTGCCCTTCCAGCAATGCATTCTCTGCCCCAGACACCGCCAGACTATCAATCACATGCACGCTATACCCCTGCACATTCTTCGCATGGTGTTTAGCCTGCGATGCCATCTCCGCCAACTGGCTCGCATCGAGTTGTCCACAGGCCTGTGGATGCAAATGCACTACGCCGATCGACAATGACAACAACGGAAACTCCTGTCGCACCCCCTGACGGTTCGGCGCGATAAAGCACCCGGCTTCCAGGTGTTCGCTGCGGTAAAAGCGTCGGCATTGGCTCTGGAAGTCGTCCAGCAACTGGTTCAACCGTTTACGCCAGTCTTCCGGGCCGAGCACCAGCAGGAAGTCGTCACCGCCGATATGGCCGACGAAATCACGGGAAGGGTCGACGCGATCATTCAGGCATTGCGCCAGGCAGAGCAGGACTTCATCCCCTCGGCCGTAGCCGTAAATGTCGTTGAAGGGCTTGAAGCTGTCGATGTCGACATAACAGATCACCGACTCCCGTTCCTGTTGCAGCAAACGTGTCAGGCATTGCTGGATCGGTACGTTGCCGGGCAACAGGGTCAACGGGTTGGCGTAGCGGGCCTGCTGGATTTTCAGCTCGGTAATCAGCTTGAGGACATCCATCACCCGACCCAGTCCCAGATAGCTGCCATTGAGGGTGATGATGAAGTCTTCTTCAATGCGTTGGCGCGCGCGGCTGGTGATCAGGCGGCTGACCTGTTGCAGCGACTGGCTCATTTCCACGGCGAGAAAGTCATCGTTCATCAAGCGACTGATCGGTTTGCGGGCGAACAGGTCGGTGGCAAACGGTTTCAGCAGCGCGTCCGACAGCGAATGCCGGTGAACGATGCCACAGGGGTGGCCTTGATTGTCGAGCACTGCCAGGGAGTTCAGATTGGCCTGGCGGCGGAACGCTTCGAGCACGGTGGCGGTCGGTGTGTCGTGCGCAACGGCCGGTTGGTCGTTGAGCAGGGGGCAGAGGTCGCTGCCTTCGTCATTCAGCGCAACGGCGGTGCTGTCGTGTTTGGGCATCAGGGCGCGAGCATCCCGGGGCGGATGTTCCTGAGGACGGCACAGCAGATAGCCCTGGACCAGATCAACGCCCATCTCGGTCAGCACCGCGAGCTCTTCCTGCAATTCAATGCCTTCGGCAATCACTTGAGCTCGTGAGGCTTTGGCAATCTGCAGGATTGAACCGACAAACTCTCGCTTGAGTGCGTCCTGGTGAATACCGTCGATGAAGTGACGATCAATCTTCACGTAATCCGGGCGCAGCTCCGACCACAACCGCAAGCTGGAATATCCCGCGCCCAGATCATCCAGCGCAATGGAAAATCCCATCGCCCGATAGTGATGCAGCGCGTTTTGCAGCAACTGGAAGTCATCGGTCGGGGTTTGTTCGGTGAGTTCGATCACTACCTGGCTCGGCGGAATGCCGAAATCCTGCAGCAGTTGCAGGGTGCGGCCGGGTTGATGGGCCGCTTCAAGCAGGGATTCCGGGGAGACATTGAGGAACAGTTTGCCCGGCAGTTGCTGTTCGTTGAAACGTCGGCAAGCGCTTTCGCGGCAAGCAATTTCCAGCTCGCTCAAGCGACCGGCCTGGCGGGCCACGGAGAACAATGCGATAGGGGAGTGCAGCGGACTGTTGGACGGGCCGCGGGTGAGGGCTTCATAGCCGACAATGCGTCGCTCGGAGAGGGAAATGATCGGCTGGAACAGGCTGTGCAAGCCGCTTTGAGCCAGAATGGAACTCAAGGCACTCAGCTGTTCTGTCGTGGTCATGGCAATCTCGGGGCGATAAAAAAGGACTGGGAGCAGCCTCTTGTCAGAGGTGCTCCCAGTCCTTTATTTCACGACAGAATGATGACTGTTTGATGACGCTCCGGGGAGCGTCAGCATTAAATTGCCATCATGTTGCGTGTCACCACTTAGTGCTTGGCAACCGCGGTGTTGAGTTTCAGGTAGTCCAGCAGAATCCGACCGGTCTCGCTCAGGTAAGCGTCGTCTTCTGGCTTGGTCTTGTCCGGTTCGGCCGCAAGGGCGTCTTCGTCTTCTTTCTTCAGCTCTTTGAGCGGTTCTTCGCCTTTGGCTTTGCGACGGAGGTTTTCCATCACCAGCTGCTTGGCTTCGATATCGGTGTGCTGCGCCCGACGGTCGGCTTCATTGAGGCTGACGGTTTTTTCTTCCATCAGTTTCTGCGCCAGGGCCAGCTTGTCGCGGATGAACACGAACTCCGCATCCTTGGACGAGCGCGTATCGTGCTCTGACTTGAGCTGCGCCAGGTACGGTTTGAACGGATCTACCGCAGGCTTGATGGCCGCATGGATGGTGTCCCATGGCATGGCTTCAGGCAGGGCGCTTTCGCCGATTTCCTTGGTGTCGATGATCGACGGGTAATCGATGTCCGGCAGCACGCCCTGATGCTGGGTGCTCTGGCCGGAAACCCGGTAGAACTTGGCCAGGGTCAGTTTCAGTTCGCCGTGGTTCAGCGGCTGAATGGTCTGCACGGTGCCTTTACCGAAGGTCTGGCCGCCGATGATCAGCGCACGGTGGTAGTCCTGCATGGCGCCGGCAAAAATCTCCGAAGCCGAGGCGGACAGGCGGTTGACCAGCAACGCCATCGGGCCTTTGTAGAACGCGCCTGGGTTCTCATCTTCCAGCACATCAACCCGGCCATCGGCGTTACGCACGAGAACGGTAGGGCCCTTGTCGATGAACAGACTGGTCAGCTCGGTGGCTTCCTGCAAGGAGCCGCCGCCGTTGTTGCGCAGGTCGATGACCACGCCGTCGACCTTGTCTTTCTGCAACTCGGTCAGCAGTTTCTTGACGTCACGCGTGGTGCTCTTGTAGTCCGGATCGCCGGCACGGAATGCCTTGAAGTCGAGGTAGAAGGCCGGGATCTCGATGACGCCGAGCTTGTAGTCCTTGCCATCCTGTTTCAGGTTGAGGACCGACTTCTTCACGGCCTGATCTTCAAGCTTCACCGCTTCGCGGGTAATCGGCACGATCTTGGTGGTCTGGTCGTTTGGCGCATTGCTGGCCGGAATCACTTCCAGACGCACCACGGTGCCTTTCGGACCGCGGATCAGCTTGACCACTTCGTCCAGGCGCCAGCCGACCACGTCGACCATCTCTTTGTTGCCTTGGGCAACGCCGATGATCTTGTCGGCCGGTGCAACCTGCTTGGTCTTGTCGGCCGGGCCTGCCGGCACCAGACGCACGACTTTCACCTGGTCGTTATCGCTCTGCAACACGGCGCCGATGCCCTCCAGGGACAGGCTCATGTTGATGTCGAAGTTTTCCGCGTTATCTGGCGACAGATAGTTGGTATGCGGGTCGTAGGACATGGCGAAGGTGTTGATGTACGCCTGGAAGATATCTTCCGCACGGGTCTGGTCCAGGCGCGCCAACTGGTTCTTGTAGCGCTTGGTCAGGGTTTCCTGGATCTGCTTGGAATCCTTGCCCGCGATCTTCTGCCGCAGCACTTCGTCCTTGACGCGTTTGCGCCACAGGTCGTCGAGTTCAGCGGTGGACTTGAGCCAAGGGGCGTCCTTGCGATCGATCAGCAAGGTTTCCTTGGTGGTGAAGTCGATCTTGTCGACGCCTTTGTTCAGCTCGGCAAGGGCGAAGTCCAGACGCGCCTTGACGCGGTCCAGGTAGCGCTTGTAGATGGTGAACCCGGCGTTCAGGTCGCCGCTTTTGAGGAAGTCGTCAAACTGGGTTTTCCACTTGTCGAATTCCGCAATGTCGCTGGCCATGAAGTAGCTGCGCGACGGGTCCAGCAGCTTGAGGTAGCTGTCGTAGATGATCACGGAGCGCGCGTCATCGAGCGGCGGCTTGCTGTAGTGGTGGCGCTTGAGCAATTCGACGACGTTCAGACTGGCGATTACTTCGTCACGATCAGGCTGAAGCTTGTCCCAGCTATTGGCTGCAAACGTATTGGTCGATATCGGTAACAGACCGATACCGATGAAAAGGGCTAGGGCGGTGCCAGGGAAAAAATGCTTCATGCTGATTCGACGCGGGGACAATTGATCACGCATATTAGGCCGTCTTTGAAGTCGCCGGATCCACGAGGGCCGGTCGCATAATGCAAGAAAGCCCGGCGCTACAGCTACGGGCTCAGTCCAGACTCACTATGGAGGCACTGTGAAAGCATTGCAAGGCGTTGAAGGTCAAGTGGAGTGGCTTGAAGAGCCCGGTCCTACATGTGATGTAGGACAAGTTCGTATCCGAGTGGCGGCAGCGGGGCTCAATCGCGCCGATTTATTACAGAAAGCGGGCCTCTATCCGCCACCGCCGGGAGCCAGTCACGTACTGGGTCTTGAGTGTTCAGGGGTGATCAGCGAGGTAGGCGCGGGGTCTTCCTGGCAGGTCGGTGATCGAGTTTGCGCCTTGCTGGCCGGGGGCGGGATGGCCGAAGAGGTAGTTGTCGACGGACGGCATGTGTTGCCGGTTCCTGAAGGTTTGTCGCTGGTCGAGGCGGCAGCGCTGCCGGAAGTGTATGCGACCGTCTGGCTGAATGTGTTTCAACTCGCTGCGCTCAAACCGGGTGAGAAAGTTCTTCTGCACGCCGGAGCAAGTGGAATTGGTTCAGCTGCCATTCAGCTGTGCAAGGCGTTTGGCAACCCGTGCTGGGTCAGCGTCGGTTCCACCGAGCGATTGGCTTACTGTGAAGCTCTGGGCGCGCAGGGTGGGGTGGTGCGAAAGGGCGATCTGGACAGTTTGAATGACCTTGGGCCATTCGATGTGATCCTCGACCCGGTGGGCGGTCAGTACGCCGCGTTGAATCTGAAGTTGCTGGCCCCTGATGGTCGTTGGGTGCTGATCGGCCTGATGGGCGGCCGTGAGGCACAGCTGGACCTGGCGCAGGTGCTGGCCAAGCGCGTGCAGCTATTGGGTTCGACCTTGCGCAGCCGCGACGATCAGTTCAAGGCGGATTTGTTCAGTGATTTGAGCCAGCACGTCTGGCCGCTGTTTGCCGAGGGGCGACTGAGCCCGCAGTTGGCCAGGACGTTCCCGATCAAGGATGCCGAAGCGGCGTTTGCCGAGTTGGCGAGCAATACCGTGGCGGGGAAACTGGTGTTGGTGATTGACGAAAGCCTGATCTGACAACACAAAACCTGTGGGAGCGTGGCTTGCCCGCGATTCAGGCGACGCGGTGTATCAGTCAGACCGCGTCATCGTTCATCGCGGGCAAGCCATGCGCCTACAGGCGCAATGCGTTACTTCCAGAGATGGATCGGCCAGCCGGCCGTTTCGGCGTGCTCAAGCAGCACCGGATCCGGGTTCACCACGTGTGGGAAATCCACCTTCAGCAACAACGGCAGATCATTGCGTGAGTCGGAATAAAAACTCGCGCCTTCGAGGTTTTCCTCTTCCGCATCCAGCCATTCCAGCAACCGGGCAATCTTGCCTTCGCGGTAGGTCAGGGTGCCGACGGTCTGACCGCTATAAACGCCGTGCATCACTTCCAGTTCGATGCCGAGAATCTCGTCGATGCCCAGACGGTCGGCAATCGGCTTGACCAGGTGAGTGCCCGAGGCCGAGATCACCAAAATCCTGTCTCCGGCCTTGCGATGGGCGGCGATGGCTTTGGTGGCGTCACTGAAGATGATCGGCTCGATGAAGTCTTCCACCCAGGGCCCGACCAAATGCTCGATCTCTTCCGGTGTGCGCCCGATCATCGGCTCCAGGCTGAAGGTCATGTACTCCTCCATCCGCAGCTTGCCGTGACTGTAGGCGTCCATCAGTTCGTTGTTCTGACGCATGAACGACTCAGGGTCGACCCAGCCCAGGCGGCCCATTTGCTCGCTCCAGAGGGTGGCGCAGTCGCCGTGGATCAGGGTTTCGTCCAGATCAAAAATTGCCAGGGCCATCAGTGCAGTTCTCTCTTCAACATCAGCAAAGGCATCAGGCTACCTCACAGAGGGCCGTCGGATCGATGGAAAGCGCCAGACGCTGACCATCGGGGTGCAGGTCGGCCGCCGAGCGGTTGAGCACATCCACCACCAATTCCACGCCGCGGGCTTCGACCCGGTAGCGAATCACATTACCCAGCAGGCTGTGACTGCGGATTTGCGCGTCGAGTTGGCCGTTGAGGCTCAGCTCGATGGCTTCCGGGCGAATCGCGATGCGGTGGCTGATCGGCCGTTGCAGCAGCTTCGAAGCGCTGTCGGCGTCCAGCAGGTTGTAGTTGCCGATAAAACCGGCGGCAAACACGTCGACTGGCGCGGTATACAGGGTTTCGGCGTCGCCACTCTGTACGATTTTTCCCTGATTCATCAGGAAAATTCGGTCAGACATGGTCAGCGCTTCTTCCTGATCGTGTGTGACGAAGATTGTGGTCAGGCCCAGTTCACGCTGGATCGCACGGATCTGTTCGCGCAAGTGCTTGCGAATCCGCGCGTCCAGGGCCGACAGCGGTTCGTCCAGCAATAATAGCCGTGGCCGGGTGACCAGTGAACGGGCGAGGGCTACACGCTGGCATTGGCCGCCAGAGAGTTGATGCGGATAACGCGAGGCGAAGTCGTTCAGCTCCACCAGTTTCAACACTTCGGCGACACGTTTGTGACTGTCGTCGGCGTTGACCTTTTGCATGCGCAATCCGAAGGCGATGTTCTGCTCCACGGTCATGTTGGGGAACAGTGCGTAGCTCTGGAACACCATGCCGATGCCGCGCTTTTGCGGGCTCATTGGCACCAGGTCGACACCCTCCAGCAGGATCTTGCCGCCATCGACCGAGGTCAGGCCCGCGATGCAGCGCAGCAGCGTGGATTTACCGCAACCGGACGGACCGAGCAGGGTGACGAATTCGCCCTTCTGGATCTCGCAGTTGATGTCGCTGAATACTGTTGTACCCGCGTAATTTTTTTGCAGATGTTGGACGCTGACATAGCTCATTCGCTTTTGTCCTTGTTCAAGATATTGGCCGCCCAGGTCAGAACCAGCACAAAGAAGAAATAGGAAATCACCAGCGCACTGGTGAAGTGGCCGCTGCTGTTACGCATGTTGTTGAGGTAGACCTGCAGGGTTTCGTAGCGGGTGCCGACGAGGATGTTGGCGAACACGAACTCCCCGAACAGGAACGAGAACGACAGCAGCAGCGCCACCATCAAGCCCTTGCGCAGGTTCGGTAGCACCACCAGGAACGCCGCTTGAAAGGTGCTGGCGCCGAGCAGTTGGGCGGCGTCCATCAGGTCGCGCAGGTTGATCGCTTGCAGGTTGTTGGTGATTGCCCGGTACATGAACGGCAGCGCAATGGTGAAGTAGCAACCAATCAGAATCCACGGCGTGCCGACCATCGCGAACGGCCCGGAACCGTAGAGCTGCAACAGCCCCACCGACGACACCACCGGCGGCACCGCAAAGGGCAGCAAGATCAGGATATTCATCAGCGCATCGAGTTTCGGGAAGTGGTAATGCACCACGAACAGCAGCGGCAGAATCAGCACCACCGACAAAATCAATGCGCCGACGCAGACCAGCAGTGACTGGCCAAACGCGTTGAGAAAGCGCGGATCGCTCCACAGCTGGATGTACCACTTGAAGGTAAAGCCGCTGGGCAGGATGGTCGCCGACCAACTGCTGGCAATCGAGTAGATCAACGTCCCGAACAGCGGCAACAACAGAATGGCAAACAGCAGGTACACCACGACGCGGTGGTAGACACCGGCGGGGCCCAGTTCAGCGCGAGACATGGTAGCTCCTCTTCAACAGCAACTGATGCACGATGGTCACCAGGGTCATCAACGCCACCAGCACCACGGCCAGGGCACTGGCGAGGTTCGGGTCGAGGGAAATATCACCGGACACCATCGCCGCGATGCGGATCGGCAGCACGTTGAAGTTGCCGGTGGTCAACGCATACACCGTCGCGTAGGCGCCAAGGGCGTTGGCCAGCAGGATCACGAACGTACCGAGCAGCGCCGGTGTCAGCACCGGCAAACCGATGTGCCGCCAGAACTGCCAGCCGTTGGCACCGAGCAGCTCGGCAGACTCGCGCCAGTCTTCGCGCAGGGCGTCGAAGGCGGGGTAGAGCAGCAACACGCCAAGTGGAATCTGGAAGTACGTATAGAGAATGATCAGCCCGGTCTTCGAGTACAGGTTGAAATCCTGAATGATCCCGGCCTGCTTGAGCATGATGGTGAAGCTGCCGTTGAAGCCCAGCAGGATGATGAAGGCGAAGGCCAGGGGCACGCCGGCAAAGTTGCTGGTCATGTTGGCGAAGGCGTTGACGAAGTTGCGCAGTTTCGAGTCGACCCGGCGCAAGGAGTAAGCGCCGAGCACCGCAATAATGATCCCGAATACACTGGACCAGAAACTGATCTCGAGGCTGTACTGGATCGCCTGCAAGTAGAACTTCGAATTGAAGATTTTGGTGAAGTTGGCCAACCCCCAGCCGAACTCTTCCGATTGCAGGCTGTTGATCATCACCCAGACCAGCGGGGCGATTTCGAACACGATAAAGAACAGGGCGAACGGTACGAGGCACAAGGCTGCCAGCCACTTGCTACGGGTATTGGCATTCACTTGAGCAGCTCCCGGCACACAGGTTTGTCGTGGGCCACGCCCAACAGTTCGCAGACCGTGCCGCAGATTTCAATCTGTTTCGGCGCAGCACTGGCGTTGAAGCTGAACGCGTCACCGAGGACAAACAACGGCACTTCGCGTTCTTCCGACAACAAGCCGTTGTGGGAGCGGTCGTTGTTCATGCCGTGGTCGGCAGTCACCAGCACCTGATAACCGGCGTCGAGCCAGGTGCGCAGGTAATCGGCAAGGATGATATCGGCCGAGCGCGCACTGTTGCGGTATTGCGGGGTGTCGAGACCGTGCTTGTGCCCGGCGTCGTCGATGTTCATCGGGTGGATCAACAGAAAATTCGGCGCATGCCGCAGGCGCAGGCTTTCGGCGTCGGCGAACAGGTGTGAATCCGGGTAGTGGTCGTTCCAGTAGAAGTGACCGTGCTGGATCGGCAAGGCTTCATCGTCGGTGTGACGATCCCGGGCCGCCACGAACGGTGAGCGGTTGTACAGCTCGCTGACCCAGTGATACGCCGCCGCAGCGGTTTTCAGACCGGCGTCCGTGGCGTAGTGATAAATGCTGCGCTGATTGGACAGACGCGAGACGTTGTTGTGAACGATGCCGCTCTCGATGGGCGGGACGCCGGTGAGAATGCATTCATAAAGGGGACGGGACAGGGACGGCAGTTCGCACTCCAGTTTGTAGAGTGCCGCGCGTCCTGCGCCGACGTAGGCCTGCAGGTGCCCCATGGTGTGGCGCGCGACCTCGTAATTGAGGCCGTCGAGCACGACAAGGATGACGTTGTGCTTCATAGGGGCAAAAACTCCGCGAACAGTTATTTCAAATACAAACCCATTCCCCCTTGTAGGAGTGAGCCTGCTCGCGATAGCGGTGGGCCAGTCAACATTGATGCTGAATGCTCAACCGCTATCGCGAGCAGGCTCACTCCTGCATTGGATTTCCGTTGGGTTATCCAATGTAGGGATCTACCGGGTTACTGCATGTTGACGATGACTTCTTCGTTCCACTTCTGAGGAAGGGCTTTGGAGGTCTTTTCCCATGCATCGGCGTCTTTGATCGGCGTGACTTTTTTGTACTGCTCGTTCGGCAGCAGCTTGGCCTTCACGTCTTCTGGCAGTTTGATGTGCTCTGCACGGATCGGGCGCGCGTTGCCTTTTGCCAGGTTGATCTGGCCGGCGTCGCTGAAGATGTATTCGCGGGTCAGCTTGGCGGCGTTCGGGTTTTTCGCGTACTTGTTGATGATGGTGGTGTAGCCGGAGATCACCGAACCATCGGATGGAATCAGCACGACGTAGTCATCCGGATTGGCCATCTTCGCTTTGTAGCTCAGACCGTTGAAGTCCCAGACCACGCCGACTTCGATTTCACCCTTTTCCATGGTGGCAATCGTCGGGTTGGCCATGGACAGGCGACCCTGTTTGGCGATGTCTGCGAACAGCAGCAGGGCCGGTTGCAGGTTTTTCTCGTCGCCGCCATTGGCCAGGGCCGCCGCCAGTACGCCGTTGGCCGCCTGGGCCGCGGTGCTCACGTCACCGATGGACACCTTGTATTTACCGGTCTTGAGGTCTGCCCACTTGGTGGGTGCTTCCGAACCGTGCAGCAGCTTTTTGTTGACGATAAACGCGATGGTACCGGTGTAGGCCAAAGCCCAGTTGCCGTCCTTGTCTTTAGCCCAGTCTGGCACCTGCGCCCAGGTCGTCGGCTTGTACGGTTGCACCACGCCTTGCTTGACCGCGATCGGGCCGAAGGCTGCGCCGACGTCGCCGATGTCAGCGCTGGCGTTGTCTTTTTCAGCGGCGAATTTGGCGATTTCCTGGGCCGAGCTCATGTCGGTGTCGATGTGCTTGAGGCCGTAGGTTTTAGCCAGGTCTTCCCAGGTGCCTTTCCAGTTGGCCCAGTCATCGGGCATGCCGACGCTGTTGACTGCGCCTTCCGCTTTCGCAGCGGCTTCGAGGGTTTTCAAATCATCAGCCGCCATGGCGGCGGTGCACATGGCGATGGTCGAGCCTAACAGTGATGCCAGGAAAAGCTTTTTCATCCGAAGCTCCTTTGGGCGTTTTCAACGCTGCGATTGCGGTTGTGTTGGTCTAGGTCAGCAATACCTGAGCCAATTTAGGCGGGCTCGATGACACTTTCATGTCGGTCGTCGCCCGGCAGCACAATTATTTGCCCGGTATTGGCAGGTGCCCGGTAAGCGTAGACCATGGGCAAAGGCCCGGCACACAAGGGACTTGGCCGATGTATTGCAGGGTTTGAGGCGAACGATCGGATGACCGTTGGGTAGCTTTGTCATCTATCAGTCATCTGCACTGCCTACGCTTGCAGGATGAAAAAAGAGCCGGTTTTCAGCGCGGTTCTGCCCCGAAACAGTGCTGGTCTAGTCCAGATAGGTAACGTTGATGCGTGATGAGGCAACGAAAGCGGTGACAGCCATCGGTCAGGTCCTGCAGGAACAGCTCGACCACGGCCTGTTGGCGCCCGGCAGCAAGCTACCGGCCGAGCGCAAGCTCAGTGAGTTGTTCGGGACCACACGGATTACCGTGCGCGAGGCGTTGTTACAGTTGGAGGCGCAAGGGCAGATTTATCGCGAAGAGCGCCGCGGCTGGTTCGTTTCGCCACCGCGCCTGGCTTACAACCTGATGCAGCGCAGCCATTTTCACGCGATGGTCAGCGCGCAGGGGCGGGTGCCGTCGACCGAGGTGATTTCAGCGCGGTTGCAACCCGCCTCGGCGGCGGTGTGCGCGTGGTTGCAATTGCCGGCGCTGTCGAGCGTGATCCAGATCTGCCGCGCGCGGCGCATTGATGAGCGGCTGGTGTTGTACGTGGAGCACTATTTGAATCCGCAGTATTTTCCGGGGATTCTCGAGTTTGATTTGAATCAGTCGATTACCGAGTTGTACGCACGGCATTACGATTTGCATTACGGGCGGGTGCGGTTCGAAATTGTGCCGACGTCGCTGTCGGTGGATGCGGCAGCGGCGCTGCGGGTGTCGGTGGGTAGCCCGGGGTTGCGGATTGCGCGGGTCAATTATGATCAGCATGAACGGTTGATCGATTGTGACCTGGAGTTTTGGCGGCATGATGCGATTCATGTCGGGGTGGATGTGGTTTAGCTCGCTGAAACCGCTTCGATCCTATCGCGGGCAAGCCCGATCCCACAGAGTTCAATGACTTCCTTGTGGGAGCGGGCTTGCCCGCGATGGCGGCCTTACAAACCCCCATTCTCTCGGGGCTATTTTTCCTTCTGCGCGTCACCCGCCGCCGTAGCCACCTGAACACTCATGCGTGGCATCGCCAGATCCAGCCCCGCCTCATCCAGATGCCGCTTCAGCGACAGGTTGAACGCCCGCGAAACCTCCCACTGCTTGATCGGTGCAGTCTTGAACCGCGCGCGCAGGATCGCATTACCCGACTCGAAACTCTCGACCCCCTGGAACTCCAGCGGCGACCAGATATTGCGCCGTTGCAGCGGGTCGGTGCGCATCTTCTGACCGACTTCGCGCATCAGTTTGATCGCGCTATCAATGTCCATGTCGGACGGCACCGCCACCCGGAAGATCGCGTAGCCGAATTCCCGGGAGTAGTTCTTGATGCTTTTGATTTCGCTGAACGGAATGGTGTGGACGATGCCGTCGATGTCCCGCAGGCGCACGGTGCGGATGGTCAACCCTTCGACGGTGCCCAGGTGGCCGCCGACGTCCACGTAGTCGTCGATGGCCAGGGAGTCTTCGATGATGATGAACAAACCGGTGATCAAGTCCGCGACCAATGACTGCGCACCGAAACCGATGGCCAGACCGATTACACCCGCACCGGCCAGCAGTGGCGTGACGTTCATGCCCATGTTCGCCAGCGCGACGATCAGCGCGACAATGAAAATCGCCACGAACAGCACGTTGCGGATCAGCGGCATCATCGTCTGCGCACGGGCATTGGCCAGGCCTTTGCGTGAGCGGGTGAGTGCGTGGTGCACGGCGGTGTCGCTGAGGATCCAGATCAGCCAGGCGAAAATCAGCGTGCCGGCAAGGCTGAACAGTTTGACGCTGACCTCATGGCCTTCACCTTCGGTGAACGTGATCAGCGACATGCCCCAGACGCGCAGACCGAGCTCAATGAACGCCAGCCACACCAGCAAGTGAGCGAGGGTGTAGAAAAAGTTTTTCAGGCGTTCCGAGTACAGCGCATGGCGCTTCACACCGCGTTGCGGTTTAAGGGCGTGACGGCGGACCAGTCCGTTGATGACCATGCACAACACCAGCAACACGGTGCAGATCAGCGACTGTCGCAGGGCAGTGCTGGTGTCGCCGGCCGAAACGAACGTGGCGAACAGCGAGACGCCCACCAGCACCAGTGCCGGGAGGTACCAATAGGTGCCGAGAATGTCGATGGTGTCGCTGAGGGCGCGGCGGGTCAGGCGCCGGGACAACGGCTGATTGCGGATCAAGTGCGCGATTGGCCGGCGGAACCGCAAGATGAACAACCCGGTAGAAATCGCCGCCAGCACATTGGCCGCCGTCGCCGCCGTATGCGCCAGGTGGCTGCCAAGCCCGGCGACCAGTCGCGGATCGCTCAGCGCTTCACCAAATGCGGCGAAACTGCCGATCAGCCACAACGGCCGAAACGCCTGGTGGCGCAGGATATACAAGGCGCGGTGACGATGCGGACCATCGAGCAGGGAGAACGCGATCACGCAGATCGCCGAGAAGCACGTGCCGACCACCAGCGCGTAAGCCAGCACCATCGCCAGGCTTTTGCCCAGCGACGAGGGCAGGGCGTAGCTCATATAGACCGTGATCACCAGGGCGATCAGCCAGGGCCCGAGCTTGCGCAGGGCGAAGCGCAACATGTCCACGGCCTTGGGGTGTTGCGGCAGTTCTTCGGTCAGGCCAAAGCGCATGCGCACCCGATGACCGACCCAAATCAGCGCCGCTGCCAGCAGGCTCCAGACCATCAGGATCATGGCGAACGCGAAGATGATCGGCAGCCACTCGCTGGCCGGCATGATCAAGGCTGACAGTTCGTCTCTCGCCAGTCCAAACTCTTCAGACCAGCGATTGATCGGGCTGTCGGCCCCGGAGAATTGTTTTTCGAACGAGGCCAGCGTGCCGCCGATCAAGCCGAGCACGCCTTCTTCGGCGGCCGGCTGAGCCTTTTTGGTGGCGTCGCGCAACTTCTTCAGGTCGGCCAGCAGTTTGCTGCGCTGCTGGTCGTTTTCCAGCGACTTGATCACTTCGTCCAGCGATTGCCCCAACGGTTCTTGCGCCTCTGGCTGGGCTTTCGTCGAGCCGCTGAGCAAGCTTGGCAAACCGACTGCCTGGGCAGGCGCCATCGGCAGCAACGTCATGAGGCAGACAAGGAAGAAACACGGCAGGGCGAACAGACGAGCGAGCACTAGGCGGTCAACCTCGGGATGAGCGGATCGACCGAGTGTACGAGCCCGTCTAAATCAATGCGAGTCGGAGGTCGGATTTATTCGTTGAGTTTGGCGAGGATCTTGAAAACCACGGTGCCGAAAATGATCAGCATGCCAATCCACATGGCGAATACACCGGCGTTTTTGTCGCGAAAGTTGAAGCCGATGGCCAGCATGATCATCCCGACGAGGATCGGGATCAGCATGGCGTGAAACGAAGACATCGAGATCATGGAGACTGCCTTGTCTAAAGGAATAATTAAAGTTTAGATGGCTTTGGGTGACCGAGAGTGATGTGAATCAAGCAAAGTACTTCGCGAGCAGGCTCACTCCTACAATTGAAATGCGTTCCAACTGTAGGAGCGAGCCTGCTCGCGAAGCTGTCGGGAATTACGGCAATTCCTGGCAGGCGTAGAACGCGCTCAGCACTTTGACCAGGTGCGCCAGGTCGTGGCTGCCGCACAGTTCACGGATCGAGTGCATGGCGAACGTCGGCAGGCCGATGTCCACGGTGCGCACGCCCAGGTGGCTGGCGGTGATCGGACCGATGGTCGAGCCACAGCCCATGTCGCTGCGCACCACAAAGCTTTGCACGGGCACTTCTTCGGCCATGCACAGATGACGGAAGAAACCGGCGGTTTCGCTGTTGGTGGCGTAGCGCTGGTTGCTGTTGACCTTGATCACCGGGCCGGCGTTGAGTTTCGGGCCGTGGTTGGCGTCATGCTTTTCCGCGTAGTTGGGGTGCACGCCGTGGGCGTTGTCGGCGGAAACCAACAGGGATTTCTGGATGGTGCGCACGAACTCGTCACCTTCAGGCAACAGGCGGCGCAGCGTCTGCTCGAGCATCGGGCCATCAGCGCCGCACGCCGAACAGGAGCCGACTTCTTCGTGGTCGTTGCACACCAGCACGCAGGTTTCGTCGGTTTCTGCAGTCAGCAACGCTTGCAGGCCGGCGTAGCACGACAGCAGGTTGTCCAGGCGCGCACCGGCGATGAAATCACCGTGCAGGCCGATGATCGCAGCGCTTTGGGTGTCGTAGAAACTCAGTTCGTAATCCAGCACGACGTCGGCGTTCAAACCGTGTTCCAGCGCCAACTGGTTGGTGAGCACAGCGCGGAAATCCACGCGCTCGTCACCGGCGAATTGCGCGAGGATCGGCGGCAATTCGGTCTGTGCGTTGATCGCCCAGCCCATGTTGGCTTCACGGTTAAGGTGAATCGCCAGGTTGGGAATGGTCGCGATGGGCGCCTTGAAGTCGATCAACTGGCTCTCGACCTTGCCATCTCGGCGGAAGGTCACGCGGCCGGCGAGGGACAAGTCACGGTCGAACCACGGCGCCAGCAATGCACCGCCGTAGACTTCGACGCCCAATTGCCAGAAACCCTGGCGCTGCAGTTCAGGCTGGGGCTTGACCCGCAGGCACGGGCTGTCTGTGTGCGCGCCCACCAGGCGAATACCGCCATGCAGCGGCGAATGACGGCCCATCTTGATCGCGACGATGGAGGAGTCGTTACGGGTGACGTAGTAACGGCCATTGGCTTCGGTGGTCCAGGGCTCGCGCTCATCGAGTCGCACGAAACCGGCCGCTTCCAGGCGCTGGACGAGGCTGGCAGTGGCATGGAACGGGGTAGGGGAGGCCTTGAGGAAGTCGATCAGGCCTTGGTTCAACTCTTCGCGCATAAGAAGCTCCAGACAGCAATGGCGCCAGTTTAACGTATTGGTCGGAGAATTGGCGGTGACTGATGTTGGGGTAGGCTCCGATATTGGATTTGTCGGAGAACCCTGTGGGAGCGGGCTTGCCCGTTCCCACAGGTTTTGCGCTCAATCACTTAGAACGGTGCAGGGCACTCGAAACGCAAGCGTTCACCGGTTTGCGGGTGGGTGAAGCTGAGCATGCTGGCGTGCAGACACAGGCGCGGCCAGGCGGCCAGGGCCTGCTCGTGGGCGTAGAGCCCGTCACCCAGCAGCGGGTGGCCGATGGAAAGCATGTGTACGCGCAGTTGGTGCGAGCGGCCGGTGATCGGCGTCAGCTCGACACGGCACCAGTCGCCACAGCGTTCCAGCACACGCCAGAACGTCAGGGCATGCTTGCCGAATTCGTGGTCGACCACATGGCGTGGCTTGGTCGGCGGGTCATAGCGCAAGGGCAGGTCGATGCTGCCGCTGTCCAGTTCCGGCTGACCCCAGCACAGCGCTGTGTAGGCTTTTTCGGTTTCGCGGTCGTGAAATTGCCGAGATAACTCGCGATGAGTGTCCGGGTCTCGGGCGAGAAGAATGATGCCGGAGGTTTCCCAGTCCAGGCGATGGACGATTCGCGCTTCCGGGTAGCCGTTTTCTTGCAGGCGGGTAATCAGGCAGTCCTTGTTGTCATCGGCCCGGCCAGGGACGGAGAGCAACAGGGTCGGTTTGTTCACCACCAGTACGGCGGCGTCCTGATGAAGGATGTGGACATTGGACAACGGCATTAAAACAGCCTCGTAACAAACGCCAACGGCGGCTCAAGTCCCTTCCAGTGTTAGAAGGGCCCTGAGCCGCCGTGGCTCCGACCGGATCGATTAACGATCCGGCAGGGTGATATTGAGTTCCAGAATCGAGCAGCTGCCCTGGTTTTCCAGAGCGACGTGCACGTCATCGGACCCGATATTGACGTACTTGCGGATCACTTCAACCAGTTCCTTCTGCAAGGCTGGCAGGTAGTCCGGCGTACTGCGTTGGCCGCGTTCATGCGCCACGATGATCTGTAGACGCTCTTTCGCTACCGATGCGGTACTTGGCTTCTTGTTGGCACGAAAGAAGTCAAAAATGTTCATTACCTACCTCCAAACAGGCGCTCGAAGAATCCCTTCTTCGTGACATCGAGGAAACGATGTTCCTTTTCTTTGCCCAGGAGGCGATCAACCGTATCGCTATAGGCCTGGCCCGCGTCGCTTTGGTCGTCGAGAATCACTGGCACACCCTGGTTGGAGGCTTTGAGGACCGCCTGGGATTCCGGGATCACGCCGAGCAATTTGATCGAGAGGATTTCCTTGACGTCTTCAACGCTGAGCATCTCGCCTTTCTCGACCCGCTCCGGGTGGTAGCGGGTAATCAGCAGGTGTTCCTTGATCTGCTCTTCGCCACGTTCGGCGCGACGGGATTTGCTGGCCAGCAGGCCCAGCATACGGTCCGAGTCACGTACCGAGGACACTTCCGGGTTGGTCACGACAATCGCTTCATCAGCGAAGTACATGGCCAGGTGGGCGCCTTTCTCGATGCCGGCCGGAGAGTCGCAGACCACGAATTCGAAGTCTTCTTTCAACGCCATCAGGACTCTTTCCACGCCTTCCACCGTCAGCGCGTCTTTGTCGCGGGTCTGGCTGGCGGCCAGGACGTAGAGGTTTTCCAGGCGCTTGTCTTTGATCAGGGCCTGTTGCAGGTTGGCTTCGCCGTTTACCACGTTGACGAAGTCATACACCACGCGACGCTCGCAACCCATGATCAGGTCGAGGTTACGCAGGCCGACGTCGAAGTCGACGATCACTGTTTTGTGACCACGCAGAGCGAGGCCGGTACCGATAGCGGCGCTGGTGGTGGTCTTACCCACACCACCCTTGCCGGATGTAACCACGAGAATCTTGGCCAAGGTGTTTCACCCCTAAGGAAAAAGGACTTTTAGCCCCTGAAAAACATCTCTTGAAAAACTACTGCAGTCGGACAGCCTTGGCTGGAATCCGGTCCTGGGCGGGGCTTACCTCCGGTAAACACTGCTTTTGGCCGTTTTCCTACTTCGTTTGAGCCGTTTTCGCTACGTTTTAGAGATGCTTGGAAAATGCGGCAGTATCCGTTAAAGCCGAATGATGTTCAACACGTCGCCGGACAGGCTGACTTGTACACCCGCGCCCCACAACGGGTCGCGACGCAGATCCTCGGAGACCTTGTAGTGGCCTGCGATGGACACCAGTTCAGCGCTCATTTGCTGACAGAAAATCCTGGCTTTCGTGTCGCCCTTGACGCCGGCCAGCACTCGACCGCGCATCGGGCCGTATACATGGATGTTCCCATCGGCGAGAAGTTCCGCGCCCGGGCTGACCGAGGAGATCACCACCAAATCGCAACCCTGGGCATAAATCTGCTGGCCACCCCGTACTGGCGACGTAATGATTTTCGTCGGTTTGATGGTCGGTTCCGGCGGTTTTTCCGGTTTTTTCTTCACCTGGCCTTCGAGAGGATCCAGCGCACGCTCACGGGCGCCGGACGGCGGCAGCACCGGCAGATCGACGGCAATGGCGGCCGCGATGTCTTCGATGCGGCTGGCGCGGATGGCCAGGGTGCGCAAGCCATGCTGGCGACAGACGCGCATCAGCCCCGGCAAATCCACCGAGCCTTCGCTGGCCGGGAGCTTGTCCAGGGCCAGCACCAGCGGGGCATTGCTGAAAAAGTTAGGCGCCTGTGCGACCTTGGCGGCCAATTGCCGATCAAGGTTCTCGAGGTCGTTGCGGGCCAGTTCCAGCACCGTAATGGCGAGCATGCTGCCCTTCAACTGGAACACGGGATCCTGGTCTTGCGGTTCGGTTTGGCTCATGGTCGGCATACAACGGCTTGTCACTAAAAGTGCCGAGACTTATAACGAGAACGCCCGCAAGCCGCAAGCCGGGTCGAACGATGTAGAATGCGCGGCCATTGTCTTTCCGGAACCTTTAATGGATCGCCCGCGTTTTCGAAAAACATTTCTAATGCCGCGTTTCTGGCCGCTGTGGTGTGGCTTGGGGCTGTTGTGGCTGATTGTTCAGTTGCCGTATCCGGCGTTGCTGTTCATCGGTCGCCTGCTCGGTGCCTTGATGTATCGGGTGGCCGGCGACCGACGGCGCATCGCCAAACGCAACCTTGAGCTGTGTTTCCCTGAAAAGTCGGCTGCCGAGCGCAAGCGCTTGCTCAAGGAAAACTTTGCCTCCACCGGCATCGCCTTCTTCGAAATGGCCATGAGCTGGTGGTGGTCGCGTCAGCGCCTGGCCAGACTGGCCCATGTCGAAGGCCTGGAACACCTGAAAAAGGCCCAGCACGACGGCAAGGGCGTGATCCTGATGGCGTTGCATTTCACTACGCTGGAAATCGGCGCGGCACTGTTGGGGCAGCAGCACACCATCGACGGCATGTACCGTGAGCACAAGAACCCGCTGTTCGACTACGTCCAGCGCCGGGGGCGCGAACGGCACAACCTCGATTCGCTGGCGGTCGAGCGCGACGATGTGCGCGGCATGCTCAAGCTGCTGCGCGCCGGCCGCGCGATCTGGTACGCACCGGATCAGGACTACGGCGCCAAGCAAAGTATTTTCGTGCCGCTGTTCGGCATTCAGGCGGCTACCGTGACCGCTACCAGCAAATTTGCGCGGCTGGGCAAGGCGTTGGTGGTGCCGTTCACTCAGGAGCGCCTGGCGGACGGCAGTGGCTATCGACTGGTGATCCATGCACCGCTCGAAGGTTTCCCCGGCGAGACCGAAGAGGCCGATTGCATCCGCATCAATCAGTGGGTCGAAGGTGCCTTGCGTGAATGTCCGGAGCAATACCTCTGGGCCCATCGCCGCTTCAAGAGCCGGCCACCCGGCGAGCCCAAGTTGTACAAAAAACGCGGTTGACCCCTTTAAGCGCCATGGAGTGTTGCGATGAGTCCTGCTGAACCGGTTACAGGGTTGATTCTTTCCGGCGGCGGGGCTCGAGCGGCGTATCAGGTGGGCGTGCTGGCGGCGATTGCCGAGTTGCTGCCGATGGGCGCGGCGAACCCGTTTCCCGTGATCGTCGGTACTTCGGCCGGGGCGATCAACGCGGTCAGCCTCGCCAGTGGCGCGATGGATTTTCGTGGCGCCATCGAGCGTTTGACCGCGTTCTGGCAGGGCTTTCGCAGCCATCTGGTGTTGCGCAGTGACTGGCCCGGCGTCATCCATCAGGCCAGCCGGTTTGTCAGTCACAGTTTGCTCGGGCTGGGCGCTCATGTGCCGGTGGCGTTGCTCAACAGTTCGCCGCTGCGCGGTTTACTCAATGACAAACTGAACATGGCCGGCATTGCCGAATCCATTGCCCACAAGCAATTACAGGCGGTCGCGGTGACGGCGTTCGGCTACGAGTCCGGTCAGGCGGTCACTTTCTATCAGGGCGGCGGCACCATCGATTCGTGGCTGCGCCATCGCCGCATCGGCGTTCCGACTCAATTGAGCGTCGAGCATTTGCTGGCCAGTTCGGCCATTCCGTTGTTGTTCGCCCCGGTGAAAATTGGCGAGGAATACTTCGGCGACGGTGCGGTGCGCCAATCCGCGCCGATCAGCCCGGCCCTGCACCTGGGCGCCAGTCGCGTGCTGGTGGTGGGTGTCAGCGGCAACCCGCGTGGTGTCGACCCGCAGCAGCCGCTGCAACGCGCCTACACCGGGCAACAGCCGACGCTGGCGCAGATCGGTGGGCACCTGCTCAACAGTACATTCATTGACAGCCTGGAAAGCGATATCGAGTTGTTGCAGCGTCTGAACCAGTTCAGCCACTTGATGCCCGCGGGTACGCCGACCCGTGCGCTGGGCGTGGCGCCGGTGGAGGTGTTGGTGATTTCGCCGAGTCAGCCGATCGATGAGATTGCGGCGCGGCATCGGCAGGAATTGCCGGCAGCGTTGCGCCTGTTTCTGCGTGGGCCGGGGGCAACGAAGACGAGCGGGGCGGGGGTGTTGAGTTACCTGCTGTTCGAGGCGGGGTATTGCAGCGAATTGATCGATCTGGGGCGGCGGGATGCGTTGGCCAAGCGTGAAGAGCTTTGCCGGTTTCTCGGGTTGGCGGAGTCTGTGGTTACAGCTTGAGATTGGCGGTGCGGCTATCGCGGGCAAGCCACGCTCCCACAGGGTTTTGTGTCGTTTACATCATTTGAGAACGACCTGAAACCCTGTGGGAGCGTGGCTTGCCCGCGATGGCGTCCTTGCAGACGCCACTTACAGCCGGATCAGAAGTGAACCTTGACCAGCAAGCTGGTCGCGCTCTGATCGGTCTTGAAGCCCTGGCTGTCTTCGATACCGTATTTGTTTTTCCAGTAGTCATACTCGACGCCGACGTACAACTGCTTCTCGCCCAGCTTCAGTGCCTTGCCCAGGTCATATTTGATCTGTGGGTTGAAGTGCAGGTTGGCGTGGTACTGACCTTCCTTGTTCACGTCGTTGTCGACCACCCAGTCCATGAACCCGTCGATCACGACGTCCGAGCTGCCCATCGGGATGGTGTAGGACCAGACCGGAGTGATCTGCCAGACGTTGTCACCCGCGCGGCCGCCTTCGGTGTGACGGTTGTAGAAGTTCAACTGGAAGTAGTCGAAGCCCGGGATGGACAGGTCGAAACCCGGACCGATCAGGTACGACTCGGTGTCGTCTTCGCCGAACTCATAGGTCATCGCCAGCAGGACGTCCTTGATCGGGCCGAACTCCAGCTTCTGGTCGAAAATCTTGCCGAACGACAAACGCGGGCTGAATTCACCGTAGTGGGTGTTCTTCCCCGCGAAGGCGTCTTCCTTGCCGTTGTAGAAGATTTTGTCGATGAAGAAGAAGTTGTCGCCGTACTTCCAGCCATCGGCGTGCTCGAAGGTCACTGTCTGCTGGATGTTCGGGTTGACCTGGAAATCCTTACCGTACAGGTAAGTCAGGCTGTTGGTCTGCCATTGCAGCAGGTCGCCGGCCATGGCCTGGCCGCCGGCCAGTAAAGATCCCGCGAGCATCAGGCTGGTGCACGTACGTTTCATTCGGTTGCTCCCAAAAAGTAGGTGGTTCCACGTTATTTTTTTAAGATCGGCGCTCTGGTGTGGCGCCTGTTTCTGTAGCGGTAAAAAATCATCCAATCGGTCAGCTTTAATGCTGTTAGCAAGAGCTGCGCCAAGGCTTTCAAAAAGCAAAAAAACGCCCGCTCGGCTGCTCAAAAACAGTCGATTGAGAGGGGGTGTGGAGTGCCTTGGTACCGTCCAGAGCCGGGATAAACTGGCTTTCTGGTCAGGAATTAAATCCGGGCTTTTTTTTAAAGCGGATTCAGGCGGCCGCGGAGAATACTGACTACTCGGCCAGGTCTCAAGTGCCCCGCAACAGCGCACCGACGACAGGTGTGGGGCACGGTTGGCGGAGGTTGGTCGCTCGTCGCAAAACGAGCGGCTTGAGTCGTTAAAAACCATCTGTTGCTTCCTCTTGTTTTTATTGTTGAGGCGCAGGCAGCCATGGGCTGCCAGAAGGCAGCCCTGTTCATGGGGGTTGATCAGTGCGTGTGTGCGGTGCAGTCGTTCATGGCCGCGCGCTCGGCGCCACCCAGAATGTTGAACAGCAGGTTCAGCGTCAGGGCGCTGATCGTGGCCATGGCGATACCGCTGTGGGTAATCGGGCTCATCCATACCGGCAGGTGGGCAAAGAACTCGGGGCGCACCACCGGGATCAACCCCATGCCGATGCTGACGGCCACCAACAGTTGATTCCGCCGATCACCGATGTCGGCTTCCTGAAGAATCTTGATCCCGGTCGCGGCAACCATGCCGAACATCGCAATCGCCGCACCGCCGAGGACCGCTGGCGGAATCGACGCCACCAGGAAGGCGGCTTTGGGCAGCAGGCTCAAGACGATCAACAAGCCACCGGCGACGATGGTCACCGAACGGCAGCGCACGCCGGTCATCTGCACCAGGCCGATGTTCTGCGCGAAAGAGGAGTGGGTGAAGGTGTTGAAGAACCCGGCGAAGAACGAGGCGCCGGCATCACACAGCAAGCCGCGACGCAGCATCCGTGGGCAGACTTCCTGGCCGGTAATCTTGCCAAGGGCGAGGAACATCCCGGTGGACTCGACAAAGATGATCACCACCACCAGGCACATCGACAAAATCGGCGCGAGTTCAAACCTGGGCATGCCGAAATGCAGCGGGGTGACGAATTGCAGCCACGGCGCTTGCGCCATGCCGCTGAGGTCGACCATGCCGATCAGGCCGCAGAGCACGTAGCCCAGGCACATGCCGATCAGCACTGAAATATTGACCCAGAACCCGCGCATGAAACGGTGCACCAGCAAAATGGTGCCCAGCACCAGCGCGGCAATGGTCAGGTAAATAGGTGAACCGAATTGTGTGGCGCCCGCACCGCCACCAGCCCAATTGACGGCCACGGGGAACAGCGACAAACCGATGGAGGTGATGACCGTGCCGGTCACCAGAGGCGGGAAGAAGCGCACGACTTTGGACATGAACGGCGCGATGATCATGCCGAAGAACCCCGCGGCGATGGTCGCGCCGAAGATCCCTTGCAGACCGATCCCGGGCATGCCGGCCATGGCGACCATGCTGCCGACGGCGGCGAAACTGGCGCCCATCATCACCGGCATGCGGATGCCCATCGGGCCGATGCCCAGCGATTGCACGATGGTCGCGATCCCGGCCACCAGCAAGTCGGCGTTAATCAGAAAGGCGATTTCTTCACGACTCAGGCCTGCGGCCTGTCCGATGATCAGCGGCACCGCGATGGCGCCGCCGTACATCAGCAAAACATGTTGCAGACCGACCAGGATCAGCTGCAAAAGGGGCAAACGCTGAATGGCGGGTGCGTCGGGGATGCGCGCTTCGGATAGCTCGGACATGCAACACCTCGGATCTTTTTTATTCTTGTGATTGAACAGCTGCCGGGTTGCTCACAGCTGTTTTTGCATCAGGGAAACCGCGTTGCGGCTATTCGCGAGCAGGATCGCTCCCACAGGTATTGCACTACCCATGTGGAAGCGAGCCTGCTCGCGAAGCTTTTCAACGATTAATTGGTCTGGGCTCCCTGCACAATCCACGCACCGATCAGGTCACGTTCCTGCTGGGTCATCTGCGTGATGTTGCCCAGTGGCATGATCTGGCTGGTGACAGCCTGAGCCTGGATGCGCGGCGCGTTCTGGCGGATCTGCTCGGGGGTATCGAACATCACACCGGCAGGGGCGGCACTGAACAGCGGGCTGGTCGGTTTGGCCGAGTGGCAAACCGCGCAACGCTCCTGAATCACACTGTGGACCTTGTCGAAACCAGGGCCGGCGTTAGAGGCCTGAGCCGGTGCCGCGGCGGGTGCTTCTGCGGGTTTGGCTTCAGCGGGTTTCAAGCCACCGCCCACAGCCGTTTCCGGCAGCGGTTGGTATTCGATCTTCGCAGGCGCCTTGGCCACGTCCGGGCTGGTCATCGGCGCAGGGCCGGTGACGTAAGCCAGGCTGATCATGCCGACCGCTGCCACGGGCAAGGTCCAGGCAAATTTGTGGCTGTCGTGGCGGGTGTTGAAGTAGTGACGCACCAACACCGCCAGCACTGCGATCCCGGCCAGGATCAGCCAGTTGTATTGGCTGCCGTAGGTGCTCGGGAAGTGGTTGCTGATCATGATGAACAGCACCGGCAAGGTGAAGTAGTTGTTGTGACGCGAACGCAGCAAGCCTTTGGCTGGCAGTGCCGGATCCGGCGTGCGGTTCTCGGCAATCGCCGCGACCAGTGCGCGTTGCGCCGGCATGATGATGCGGAACACGTTGCCGACCATGATGGTGCCGATGATCGCGCCGACGTGCAGGTACGCGCCACGACCGCTGAACACTTTGCTGAAGCCGTAGGCCGCACCGATGATCAGCACGAACAGGATTGCGCCTAGCAGGGCAGGGCGTTTGCCCAGGGCCGAGTCGCACAGGAAGGAGTAAATGAACCAGCCGGCGAACAACGAACCGATACCCAGCAGGACCCCTTCAGGGCCGGTCAGGCTGCTGCCCGGTGCCAGCAGGTACAGCGTCGGGTTGGAGTAGAACACCACACACAGCAGCGCGATGCCTGACATCCAGGTGAAGTAGGCTTCCCATTTGAACCAGTGCAGGTTGTCCGGCATGGTCGGTGGAGCCAGTTTGTATTTTTCCAGGTGATAGATACCGCCGCCGTGGATCGCCCACAGATCGCCCGCCAGACCACTTTTCGGGTTGACCCGATTGAGGTTGTTTTCCAGCCAGACGAAATAGAACGACGCACCGATCCAGGCCACGCCAGTAATCATGTGAACCCAGCGCACGCTCAGGTTCAGCCATTCCAACAGATGTGCTTCCACAGTCTTTACCTCTCGCCTGTCACTCTGTTGTCGAGTGATCAGACCTTCTCTTATTGGTGGGGGGCGAGGATCAAACGCTCATCCTCTTTGAAAAAATGCTCATCGCAGTTATTGCCTGTGCCACTGCGATCAACCACCAGGAAGTCATCCCGCTTTTCGATCGTCAGCACCGGGTGGTGCCAGACGCCGCGATGGTAATTAATGCCCTGCCTGCCGTTGGTGACGAAGGCGCGGACCAAGCCTGATACAGGTTCATCGCCAAGTGGCGCGACCACGATCAGAAAAGGGTTGCCGAGCAGCGGAATAAACGCCTGGCTGCCCAGCGGGTGACGCTCCAGCATGCTGACGGTCAGCGGCATGTCCTGCGCGTCGGCGCGGAAGATGCTGATGATCGCGTTGTCCTCTGGTTTCGCGGTTTCCACCGTGGCCAGTTTATGGAAGCGCATGGTCGAACCGTTGTTGATCATGAAGTGATCGCTGCCGTCGGTTTCGATCACGTCACCGAAAGGGGCGAAGGCTTCTTTGGTCAGCGGTTCAATCGTCAGTGTGCGCATGCTGTTCTTATCCGAATTCTGTGTTGTTGGTTCTATCGTCATCGCTGGCAAGCCAGCTCCCACAGGTTGTGTGTACACCACAACTCCTTGTGGGAGCGGGCTTGCCCGCGATTAGAGGCGGCGCTTATTTAGCGACCTTGCCGAGAATACGCAGGCGGCTCACACCCCCATCCGGGAACACGTTCAGGCGAATGTGGGTGATCGGGCCCAGCGCCTTGATCTGCTCGGCGAAGGTGTGTTCGGCGTGCATTTCCAGTTTCTGCGCTGGCAGCAGTTCGCGCCAGAACAACGATTGGGTTTCGATCTGGCTGTCGGTGCCACCTTTGACGAATGCGCCTTGGATCGAGCAGGTGTCCGGGTAGTTGCCCTTGAAGTGCAGGGTGTCGACGATGACTTTCTCGACTTCACCGGCATGGCCCAATGCGACAATCACCCAGTCATTGCCCGGGGTACGACGACGTGCAGTTTCCCAGCCGTCGCCCATGTTGATGCCACGGCCAGGGTTGAGGATGTTGCTCATGCGACCGAAGTGTTCGTCGGAGCAGGCGAGGGCGCGGCCACCATTCAGGGCGGCGGCCAGGTCGATTTGCTCATTGTCGCCCACCGCGGACCAGTCGCGGTGCGGCACGCCGTACACGCGCAGACGGGCCACGCCGCCATCCGGGTAGATGTTGAAACGCAGGTGGCTGAACGCCTGATCGTTGTTGATTTCGTGGAAGTGGTGGCTGTTGCCTTGCAGCTCGACGGCCGACAGCACTTCAACCCACTGGGTGTTTTCAGTCGGCTCGCCTTCAGCCAGGAAACAGGCTTCCAGGGAGGCCGACGGCGGGAAGTTGCCGGTGAAGAATGAAGTGTCGATGTCCACGCCTTTGATCGAGCCCGGTACACCGAGGCGAATCACGGCGCTGTCGTAGCCTTCGAAGCGCTTGCGGCGCGACTCCCAGCCGTCCATCCACTTGCCGTTGTCATCGAACACGCCTTCTTTCCACACAGCCGGGGTCGGCTGGAACAGGCGGTTGGCATCAGCGAACCAGTCATCGGTGACCGAGATGATTTTGGTGCCCAGGCGGGCGTCGGCCAGGTTGACGAACTTCTCGAAAGGTACGGCGTAAGCTTTCATTCTTCTTGTCTGCCTTTAATAAGTTGGCTTGGGATGCTTGCAGCGCCTTGGGCGATTGCTGCGTTCAATTTCGCCCGGGCTTTTTACAAGGGCTGCTCGCTATAGGGTCAGTAAACGGAACAACGCAATCTTGTTGATCTCTGCCAGCGCGCATTTGAATTCGGTCTCTGCCGAGTTGTGAATGCGCGTTTCGAACGCCGCGAGGATCTGATGCCGGTTGCTGCCTTTTACCGCCATGATGAAGGGAAACTTGAACTTGGCTTTGTAGGCGTCGTTCAGCTCGGTGAAGCGCTGGAACTCTTCGGCCGTGCATTGGTGAATACCGGCGCCAGCCTGTTCGTTGGTGCTGGCTTCGGTCAGTTGGCCCTGGACGGCGGCTTTGCCGGCCAGGTCCGGGTGAGCGTTGATCAAGGCCAGTTGGCTTTGATGATCGGCGCTCAACAGGATGTCGCTCATGCGCTGGTGCAGGGTTTCGATTTCGTCGATCGAGGCGTCCTGGCCCAGGTCGAAGGCCTTTTCGGCCACCCATGGCGAATGTTCGTAGATGTCGGCGAAGGCGGCGACGAATGCATCGCGGCTCAGGCTCGATGGCTTCAGCGTTTGAAAGGTGCTCATTGGGCAGCCCCTTGGTACGGGTGGGTTTCGTGCCAGTGGCGAGCGATGTCGACGCGACGGCTGAACCACACCTGTTCATGACTTTTAGCGTATTCGATAAAGCGTTTGAGCGAAGCCAGACGCGCCGGACGGCCGATCAGGCGGCAGTGCAGGCCGATCGACAGCATCTTCGGTGCTTCGGCGCCTTCGGCGTACAGGACGTCAAAGGCGTCCTTGAGGTATTCAAAAAAGTCGTCGCCCTTGTTGAAACCCTGAACCTGGGTAAAACGCATGTCGTTGGTGTCCAGCGTGTACGGGATCACCAGGTGCGGCTTGCCGGTCGGATTGTTGGGTTCCCAGTAGGGCAGGTCGTCGTCGTAGGTGTCGCAGTCGTAGAGGAAACCGCCTTCTTCCATCACCAGGCGACGGGTGTTCGGTCCGGTGCGGCCGGTGTACCAGCCCAGCGGGCGTTCACCGGTGATTTCGGTCAGGACGCGGATCGCTTCAAGCATGTGCTCGCGTTCCTGCGCTTCGTCCATGTACTGGTAGTCGATCCAGCGGTAACCGTGGCTGCAAATTTCATGGCCGGCATCGACCATCGCGCGGATCACGTCCGGGTGGCGCTGGGCGGCCATGGCGACGGCGAAGATGGTCAGCGGAATATCGAATTCCTTGAACAGTTTCAGAATCCGCCAGACGCCGGCACGGCTGCCATACTCGTAAAGGGATTCCATGCTCATGTTGCGCGCGCCTTGCAGCGGCTGCGCCGAAACCATCTCGGAGAGGAAGGCTTCAGATTCTTTGTCGCCGTGCAGGATATTGCGTTCGCCACCTTCCTCGTAATTGAGCACGAAAGACAGAGCGATGCGGGCATTGCCCGGCCAGTGTGGGTGAGGAGGGTTACTGCCGTAACCGATCAGGTCGCGTGGGTAGTCAGCGCTCACTGCAGTCTTCCTTCTTGTTCGTTGACAGGTTGTGTGGCGCCTGGCGGTGAAATGACAGGCTGGCGTCACAGCGATGGGCTGATTGTATACAACTTTATATTCGATTTGTAAGCCTGAATTTCTGCATTTTTCGCGAACTGTCATGAATAGCTGGTATTGCAAGAAACCTGCCTGACTGGTCAGCTATAGGAAAGAAGCTCCGCTGATCGTATGGCGTGGCCATAAATTTGCCGCAGATTCCCGACTGGCGGGCATGGCGGGAAATATGTCGTTTTTATTGTGTACAATTTTTTTTAAAAGTGTCTTAATCAGTCGCTCGCCGCAGTGATTCGTGCTCCGAATCGGTGCGGTCTCCTTTTCAACTGACTTCGGGAGGCGCGAGGCCTGACTGCTCCACGCAGGCAGGCGCGCAGAATCAATGGGACGTTTGACTACACACGTTTTAGACGCTGCACACGGTTGCCCGGGCAGCTCGATCAAGGTCGAGCTGTACCGCGTTGAAGGTTCGCACCTGGAATTGGTCGCCAGCGCGACAACCAACAGCGATGGCCGTGTCGATGCACCGCTGCTGCAAGGCGATGACTACCGCACCGGGGTCTATCAGGTTCAGTTCCATGCGGGCGATTACTATCGCGCCCGTGGCGTTCAGTTGCCCGAGCCGGCGTTTCTCGATGTAGTGGTGCTGCGTTTCGGCATCTCTGCGGAACAGGATCACTACCATGTGCCGCTGCTGATTTCGCCATACAGCTATTCCACGTATCGCGGCAGCTGATCCCCCAAGCAGCTGCCTCAACCTGGAAGCGACTGCGCATATAGCTTCTTTGGTCTTTCGCCCGCTCACACTGCGGGCTTTTTTTATCTTGTGTTCGGCACGGATACCTTTGGGCTGCACCCCGCTGTCGGAAGGCGAGGTGCGCACGTTTCGCTATCAGCGTTCCTTGATGATAAACACCGAAGGACGTCCAGCGAGCAGGTGCTGGACACCGCCTATGAGCCATACCACATCACCCTTCGCATCGGCGGCAACCAGCGACTGGTGGGCTTCGGCGCCGACTCGCGTCTTCAGCAGAGGGTCGTCAAGCTCTGGAATGGACGGCGGCAGGATTTCAATCGCATCGGTCTCCACACGTCCCAGTTTCAAAAAGTACACCTTGTCGTGATTAGGCCTTTTAAATACCAGTGTTGGGGGCGTGAGCTGAACACTCTCTACGTGTGCGGGAAGAAAGACCTTGTAACCGCTGTGGCCCAGTATCGAAGCGAGCAACAACGAAAGTCGCCCCGGCGCGTTGGGCAACTCGACGTAGAACTGCCAGGCATGAGTGCCCTCGGGGTTGAAGTTCAACTGCTGTAAGGGCGTCACGGAATCCGGAGTGTGTAATTCGACGATTCGTCTGGCGCCATCATTGCCGGACGCCACAGGCAACATGTCCAAAGGGTCGCCGAGCCGCGGCACGCCCAGTGTCGAGTTGCCCTCCCAGTAGCGAAAGGTCTGCTTCATTCGGGCCAAACCGCTGCCGTTGAACTCCGCCGACTCGCTGGATAGCTCGAATAGTCGCTTGGCGACAGCGCGGGATGTCGGCTCGGTGAAGCCTTTGTAAACATCCGCAACCTGTTGCGTCAGTGTTTTTTCGAAGAGCCGAGCAGCACCGTCGACTTTCCGGGTATTTGTACCGGCGTGGTAGCTGGTGGCGACGGGTTGCAACGAAGGTGCTTCCTGCAACATGCGCTCGAAGGCCTCGAAGCGCGAGGGCGCAAATCCCGGGTGTTGAATGAAAACGAGGGGGAGCTGATCGGCCATCGGCCCCTTTGGCACGATCGGATAATGCAGTTGGCCGATCATTATGGATTCCACCGAATCAGGCTTGGTTATTTTCCCCCAGGAGGCCCATAAATACGGGTTGTCATTCAAGGTGGCAGCAGGAGGGTTGTTATCGGCCACGGGATTGGCCGCCTCGACCTGTTCGCCCAGGCGAGGACGCTTGCCTGGCATGGGGCCTGAATCTTCGGCGTCTGAGGCTGGGGTGTTGGTTGCCTTGCGTTGCCAAAGTGTCATCCCTTCAATATTTTCGAGTAACGGGCCCGAAGGGATCAATTCGCTCGTCGAGGAGGCCTGATAGTGGCCGTCCGTATTTTTGCGGACCATGACCGCGCCTTCTTCCGTCACGTCGACATAGGTTCTTTTCAGCTTGTCGTAACGAAGGCCTTTGGCGTCGGGCTGCGTCAGTTTGTCGGCCAGGTGCCGAGGAATGATCTCCAGCGTTTCCGACCTCGCGGGTACGCTTGCGATGGGAAGGACCATGCCCTCGCGAGTGATTCTCCACTGTGGCTGGCCAGGCACCTTCGTGAGGACCGGGCCGGGTTGGCCCGGGGCAAATGGAAGGGGCACCTGGTAGTCGCCCCTCGCGTTTGCCCTGATCAGAAAAATGCCTTCCTCTCCAATATCGGCGTAAAGCTGTTGCTGGCGGCTCATGAAAAGCCCGGTGTCGGCGATGTTGAATAGTTCGTCGACCTTGTTCCGAGGCCAGGAAATCATGCGGGTAGCCATCTCGGCATCGCTTGTAGCGTTAGCCGGCATGTCGTGAACGACGACAGGCTGACGAGGCAAGGTACTGTGCGACGAACCTGGCACGTTGACGTCGGAAACGGGATTGGCGTCTCCCCGCGATGTGCCAACCGTTGCGGCGTGATTGTCTCCTCGTACCCGGCTGTCTTCTGACGAAGACCTTGGAAGTGTTGTCGAGGAGTCAGGCGTATTGGACGTTGAAACTCTTTTTGGCGGTTTGGCCATCGGACGTATTCCTGGATGTTTATATAAGTGGGTAATGTTTAAACAATAAGTATCGGAGGCCCGATACCGGGCGTTTGATAATGGGGGCCGGCCGACCCTGGCCACATCATCCTCAGGAGCGCGTCTGGGGGAGGACGATGAAGTGCCAGGCGTATTGGGGCTGGGGATTTTCTCTCTTGAGAAGGCACGGCCCCGGAAAACACGGTGGTTAGTTTTGATTGGATCAGCCGTCGAGAGGCTATAGATATGTATAGGGTGTGGCGGTATTTGCTACAAAAGACGTCCGCCTGATCCTGAGGTTTGATGTCTTGTGCTAGTGCTATAAACGTTTGCAGTTGTCTAAAAGTATCCGCAGATCGGCGGCGCTTACCGGAGGGGTGGAACGGGTGCCTAACTCTATCAACTCATAACAGTGTGCGAGTTGGTGGGCGCACCGGTGTAAAGGCACCAGGTCGGCGTAAAGGATCGTGCGGGACTTGTCTGTATCAAGTATCCAGCGACGGTCCGTCACGTTGTAAGACAGACTGCCGGCAGTACCGTCTCTCAGGGCTATGTTTCGAACGACGAGGTCTTCCATTTCCAAGGCCCTCAGTTCTGCCAATAGGGCGCCTTCGTTCAGAACGTCACCTTTGAAGTACCGGCCATCCAGTGAGTCAATGTAGACCTCGTCGAAATCCAGATCGATTTTATAGACAACGCCATCGGGCGTGATGACCCGTATCTGATCGATCAAATCTTGTGGGTCGTTGTAGCGCGGAAGGTGGATAACGGTATGTCCGATCAGCAAACAGTCGTCCACTCGTTTGATTCTGGTGTAAGCGAGGCTCGTTGCATCGAATTCCCAGGTAGACGCCGAAGGCGATTTGAGGATGGCGTTCGCTCGAGCACCTGGCGTTGAAATGCCTAGCGTCATTTCGGAGCTGAGGTGGACAAGGTACGTCGAGCCGCCACCCTCCAGATGTTCGATGGTTGTTTGTTCAGGGTAAGCGACCAGTTTGACGCACTTCTCTCGGTCGCCCAGCTGATGGGCTTCGTTGTCCAGGGGCTGACAATAAATAGACGTTCCATCTCTGGCCGCCAGTGGCAGCGGCACTTGACGGGTGCGCTCCATTGGACCGTTTATCTCGAACTGATCGTTGGAAAAAACCGAATCGGGCAGGGAGGGGGGGGCGACTCTATACGAAACACCGTCATTCATGATCAGAAGAACAGGTTGGTTCAACACGTTGGAGGGGCGCGTCAGTCGGCTTGTGATTCTCTGGTCGCCGCCCCCGATAGAACTGGCGAGGTTGTTGATAGTCAATCGCTGACTGTCAAAGTGAAAGGTCACAGCGCATTCTTTATACAGGATGCGATCAAAGTCACGTTGGCGTATCAGGTCTACCTTGAAGTAAGCCTCGACCCGCGTCAGTTCATGGCTGGCATATTCCAGATAAAGGGTTGCCAGCGTATTTATGCTTCGTTGTTTTACTGTCAGGACCGTATGGTTATTGAGTCGCGAAACAAAATAACTCGTGTTCTCGTCATGTGCGATCGTGTATTCGCGGTTGTAAAGTATCACCGGGTTTTGAGTTTTTCCCTGCTGGGTAATGACTGTTTCAATTTCGAGGGAGCCAGCAGTCTCGATGGTTTCGGGGAGTTCAGGCATCAAATGAAACCCGTCCTTTGTAACGAACGTCAGTTTCCTGTTCTGCAGTTGCCGTCGATTGTTGGCTGTTTTATAGACGCCCTTGATGTAGACATCCCTCTCTTTAAGATCGTCGAGATCAAAGCCTGAAGTGATGACCAGTTCGTGATTGTCGATTTTCCAGCTTTTTATCAGGTCCATTCTCCAGTCAAGTGCAATGACGCTCTCGTCCACGCCATCTTCAGTAATGAATACGTTGCCGGACTTATGGGACACCGTGTAGTGATCCTTTCCGGGACCACCAGAGGCACTACCTTCATTGTTCAGGAGATAGATTTTGTCATCCCCGGCGCCCGCCTCAATGGTGTCGCGCCCGCGCGATTTGATGACATTCGGACCGCCTGTACCGATGACCCTGTTTTGCGCACCGGCCAGGGTTTCAACGTTCTCGATGCTCTCCAGAAGCGTGTGCCGATAGTTGAAATGGCCCTCGTTGGCCTGGTCACGGGTAATGATGGACAGTCGTCCATCGTTCAGATCGATGAAATACCCGAATCTTTGCCGGTTGCCCTCAAGGTAGCTTCCGGTAACGACTAGCGTATCGCTGCCCAAACCACCTTTCAGAAGCGTGGGCAGAGGGTCTTTTGGACCGTTTTTGAGAAGTTCGGCGGCGCCTTCGAAGATGAACTCATCGTCTTTCTCACCCCCGGTCAGTTGCTTGATGCCTGCGCCGTAATAGAATCTGTTTGGCTTTTTTTCAACACCCACGATGGTGTCGTCGCCGCCCCCCATAAACCACACCGCACCTTTGTTTTCTCCTGGCGTTCCGAACTCGGCGCCGGGCATGTCGTCAGTCACACCGTCCCGAGCATCAATCGTGTCGTTACTATGAATGACGTGCGGTTTCTGTACGGTTTTATATAGGTACTGTTGCGCCTCCCAATCGAAGCTAGGCACCTGTGTCGGCTTTAACTCGACCTTGAACTTGCCGTTTACAATGACTTCTGTACTGTCTTTTAATTTTCCTTCCAGTAATTTTCGAGCGGTCGCTTGTAACAGTCTCGAATGCTCAACGGTTGATTTGGCAATTGCATGGCGGGTTTGTATGTTGTCGTCCGGGGTGATTCCCCAAAAGGCGAACCAGCCCGTGCGCAGGCGCTCATGGGTAGTAAGTTCAATGTAATCATCGATATCGTCGACAACGCGTACCGCCGCATAGACCTGAGAACCTGCCACCAGCAGAAGTCCGGCCGTCAGCCCCACCGGGCCGATAAAGGAGAAGCCTGCCAATGCGGCAGCACCCAGAATCAACGTCATGGCCGCGCTGGTCACGCTCAAGCCAGCGGCGACATAGTGATCAATGGCTTCTTTGCCTGTGGTTGCCGCGGCGCTATTAAAGGATTTGATGGCGGACATGACATCGAAGGGCAATGTCAGTGCGCTCGCGATCAGACCCGCGCTACGCCCCAGTCGAACGCCGAAGCTGGTTTTGGCAAAATCCCCGTAGGCTTTTTGCCCAGCGTCGATCATGTATTTTGCTTGCTTGGTGACCGCCACTTCGACGGCTAATGAAGTGACTTCCGCTGAAGTGCTGAGGCTGTTGAATACGACTTCGCCATGATCTTTTCTTGCAATGGCGTCTTGCAGGCCGCGCAGACCGCTGTAAATGCCGAAGGCCTGAAGCCCGGTCCCCATGCTGACCATGCTGCTACTTTTGATCCGATTCACCCAGGGAGGTGTGGTTTTGGACAAGTGCGCGTGGCGTATATCAAGCCTCTGCGCCGCGTTCAGCAGCTTGTCCAGTTTCTGGCGGTACTGTTCAGGATCGGCAAGTAGATCAGGTAATTCTCTTAACAGGGGCGGAGCCGTTAGTGGGCGTTGAGACGCCATTTCAAACAGCAAGGAAGGCAGGGCGTAATCATCCCTGGCGCCGGTGAAGCGCATACGCGCTTCAATAAACACAGGGTCAAATTGCAAGGCGTTGATAAAAGACCGCTTGGGGTGCCGAAAGAACGTGTTTTGACCGTTCAATCCCTGACCATTTGAGGTCGCGCCCAGTGCATCCAGTGCGCACCGGGTGATCGAATGGGCGCCTATTTTTATAGGGCCGAACAACTCATCAATGACGCGTAGCTGGCTTTTATTGGCGTTTGTTTGTTGCGGGGCGGAGGCGATGCTTACTTTGTCGAAATCAATAGTGGTTGGGGAGTGCTCATTGGCCTGCAGGTTAATATCCGTCACTTCGACAGCATTGTAGTGATCGGGATCGGGGGATTGGAAAACCATTGCCATAGGAACTTCCTTTTCCTGGCGTTGTGTGCAAAATCGCAGTGCCATGGTAGGAGGAGTTCTGAAAAGACAACGATATATATGTATATCGCGTGTTGCGGTTTGTTGCGGGGCGTGGTTGAAGTGTTGCCATCCTTGGCAATCAATTCTTAGTGCGGTGGTGTTAATAAACGCCTGTTGAGTTGAATCGCCGGGTTAATACGATCCGATCAGTGGTTGCTTAATAAGGAGGCCGCGCCCGCTCCACTGAAAAGTCCTGCGCTCACCCGGTTAAACCAACTTTGTCCTTTGCCACTGCGTAAATACCTGGCTGCACCATGAGCGCCCAGCCCATAAGCCAATTTGCACAACAGATCGAGCACGGTCCAGGTCGCAATCATCACCAGCAACTGCGGCAAAAACGCTTGTTCCGCGTTCAAAAACTGCGGTAAGAAAGCGGCAAAAAACAGAATGTCTTTCGGATTGCTCGCACCCAGCACAAACGCTCGGCCGAACAGCGCACGAAAACGTGGCACCGGCGCCGCCTGAGGCACTTCGGCACCCACCGATGGCTGACGCGATTGTTGCCAGCTCTGCCAGGCGAGGTAGAACAGGTAGAGCGCGCCGACGATTTTCAACGCGCTGAACAACTGTTCCGACGCCAGCAGCAAGGCGCCCAGACCCAGCGCGGAAGCACTGAGCAAGCAGATCGAAGCAATCACGCCACCGAGAAATGCTGGGTAAGAACGGCGCAAACCGTAATTCAGACTGTTGCTGATCATTAGCAATGACAGGGGCCCAGGGATCAGGATTACCACCAGCGCAGCGCCGCTGAACAGCAGCCAGGTTTCCAGACTCATCACTTTCCTCCATTTGTGCAAAAGCCCCACCCGGTGGAGTGAGGCTGTTTTGAAACACTGTTTGTGAAACGTAGGCGGCTTACAAGAAAATGAACTTGGCGATGAAGATCGCGCAAAGCACCCACAAGCTGACGGAGATTTCCTTGTACTTACCGGTGCCGGCCTTCAACGCCACGTAGGTGATGAAACCCAGCGCAATACCGTCAGCGACCGAGAAGGTCAGCGGCATCATGATCGCGGTCACGATGGCCGGAATGCTGTCGGTTGCTTCGTCCCATTCGATGTGCTTCATACCGCCCATCATCAGCATCGCCACATAAATCAGCGCGCCGGCGGTGGCATAGGCGGGAATCATGCCGGCCAGTGGTGCGAAGAACATCGCCGCAATAAATAGCACACCCACGGTCACGGCGGTAAGACCTGTCCGACCACCCGCGGCAACACCCGCGGCACTTTCAACATAACTGGTGACCGGCGGAACACCCACAATCGCACCAAAGACGCTGGATGCACTGTCGGCTTTCATGGCGCGGGAGAGGTTTTCGATCCGCCCGTCGGCGCCGACCAGGTTGGCGCGCTGGGCTACGCCCATCAGGGTGCCGGCGGTGTCGAACATGTGCACGAAGAGGAACGCCAGGACCACGCTGATCATGCTGACGTTGAACACGCCGGCCAGGTTCATCGCCATCCAGGTCGGGGCCAGGCTCGGCGGGGCCGACATGATGCCCTCGTAGTGCACCAGGCCCAGGCCCCAACCGGCCAGGGTCACGGTGATGATGCTGATGAGGATCGCGCCGAACACTTTGTGGTAGCTGAGAATGGCGATCATCAGGAAGCAGATGGCGGCGAGCAACGGGCCGGGTTCGCGCAGGGAGCCGAGTTTGATCAGGGTGGCCGGGCTATCGACGACGATGCCCGCAGTCTTCAGGCCGATCAGTCCCAGGAACAAACCGACGCCGGCGCCCATGGCGAAGCGCAGGCTCACGGGAATGCTATTCAGCAGCCATTCGCGAATCCTGGAAAAGGTCAGGATCATGAACAACACACCGGAGACAAACACCGCGCCGAGGGCGGTTTCCCAGTTGTAGCCCATGGTGCCGACCACGGTGTAGGTAAAGAAAGCGTTCAGGCCCATGCCTGGTGCCAGGCCGACGGGCCAGTTGGCGTAGAGGCCCATCAACAGGCAACCCAGTGCGGCGGCGATGCAGGTCGCCACAAATGCGGCGCCGTGATCGATCCCGGCGTCGGCCATGATGTTAGGGTTGACGAAGATGATGTAAGCCATGGTGATGAAGGTTGTCAGACCGGCAATCAGCTCGGTCTTCACCGTGGTGCCATGCAAGGTGAGTTTGAAGATGCGCTCAAGCAAGCCATTGCGTAACGGCGGCGAGAGTTCCAGCGTCGATGCTTCGGATTTGCGGCTTTCCACAGCGAGTACTCCTCAAGAGTTTTATTGTTATTTCCAGGACCGGACCCATGAGGGTGGCAGCGGACCTTTGAGGCACTTGCGAATATGTTGACCGGCTGGTCAGGAACTCGCACGAAGTGGATTATGCTTTTGTATACAAAGAAAGCAAATAATGTTTTTGATTTTGTTTACGAAAATGTTGGCGATAGGGATATATCGCCTGTGCGGACCCCTTCGCGAGCAGGCTCGCTCTCACAGTTAATTGCATTTCCCTGAAAGAACTCGGTCACCTGTGGGAGCGAGCCTGCTCGCGAAGGGGCCAGACCCGCCACTAAAAGTGGGCGGCTGAAGCGGTCTGAGGGGAGGGCAGAAACAAATAAACCGGCGCAAGGGCCGGTTTATTTTTGACTGGGGGTTGTGGTGACTGTATCGGCGCCATCGCGAGCCTGCTCGCGATGGCGTCAGTCAGCTCACCACAAAGCCATCAAGCAGCCGCAAACCGCTTGTCCAGATAATCAATGATCACCTTGGACTCATACATCCAAGTGGTCTGGCCATTTTCTTCAATGCGCAGGCACGGCACCTTGATCTTGCCACCTTGCTCCAGCAGGGCCTGGCGATCCTGTTCGTTGTTCTTTGCATCACGCAGTGTCACCGGCACATTCAGGCGACGCAGGCTGCGGCGGGTTTTCACGCAGAACGGGCAGGCGTGGAATTGGTACAGGGTCAGGTCCTTGGCAGCGGAGTTGACCTTGGCCTGAGCCTCGGCGGGGCGCTGCTTCTTGCCCGGACGGGTGATGAAGTCGATGAAGATGATCAGTTGGCCAAGGCCGACACGAAGCGCTTTTACGAACACGTTGAAAGCCTCACGGTGCGAATGAAGAAGGGCGCGCAGCTTACCTGATTTTTTCAGACGAAAAAAAACCGGCGATGAATGCCGGTTTTCTTCGTGCCGCACGTTACTTGATCAGGCTGAGAAACTCGCTGCGGGTGGCGGCGTTTTCGCGGAACTCACCGAGCATCACCGAAGTGATCATCGACGAATTCTGTTTCTCCACACCGCGCATCATCATGCACATGTGCTTGGCCTCGATCACCACCGCAACGCCCAGGGCGCCGGTGACTTGCTGGACCGCATCGGCGATCTGGCGGCTGAGGTTTTCCTGGATCTGCAGGCGGCGAGCGTACATGTCGACGATTCGCGCCACTTTCGACAGGCCCAATACTTTGCCGCTCGGGATGTAAGCGACGTGTGCCTTGCCGATGAACGGAAGCAGGTGGTGTTCGCACAACGAGTACAACTCGATGTCCTTGACCAGCACCATTTCGCTGTTGTCGGAGCTGAACAAGGCACCGTTGGTGACTTCTTCGAGCGTCTGTTCATAACCGCGGCAGAGGTACTGCATGGCTTTGGCGGCACGTTTTGGCGTGTCGAGCAGGCCCTCGCGGGAGACGTCCTCGCCCAGTTGGCCGAGAATCGCGGTGTAATTCTGTTCCAGGGACATGAAACTACCTGTGGGGATTTTCGCAAAGGGCAAGGGTACGGTGGCAAACACGGCGCTGCAAGCATGACGCGACAGCTTTACTCGTCGCGACCTTCCATCATGGTGCGTTTGAGCATCACATAAACCGCCCCGGCGCCGCCATGTTTAGCCTGGCACGAGGTGAAGCCGAGCACCTGTGAATGCTGGCGCAACCACGTGTTGACGTGACTCTTGATCATCGGCCGCTTGCCGTCCAGACGCACGGCTTTGCCGTGAGTGACGCGCACGCAGCGAATTTCGAACCTGGTCGCTTCGGCCAGAAACGCCCAGAGGGTTTCCCGGGCCTTTTCCACGCTCATGCCGTGCAGGTCGAGGCTGCCCTCGAACGGAATCTGCCCGATCTTGAGCTTGCGCATCTGGCTTTCCTGGACACCGTCACGGGCCCACATCAATTCGTCTTCCGGGCCGACATCGATGACGAACTGATCGGACAGCCCATCCACGGTGGTGGCATCGGTACGAATGGTTGCGGCTTGACGCAGCTTGGCGATTTGCGCGCGGTCGGCCTTGGGTTTGCCGGTTTCGGCGCGATCGTGCTTGATCGGCTTGACGCCTTGGATCGCACTTTTGAACAGGGAAAAATCGTCGTCTTGCATGTCAGCCTCCGCGAAGGTCGGCCAGTTTACCCAAGTCGAGGCGCTATCCATAACAATTGAGGCCCGGCAGATGCCAGGCCTCGGTTCAATCGTGTTTTTTCATCAGGTGCGGGGACATGTTCAGCTCACGCGACTGACGCGACCGGCGTCGGCAGCGACGCCACAGCCACACGCCGAGGTACAGCACGAACAGGCCGACCGCCAGGACCACTGCCGCACCGGTGCGGCTGGTATTCAGTTCGCCCAGCGCAGGTGCGTGGCCGAGCAGGCTGGCGGCAGCGGCCATGGCGAGCAATACACCGCACGTTGCCAGCAACGCGGCAAACGCCGCGCCAATACGAAAACGCCAGTTGCGTTGGCCTTTGGGCCGCAAGCGGCGAGCGTCAAAACCATCGGATAACTTCATTCCGACCTTCCTCAATGGGTATCGGCCCTTCGACCGGGAGTTGACCGGGATGTTCCTGAGGCTAAGACAATTGCGGCAAACGAGAGGCTTTTGCAGATGAGCGGCGCTATTGGCCGCTCATCACGGGCCGATCAAATCAGATCGTGAGTGAGCGCGAGGGTGGCGAAGTTGTCCGCCATGATCGCCATTTCGGTCTGCTGAACGTGCTCGGCACTCAGTACGCCGCCCTTGTAAGGCAAGTCGCGCGTGGCGCAGGCGTCTTCCACCAGCGTGCAACGGAAACCCAGGTTCTTGGCGGCACGCACTGTGGTGCTGACGCTGGAGTGGCTCATGAAGCCGCAGACGATCAGGTCAAGGGCGCCGAGGTCTTCCAGGCGTTTGGCCAGTTCGGTGCCGTGGAACGCACTTGGCAGCAATTTGCCGAGGATGGTTTCGTCGGCCTGTGGTTCAAGGCCGGGGATGAACTCACCGCGCTCGCCTTGTGGGTCGAACAGCCCGCCGACCGTACCGAGGTGGCGTACATGCACGATGGGGCGGCCGGCCGCACGGGCAGCCGCCAGCAATTGCTTGATGTTCGCGACGGCAGCGTCCATGCCGCTCAGGGCCAGTGGACCGCTGAGGTATTCCTTCTGGGCATCGATGATGACGAGGGTCGCATGGCTCAGATTGGCTGCTGCGTAACCGCGGCCGCTGAGTTGAAACATCGTTTTTGGAACGGACATTCTGGGGCTCCTTGGAGTGGGGCTTTTGCGACATTGTCCTCTGGCTGAGCGGTTCTGTGAATCGCTACTATCGTAGACGCCGTCATTACTGGCTCTCAGCCTTGTCAAGTTGCGGGTTTTGTTCAATAGCCAGCGGCAAAAAGGGATCGATCCTACATTCGGCCCGGTGTTTTTCCTGCGTCGTCGTGGCGCGTTTTGGCTGTTAGAATCGCCAGTCGTTTTTTCTGGAGTTTGCCGTCGTGATCACTTCCCGCCTTCGTACCCTGCGTGACCATATCCGTTGGGCCGTCAGCCGCTTCCATGGGGAGGATCTGTTTTTCGGCCATGGGACCGACAACGCCTGGGACGAAGCCCGTCAACTGGTGTTGGGTGCCTTGCACTTGCCGTGGGAAATCGCCGACAGCTACCTCGACTGTGCGCTGGAAGATGATGAGCTGGTCAATCTGCAGCGCTTGCTCAAGCGCCGCATCGAAGAACGCATTCCGACCGCTTACCTGTTGGGCGAAGCGTGGTTTTGCGGCATGTCCTTCATCGTCGACGAGCGCGTGCTGATCCCGCGTTCACCGATTGGCGAACTGATTGAAAAACGCTTCGAGCCATGGTTGGGGGCCGAGCCAGCGCGCATTCTCGACCTGTGCACCGGTTCCGGTTGCATCGGTATCGCCTGCGCCTACGAGTTCCAGAACGCCGAAGTAGTGCTGGCCGATCTGTCGTTTGAAGCGCTGGAAGTGGCCAACCAGAACATCGAGCGTCACGGTGTCGATGAACGGGTGTACACGGTTCAGGGCGATGGCTTTGATGGTTTACCGGGTCAACGTTTCGACCTGATCGTGTCGAACCCGCCCTACGTCGATGCGGAAGATTTCGCCGATATGCCGGACGAGTATCAGCACGAGCCGGAGCTGGGCCTGGCCTGTGGCGATGACGGTTTGAACCTGGTGCGCCGCATGCTGGCGGAAGCGGCGGATCATCTGACCGAGAAGGGCTTGCTGATTGTCGAAGTGGGCAACAGTCAGGTTCACGTCGACGCACTGTACCCGGAAGTCGATTTTGCGTGGCTCGATTTCGAGCGCGGCGGGCATGGGGTGTTCATGTTGACGGCTGAACAGTGCCGCGATCATCAGGCACTGTTCGCTTCTCGCGTCTGACTTTAGAAAGCCATCGCGGGCAAGCCTCGCTCCTACAGGTTCAGAATGTGTCGCACCATTCGGGTACGACACAGAACCTGTGGGAGCGTGGCTTGCCCGCGATGGCCGCACGTCGGTCTCAGACGTTTACCGATGCGTAGCAATCCAGATCAACAACCCCGCCTGAAACATCGCAAACGCCACCAGACACGTAATGGTAAAGCGCAGCCCGGCGTCTTCCCGCTTGTACTTGCTGACTTTTTCTTCGTGCGTCTTCAGCTTTACTTCTTGCTCGGCCAGGTTTTGCTCGGCCTGCTGAAGCATCTGCGCCGCTTCGAGAATTTCCACCAGTTGCAGCTTTTCAGTGTTCCACTCGCCCGACAGGTCACCGACCTGCACGTCTTTGACGCTGCCCTTCAAATGCTGGGCATCGGCATACACCACCTCAAAACCATGGGCCTTGAGGAAGTGATCGCGGCGCAGGCGGGTGTCTTCGTTCAGCGCATCTTTATTGTTCAGGTCCGTGCCGTCGACGGTGTAACCGGACCAGCGCTTCTTCGCCCACGTGATGCCTTGAGCGGCCATGAAGCGGCCGATGCCACGGTTCATCGGTTCAATCTGCAAGCCGCTGTCGGGGCCGAAATGCACACGCTTGGCGGTGTGATCGACCCACACGTCGAGGTGATTCTGTTCTTTGCGCACGCGCTGACCGGGCAAGGTGATGCTCATGCGCATCAGGCTCTGCTCCTTGCTGTTGCGTTCGGCATAGCCGAATTCGACAAAGCGCTGCGGTCGCCCGCCGGTGTTGCGGTCTGTTTTCAGCGGCGCCAGACGGAGCATCTTGTGGTGCTCGACGTGGACGTCCGCCCACGGCAGCTCAACCGCTGGCGGTGCGTCTTTTTCAGCGGTGGTGTCGGGTGAAGTCTGGGTATCAGTCATAACGGCGAGATCCTGTCCAAGCCCTGCCGCCAGCCATTGCGCTGGCGACAAAGGCTTATCGGCCGTTTTTGACAGGACTGGAGGGCCAACAGCGCTTAACTGGGGCGAAGTCCGTCAATAAACCCGAGGATGCGGGTGCCAAGCTCGGCCGCCAGTGGCAATTGCGGGTCTTTATAAGAGGCCAATTGCCGTTTGACGTCGTTGGGCACAATGCGCATGACGTGGTTCATGCCTTCGATCAGCGCCAGCTCGGCGTCCGGTTTGGCGGCTTTCAGCAGCCTGGCGTCACCGACTCCAACCTGAATGTCGTTGCTGCCCTGAATGATCAACGCCGGCATCTTCAACCTGGCGAACGCTGCCGCCGGGTCCTGCCGGAACAGAGAAATCAGGTATGGCTGCACACTCGGACGGAAAATCGTCTGAAGCTGCGGCGGCACGTTGTCGTCGGTGTGACCGGCCTTGAGGCTGTCGAGCAGCTCATTGCTGCGCAGCATCAGCGCCGGTGGCAGTTGATTGCTCAACTGTTGACGCAACACCTGATCAACCGGGCGAGCGCTGCCGGACAGCGAGATGACCGCCGCGGCGTTTACACTTGGCGCCGCCAGGGTGGCGATCAAGGCGCCTTCGCTGTGGCCGAGCAGAATCAGCGGGCCGAAACGCGGATCACTTTTCAGCTTCTGGCCCCAGGCTTCGGCATCGGCCACATAGGCCTCTACCGACAGATTGCGTTCATCCGGCGTGGCGGCAAGGCTCGCTGCCACACCGCGTTTGTCGTAACGCACGCTGGCGATGTTGTGTTTGGCCAGCACCCAGGCGAGCCGTTTGAGGCTGTCATTGCGTCCGCCGTCGGTGTTATTGCCGTCACGATCTGTAGGACCGGAGCCGGAAATGATCAGGACGACTGGCACAGGATTGTCGGATTTTGGCAGCAACAGCGAGCCGAAAAGCTCACCGGTGCCGGTATCCAGCGTAATAGGTCGTTGCAGGACGGTGGCCTGCACGTAGCCGGTAAACAAGGTCAGGCTCAAGGCTAAAACTCGCAGCATCATCACGCCATCATTCACAAAGGTGCCGGTTGGACTCGCGGGCACCCATAAGGTTCGAGGATGAACTACTTGGGTAGCCTGCGTATACTGGCGCGCATTCGTATTCAGGTTCTATTTCACGGAGCGTCCTGCATGTCCGGCAATACCTACGGCAAGCTGTTCACTGTCACCACCGCGGGCGAAAGCCATGGTCCGGCGTTGGTCGCCATTGTCGACGGCTGCCCGCCGGGGCTGGAGATTTCTCTGGAGGATTTGCAGCGTGACCTGGATCGCCGCAAGCCGGGCACCAGCCGTCACACCACGCAACGCCAGGAAGCCGACGAAGTCGAAATCCTCTCTGGCGTGTTCGAAGGTCGCACCACCGGGTGCTCCATTGGTCTGCTGATCCGCAACACCGACCAGAAGTCCAAGGACTACTCGGCGATCAAGGATCTGTTCCGCCCGGCCCACGCCGACTACACCTACCACCATAAATACGGTGAGCGTGATTACCGTGGCGGCGGTCGCAGCTCGGCCCGGGAAACCGCGATGCGCGTAGCGGCTGGTGCAATTGCCAAGAAATACCTGGCCACCCAGGGCATCGTCATTCGCGGCTACATGAGCCAGCTCGGCCCGATTGAAATTCCGTTCAAGACCTGGGATTCGGTGGAAGAGAACGCTTTCTTCAGTCCTGACCCGGACAAAGTCCCGGAGCTGGAAGCCTATATGGACCAGTTGCGTCGCGACCAGGATTCGGTCGGCGCGAAGATCACGGTGGTGGCTGAAGGCGTGATGCCTGGCCTCGGCGAGCCGATTTTCGACCGCCTCGATGCCGAGCTGGCCCATGCGCTGATGAGCATCAACGCGGTGAAAGGCGTGGAAATCGGCGCCGGTTTCGCCAGTGTTGCCCAGCGCGGCACTGAACACCGCGATGAAATGACCCCGGAAGGTTTCCTCAGCAACAATGCCGGCGGCATTCTCGGTGGTATTTCGTCCGGCCAGCCGATCGTCGCGCACCTGGCGCTGAAGCCAACGTCGAGTATCACCACGCCGGGCCGTTCCATCGACATTCATGGCAACCCGGTGGACGTCATCACCAAGGGCCGTCACGACCCATGCGTCGGCATCCGCGCTACGCCCATCGCTGAAGCGATGATGGCCATCGTGTTGATGGATCACCTGTTGCGTCACCGTGGTCAGAACGCCGATGTGCGCGTGAGCACACCGGTGCTGGGTCAGCTTTAATGGCTGACCTTAACGCCGCTGCGGTCTGACGAGCGTGGCGGCGCTCCCGTACTGGCGGCTCTCCAGTTTCTATCTGTTCTATTTCGCCTTGCTCGGTTCGACGGCGCCGTTTCTGGCGCTGTACTTCGATCACCTGGGGTTTTCCAGTGCGCGCATCGGCGAACTGGTGGCAATCCCGATGCTGATGCGCTGCGTCGCGCCGAACATCTGGGGCTGGCTGGGGGATTACACCGGCCGGCGCCTGGCCATCGTGCGCTTCGGCGCGGTGTGTACGCTGCTGACGTTCTCGCTGATTTTTGTCAGTAAGACCTACGCCTGGCTGGCGATGGTCATGGCGTTGCACGCGTTCTTCTGGCACGCGGTATTGCCGCAGTTCGAAGTCATAACCCTGGCGCACTTGAAAGGCCAGACCTCGCGCTACAGTCAGATTCGCCTTTGGGGCTCCATCGGTTTCATCATCACCGTGGTGTTACTGGGCCGATTGTTCGAATGGCTCAGCCTCGACATCTATCCGGTGGCGTTGGTGTTGATCATGGCCGGTATCGTCGTCAGCAGCCTGTGGGTGCCGAATGCCCAACCAGTTCAGGGCCTTCGTGAAGCGGGGGACGGGTTTCTCAAGCAATTGCGCAGCCCCGGTGTATTGGCGTTTTATGGCTGCGTGGCGCTGATGCAGATGAGCCATGGCCCGTATTACACGTTTTTGACCTTGCACCTTGAACGGTTGGGCTACAGCCGCGGCGTGATCGGCATGCTCTGGGCAGTTGGTGTGGTTGCTGAAGTGCTGATGTTTTTGGCCATGAGTAAAATCCTCGCGCGCTTCTCGGTGCGCCGGGTGCTGCTGGCGAGTTTCCTGTTGGCCGCCCTGCGTTGGGTGCTGCTTGGTTCGTTTGCCGAATTTCTCTGGGTGTTGCTGTTTGCCCAGGTGCTGCACGCGGCCACGTTCGGCAGCTTTCACGCGGCTGCCATCCAGTTCGTGCAACGTAGTTTCGGCGCACGCCAGCAAGGGCAGGGCCAGGCGCTTTACGCCGCGCTGGCCGGCACCGGCGGCGCATTGGGCGCGTTGTATTCCGGTTACAGCTGGAATGCCCTCGGCGCACCGTTGACCTTTAGTATTGCAAGCCTCGCAGCCCTGGCGGCTGCCGTTATCATTGCCACACGACTGCAAGAGGACAGGCCATGAGCCTTACCCGTGAACACCTCGCCCAGGAAATCATCGACGCCGGGCGTTTTCTGTATGGCCGCGGCTGGTCACCGGCCACCAGCAGCAACTACTCGACGCGTCTGTCGCCGAGCGAAGCGCTGCTGACGGTGTCCGGCAAGCACAAAGGTCAGTTGGGGCTCGACGATGTGCTCGCCACCGATTTGTCGGGCAACAGCCTGGAACCGGGTAAAAAGCCGTCCGCCGAAACCCTGCTGCACACCCAGCTCTACAGCTGGCGCGCGGACATCGGCGCGGTGCTGCACACCCATTCGGTGAACGCCACGGTGCTGTCGCGCCTGACCCCGGAAGATTTCATCGAGTTCGAAGACTACGAACTGCAAAAAGCCTTCAGTGGCGTATCGACCCACGAATCCCGGGTGCGCGTGCCGATTTTCGACAACGATCAGGATATTGCGCGCCTCGCCGCCAAGGTTCAGCCTTGGCTGGACGCCCATCCCGAATGCGTCGGCTACTTGATTCGCGGCCATGGCCTCTACACCTGGGGCGCGCGCATGAGTGATGCGCTGCGGCAGATCGAGGCCTTTGAATTTTTGTTCGAGTGCGAGTTGAAGACGCGCGCGCTCTTCAACCGTAACGCATGAACCGTTAAGGAGTTGCCCTGATGAGCAGCCTGTCCGTTTACCACGTCTCAAGCCCTGAACTGCCGAACAAGGTGCTGACCCATTTTGAAGACATCGCCTCGACCCTGGCCGAACAGGGCGTGCGTTTCGACCGCTGGCAAGCGGCGGCGAAGATCCAGCCCGGCGCCAGTCAGGAAGAAGTGATCGCCGCGTATCAGGAGCAGATCGACAAGCTGATGACCGAGCGCGGTTACATCACGGTCGACGTCATCAGCCTGAACAGCGATCACCCGCAAAAAGCCGAACTGCGCGCCAAGTTCCTCGACGAACACCGTCATGGCGAAGATGAAGTGCGATTTTTCGTGGCGGGTCGTGGCCTGTTTACCCTGCACATCGACGATTACGTCTACGCGGTGCTGTGCGAAAAGAACGACCTGATCTCGGTCCCGGCCGGCACGCCGCACTGGTTTGACATGGGCGAGCATCCGCATTTCGTCGCGATCCGCCTGTTCAACAACCCTGAAGGCTGGGTGGCCAATTTCACCGGCGAAGACATCGCCAGCCGCTTCCCGCGTCTTGAGGACTGAACCGATGCCGATCAAAGCGATTCTCACCGACATCGAAGGCACCACCAGCGCGGTGAGTTTTGTGTTCGACGTGCTGTTTCCCTACGCCGCGAAACACCTGCCGGAGTTTGTCCGTCAGCACGCCGCGCGCGCCGATGTGGCGGAGCAACTGTCGGCCGTGCGTCGCGACAGCGCCGAGCCGGATGCCGACGTTGAGCGGGTGATCGCCATTCTGCTGAGCTGGATCGCCGAAGACCGCAAAGCCACGCCGCTCAAGGCGTTGCAAGGCATGGTCTGGGAGCAGGGTTATCAGACCGGGCAGTTGAAGGGCCACGTTTACCTGGACGCCGTTGAAGCGCTCAAGCGCTGGCATCAGGAAGGCTATCAACTGTTTGTGTACTCCTCGGGCTCGATCCAGGCGCAAAAACTGATCTTCGGTTGTTCCGAGGCTGGGGATTTGTCGCCACTGTTCAGCGGCTATTTCGACACCACGTCGGGGCCCAAGCGGGAAGCGCAGTCTTACCAACGCATCACTCAGGCCATCGGGCTTGAGCCTGCGCAGATTCTGTTTCTGTCCGACATCGTCGAAGAGCTGGACGCTGCACGCACGGCCGGGATGGCGACCTGCGGGCTGGCGCGAGAGGGTGGGGAGTTGGCAGGCCATCTGACCGTCGACAGCTTCGCGCGAATCAACCCCTCCACCTTATAAAGCACACCACATAACAACTCAGGCCGTGAAGCGAAAGCTCACGGCCTGTTTGTTTTCAGCACTGCAACGATTTACGCCGTGTGATAAGTCGGCAAGGCAAATCGTTGCTGGCTTTGCAGCATGGAGATCTGCGGCAGTTCACTCGCCTGTTCGGCAAGGTCACGGCGAATCGCACTGATCACCCAAGTCAACTGATCACCCGCGTGCAATTGCTGGTAGGAAATCGAACGCTTGAACACACGGCCTTCGCTGCTGCGCAAGGTCAGCAAAATTCCGCCGTCAGGACGCGCTTGGGTGGTGACTTCGAAGTTGGAGAACAGGGAGGTAAATTTTTCTTGGATCAGGCTCATGTCTATCAGCTCCGTTTGCACGAGATTGGCAAGCATGGAGAGGTAGTTGCAGCGATTGTGCCAGTATTTGAATTTAATAAAATCCTTATAAATCAATAAGTTAATTTTCGGTCGGGTTTTCGATTTCGTGCAATCTGCATGAATGGCCATCGTGCATCCTGCATTTTGAAAGATTGTTGCTGCTTCGATGGAACCAATCCGCACCTCGGGGTTCATCGTTCGTTTATCCGGGTTGCGGATACAAAACATTGCAAAATCCGCGTGTACAGGCCAAGAACCGCTGACGTATTTTCGAGCTCATGGAACGCCGCCCGACAATAAAAAAATCAGCGGGAGCACAGATGAAACGCAGGCCAAACGACACGATTACCTGGGGCATGATGCTCCGCAAACTGCCGACGATCGCCAGAACCATTCCCCGTGTGGTGAAGGGCCTGAAAGTCGCCAACGTCAAGGATCCGACCCAACCGTGTGGCCTGGGCTGGTGTTTCGAACAGGCGACGTTGCGCAATCCCGATGGCCCCGCGTTACTGCAGGGCGACGTGACGCTGACCTATACGCAGGTCAACCAGTGGGCGAATCGCATTGCTCATCATCTGATTGCCCAAGGCATCGGCAAGGGTGACGTGGTCGCGGTCTTCATCGAGAACCGTCCAGAACTGCTGGTGACGATTCTGGCCGTGGCCAAGGTCGGCGCGATCAGCGCGTTGCTCAACACCTCGCAAACCCGCGATACCCTCGCGCACAGCCTGAATTTGGTAGCCCCCGTGGCGATCATTGTCGGCGGCGAACTGGTCCCGGCGTTTTCCCAGGTCCGCGAGCGGGTGTCCATCGCGCCGGCGCGAACCTGGTTCGTCGCCGATCAAGACACCTGCAACCATCCGGGCGTTGCCCCCGACGGTTTCATCAACCTGATGGCGGCGAGTGCCGACGCGTCCGAGGAAAACCCTGTCAGCAGCCAGCAGGTTTTTTTCGACGATCCTTGTTTCTATATCTACACCTCGGGCACCACCGGATTGCCCAAGGCCGGCGTCTTCAAGCACGGACGCTGGATGCGCAGCTCCGCCAGTTTCGGCCTGATCGCCCTGGACATGCAGCCGCACGACATCGTCTATTGCACCTTGCCGCTGTATCACGCCACCGGGCTCTGCGTGTGCTGGGGCTCGGCCATCAACGGTGCTTCGGGCTTTGCCATCCGCCGCAAATTCAGCGCCAGCCAGTTCTGGAATGACGTACGCAAATACCACGCGACCACCCTCGGTTACGTGGGCGAGTTGTGCCGCTATCTGGTGGATCAACCTACCAGCGCCGAAGACAGCCAGCACGGCGTGACGAAGATGATCGGCAACGGTTTGCGCCCCGGCGCGTGGGACGCCTTCAAGACCCGCTTCGGCGTCGAGCATATCTGTGAACTGTATGCGGCCAGCGACGGCAACATCGGCTTCACCAACATTCTCAATTTTGACCACACCATCGGTTTCTCGCTGATGGCCTGGGAGCTGGTGGCCTACGACCACGACAGCGGCCAGCCGATTCGCAACGCCAAGGGTTTCATGAACAAAGTGCCCAAGGGCGTGCAGGGTTTGTTGCTGGCGAGAATCGACGACAAGGCGCCGCTGGACGGCTACACCGATCCGCAAAAGACCGAAAAAGTCGTGCTGCATGACGTGTTCAAGAAGGGCGATCGGTACTTCAACACCGGTGACTTGCTGCGCAACATTGGTTTTGGCCATGCACAGTTCGTCGACCGCTTGGGCGACACCTACCGCTGGAAGGGCGAGAACGTCTCGACCACGGAAGTGGAAAACATCCTCCTGCAACACCCGCACATCGCGGAAGCCGTGGCGTATGGCGTGGAAGTCCACAACACCAACGGGCGTGCCGGCATGGCGGCGATTACTCCGGCCGAATCCCTGGCCACCCTGGACTTCAGCGAACTGCTGGAGTTTGCTCGCCAGCAAATGCCGACCTATGCGGTGCCGCTGTTTTTGCGGGTGAAAGTGAAAATGGAGACCACCGGGACCTTCAAATACCAGAAGACCCGGCTCAAGGACGAAGCCTTCGACCCTGGCAAGACCGGCGATGACCCGATCTACGCCTGGTTGCCCGGCACCCAGACTTATGTGCAGGTTACCGAGCAGGTGCTGGCGGATATTCACAGCGGCAAGTACCGCTATTGAATGTGCCTATGGCGGCCCTTGAGAAAAAACAAGTGACAGCGCGGGGGCTGCTCGGGAAACTGTCGGCTTTACGAATAACCGAACAGGGAGCCCCCGATGTCAGATCAAAGCCGCCAGATGACCCCCGAAGAAGCCGCTGAATTTGCCGAACAGGTATTCAACAAGGCGCGCGAGGGCGATGCGGCCATGATGGCAGCGCTGTTGACCAAAGGCCTGCCGCCCAACCTGCGTAACCACAAGGGCGACACCTTGCTGATGCTGGCCGCCTACCACGGCCACGTGGACACCGTGAAAGTTCTACTCGAACACAAGGCCGACCCGGAAATCCGCAACGACAACGGCCAAAGCCCGATTGCCGGTGCCGCGTTCAAGGGCGACCTGGCGGTGGTCACGGCCTTGGTCGAGGGCGGCGCGCAAGTGGAAGGTTCGTCGTTTGATGGCCGTACCGCGCTGATGATGGCGGCGATGTTCAACCGCGTCGCCATCGTCGACTACCTGATCAGCAAAGGGGCCGATCCGAAAGCCAAGGACGCCAACGGCGTGTCGGCCCTCGATGCCGCTAAAACGATGGGCGCCGTCGACACCACCGCGCAGCTGGAAAAACTGCTGGGATGATGCTTTGTGGTGAGGGGCATGCTCCCTCGCCACAGGTCTCCTCACGCTCGGTAACTTTCTGCGAATGCGCTATCCTTCGCGCCCTCAAAATTCACTCGCTACAGGATCCGCCTCATGAAAGCCGCACTCGTCGAACTCATCAGCAAAATCAGCTCCGGGTGCATGAGCGATGACGAAATCCTGAAAGTTGCTGACGAAGCGGCTCAAGCCTACGCCGATCCGCAGGCTTTTCTCACGGCCAACCCGGATATCAACTACGACGACACCTTCCCGATCCCGTTGGGTGAATGGGTGGTGGTCGGCAGTCTGCCGGAGACGGTGCTGTTCCAGGCCGACACCTACATGGACCTGTTCGCCCAGATCGTCGCCTCGTTCGGCCCTGGCGTTGATTTCAATATCAAACCCAAGCAGCTGGCCAAGACCGAAGCCCTGACCGCACTCAATCGCATTCAGGTGCAAATGGGTAGCATGAATAAGGAAAACGGTGGTTACACGCTGATGAACTTCAGCCAGCTGCTCGACGACGAGCTGCAAGTGGTGCTGGTCTACGGCAACGATGTGCCGCGTGTGCTTGAGCTGTGTGCCAAACTCGGCATCGCCGCTGCGCCGTCGCTGGAAGCGCTGAAGATCGCGATTCACGTTTAAAAAGCGGAACCCTCGCAAGGCCCGGCTATCCTAAGGGTGCATATCACTCTTAGGGAGCGTCACCATGGGTTCTACGTTCAACAGCCTGGTCGCCTTGATCATTTTCGTGCTGGATATCTGGGCCATCATCAACGTGATAAAAAGTGGCGCCACCACCGGGATGAAAATCCTCTGGGTGCTGTTGATCGCGTTCCTGCCGGTATTGGGCCTGATCATCTGGGCCATCGCCGGGCCACGGGGCAACGTCCGCATCTGAGTGCGTCCTCACAACCGACACTGAACCAGTGGGAGCGCGGCTTGCCTGCGATGGAATCGCTGCGGTCTACCTGGACCGAGCCGTCCGCATCGCAGGCAAGTCGAGACGTCGCACCGCCGCTCCCACAGAGGAATGTGTCGACTTATCAAGTGAGGTTCGACCTGTCATCTTCCGCGACGTAGAATGCGCGCCTTTCCCGGTTAATCGAGCTGCTCGATTGGCCATCATGGGCGGGTAACCGTCCGTTGCCACCCGCATTCATCGGAGCACTTCCCATGAGCACTACCCCTGCCAGCGAATACCTGGAAACCCTCTACGAAGGCTATGGCCAGCGTTTTCGCATGGAAAAACTGCTGCACGAAGTGCGCACCGAACACCAGCACCTGGTCATCTTCGAAAACCCGCGAATGGGTCGGGTGATGGCGCTGGACGGCGTGATCCAGACCACCGAAGCCGACGAATTCATCTATCACGAAATGCTCACCCACGTGCCGATCCTGGCGCACGGCAGCGCCAAGCGCGTGCTGATCATCGGTGGCGGCGACGGCGGCATGCTGCGTGAAGTGGCCAAGCACCGCAGCATCGAACACATCACCATGGTCGAGATCGATGGCACCGTGGTCGACATGTGCAAGGAATTCCTGCCAAACCACTCCAAAGGTGCGTTCGAAGATCCTCGTCTGAACCTGGTGATCGACGACGGCATGCGTTTCGTCGCCACCACGACTGAAAAGTTCGACGTGATCATTTCTGATTCCACCGACCCGATCGGTCCGGGTGAAGTGCTGTTCTCGGAAAACTTCTACCAGGCCTGCCGTCGCTGCCTGAACGAAGGCGGTATCCTGGTCACCCAGAACGGCACCCCGTTCATGCAGATCGAAGAAGTCAAAACCACCGCCGGGCGTCTGCGCAGCCTGTTCCCGGACTGGCACTTCTATCAGGCGGCCGTGCCGACCTACATCGGTGGCTCGATGACATTTGCCTGGGGCGCGACCGATACCGCTTATCGCAAATTGTCCCGTGAAACCCTGCAACAGCGTTTCGCCGGCAGCGGCATCATCACCCGCTACTACAATCCAGAGATCCACATCGGCGCCTTCGCCTTGCCGCAATACGTGCTGCAAGCGGTGAACAAGCCAAGCAACGACTAAGGGTTGTACACACCCCCTGTGTAGGAGTGAGCCTGCTCGCGATAGCGGTGTGTCAGTCACATGATTATTGACTGACAGATTGCTATCGCGAGCAGGCTCACTCCTACAAAAACGGCAACCGGTTTCCTGTCAGAACATCGCAATTCGTTTGAACGATCAGTCAGCGCAAAAGTCCAGATGCATGTAGGCCCATCCATGGGCTTTATCGAGGAGGCACTGATGCAAAAGTGGAAAATCACTTTCGTGGATGATCACGGTGAAACAGTCGATGAAGTCTTTGAGTGCAACGAGTGTCCGGATAACGAGCACGCCGCCAAACTCATCAAGGCCCGACTTCTTCCCGTCGCTGCCAAACTGGATCTGAATGATCTGGAAGGGCGAACTGCTGATGCGAGCGTCAAAAGTCTCAAAGCCCAGAACAGCATACAAATCCTCGGCATCACGCCAATCTGAACCTCTCCTGTCTCATTCTCATTCAGGCCTTGGCAGCGGCTCTCTCTTGAGGCTACTCTGCAATCGAGATCAGCGAACGGATCGCTAAGGTCTGGTCTTGTCAGCTACATGCTTGCTTCCCACCGGCAACGAGGTTGCCGCATCGCGCGCACCACTCGGTTGCGCGTGCCGGGAATACGGAAAGTCTATCCATCACTATATGAGGGGGACGTTTCATGAGCACAGCCTATCAAGAAGACATCAGCAGCTCGGTGCTGCGCCGCATGAAAGAAGGCGGTTTCGACTTTTCAAGATTCCACCCCATCGAGTTCTACGCCATTTTTCCCGACGAGGAGCGGGCCCGCAGAGCAGCAGGTCATTACCGTGGCGAATCCCTGAATGCGCAAATCAGTGTGCGCGACGACGGGGCATGGGCGCTCGAACTGAGCAAAGTCATGTACGCCACTTACGATGACATCGGCGATTTCGAGCAAGGCTTCGAGGCGGTGGTCGAGCCTCTGGGCGGCATCATCGAAGGATGGGGCGTCAAGCAGGAGGTACGAGGGCTACTCGCATAATCCTATGAACAGTGACACGCACTAACGGCTGACCTTCGGGTTGGCCGTTTTAGTTTGCGGAGGGTCGTAAAACACGTCCGGCAAAACCCTGAAACAAGAATCCGGCGCAAAAAAAAAGCCGCCTGAGCAGGCGGCTAAAGGGAAGTTCGGGCTGTTTATCCAGCGAATGCGCGGATTATCCCCGCCGGCGCCCGGGCAGTGAAATCAACTCTGACTATGCTGGTGATAGGCGACAACGTCGCCTTGCAATGAAGCGGGGGCTGTCAGGTTGGGGCGTTTGCTGCACAGGAATGGTGCGGTGAAAACGGAGCGATTATCCAACCGATTGATATCAAAGCGTTTCTGCCGCTGGCACGGGCCTTGCGAAGCCTAGATGTCCGGGTGACAAGGAGTACGGCATGATCCGCACCTATTTTGATGAAATGTACGATGCCGGCGGCCAGGTCCGCCCGCATTATCGGGAGTTTGCCCGTTGGCTGGCCGAAACGCCTGACGAGCTTCTGGCACAACGGCGACGCGAGGCCGATCTGTTATTTCATCGCGCCGGGATAACCTTCACGCTCTACGGGGACGAGCAGGGGACAGAGCGCCTGATTCCCTTCGACACCATCCCCCGCAGCATTCCTGCCAGCGAATGGCGGGTCGTCGAGCGCGGCTGCATTCAGCGGGTCAAGGCACTGAACATGTTCCTTGCCGACCTCTATCACGAGCAGCGCATCATCAAGGCCGGCATCATCCCGGCCGAGCAAGTGCTGGCCAACGAGCAATACCAGTTGGCGATGCAAGGGCTGGATCTGCACCGGGACATCTATTCGCACATCTCAGGTGTCGATCTGGTGCGCGACGGCGACGGCACGTACTACGTGCTCGAAGACAACCTGCGTACACCGAGCGGCGTCAGCTACATGCTCGAAGACCGCAAGATGATGATGCGCCTGTTCCCCGAACTGTTTGCGGCGCAACGCATTGCGCCTATCGATCACTATCCGAATCTGCTTCTGGATACCCTGAAAAGCTCCAGCCCGATCGATAACCCGAGCGTGGTGGTGTTGACGCCGGGTCGCTTCAACAGCGCATTTTTCGAGCATGCCTTTCTGGCTCGGGAAATGGGGGTTGAACTGGTGGAGGGCGCGGACCTGTTCGTGCGCGATGACAAGGTGTTCATGCGCACCACGGACGGGCCGAAAGCTGTCGACGTGATCTACCGTCGCCTCGACGATGCGTTCCTCGATCCGCTGGCGTTCAATCCGGATTCGATGCTGGGTGTTCCGGGGCTGCTGTCGTCGTACCGTTCCGGCAACGTCGTGCTGGCGAATGCCATCGGCACCGGGGTGGCGGACGACAAGTCGGTGTACCCGTTTGTCACCGACATGATCCGTTTCTACCTCGACGAGGAGCCGATCCTGAAGAACGTGCCGACGTTCCAGTGTCGCAATCCCTCCGAACTGTCCCACGTGCTGGCCAATCTTCCGGATCTGGTGGTCAAGGAAACCCAGGGCTCTGGCGGTTACGGAATGCTGGTGGGGCCGGCGGCGACGGCGGCGGAAATCGAATCGTTCCGTGCACGGATCAAAGCCAAGCCCCACGCGTACATCGCGCAACCGACGTTGTCCCTGTCGACCTGTCCGACCTTTGTCGAAAACGGCATTGCGCCACGCCACATCGACCTGCGTCCGTTTGTATTGTCTGGCCGCGAAACCCGGGTCGTGCCCGGCGGTTTGACCCGTGTTGCTTTGCGTGAAGGCTCTCTGGTGGTGAATTCCTCCCAGGGTGGCGGAACCAAGGACACCTGGGTGGTCGAGGATTGAAGGAAGCCTGCCATGTTAAGTAGAACTGCCTCGGATTTGTATTGGATGTCGCGTTACCTGGAGCGGGCGGAAAACCTCGCACGGATGCTCGACATCAGTTATTCGCTGTCGCTGATGCCGCAGGATGGTCGCGGCAACGGGCTGCACGAACTCGCCATGCCGCTGCTGATCACCGGCACCCTGGACGATTACCTGGAGCGCCACGGCGAGTTGCATGCCGAACGGCTGTTGCATTTCTTCGCCCTCGATGCGGCCAACCCGGCGAGCATCTACAGCTGCCTCGGTTCGGCGCGAGCCAGTGCCCATGCGGTGCGTGGGCGAATCACCGCCGACATGTGGGAAAACATAAACGCCACCTGGCTGGAAATTCGCGGGATCGCCGAACAGGGCTTGAGCCGCTATGGCATGAGCCGTTTTTGCGAGTGGATCAAGGAACGTTCCCACCTGTTCCGGGGCGCGTCCTACGGCACCATCATGCGTAACGATGCGTTCCGCTTCATTCGTCTGGGGACGTTTATCGAAAGGGCCGACAACACGCTGCGCCTGCTCGATGCACGCTACGAAATGGCCGGCGATCAAGCCGAAGCGGTCAGTGACAGCACGGCGCACGCCTATTACCAGTGGAGCGCCTTGTTGCGAGCGCTGTCGTCGTTCGAGGCGTACACCGAGATCTACCGCGACGCCCCCGGTGCCCGGCATGTGGCCGAGTTGCTGTTGCTGCGCGCGGATGTACCGCGTTCCTTGCGCGCGTGCACCGAAGAAATCGACCAGATTCTCGCCAGCCTGCCGGGGGCCAACGGCCGCCCCGCGCAGCGCCTGGCCGCCGAGATCGACGCACGCCTGCGCTACACCGGCATCAACGAAATTCTCGACGAAGGCCTGCATGCCTGGCTGACCGAATTCATCCCGCTGGTGCGCCAGTTGGGCAACGCCATTCACAGTTCTTACCTGGAGGCTGCATGAGACTTTCCATAAGCCACGAAACCACCTATCACTATGAAGATCAGGTGCGGGCGAGCATCCAGTATTTGCGACTGACACCCCATGACAGCGAGCGTCAGCACGTGCTCAGTTGGCAACTCGACCTGCCGCGCCCGGTGCGCGCGCAACTCGATCCGTTCGGCAACATCCTGCATGTACTGACCATGGACGAGCCGCACGAGGCGATCATCATTGGCGCCCGTGGTCAGGTGGATATCGATGAACTGCGCGAAGCCGAACATGAGAGCCAGTCGGCGCTGCCGTTCCTGCGTTTCACCCGGCTGACCGAAGCCGACGAAGCCTTGCGAGCGTTCGCGCAAAAGGAATGCAAGACCCGTCGGGATCGCACCGCACTGATCGACTTGATGCATGGCCTGAACCAGCACATGACCTACACGCCAGGCTCGACCGAAGTCGACACCAGCGCGGCCCAGGCCTTTGCCGGACGTTCCGGCGTCTGTCAGGACCATACCCATGCGTTTCTCGCCTGTGCGCGAAGCCTGGGCATTCCGTCGCGTTATGTGTCGGGTTATCTGTACAGCGAGAACAGCGAACACCTGGCCAGTCACGCCTGGGCGGAAGCCTGGCTCGATGATGCGTGGTACAGCTTTGATGTGACCAATGAATTGGCCCGGCCCGAGCGCCATTTGAAGCTTGCCGTGGGCCTGGATTATCTGGACGCCTGTCCGGTACGCGGAATGCGCCGGGGCGGTGGGTGTGAGCAGATGCATGCGAAGGTGTTTGTGTCGCCGACGCCGATGCCGGTTATCTCCGTCCAGCAACAATAATCAGGCGCCTTACAAATCCCTTGTAGGAGTGAGCCTGCTCGCGATAGCGGTCTTCCAGTCAGCAAATCTGTAACTGACGCACCGCTATCGCGAGCAGGCACTCCTACAGTGGGGATGGGTATCAGGGCTTAATTTTGCGCCCGGCCATGTGCTTCAAATACCCCACCAGCATGTCCAGATCCGCATCTGGCAATACCTGCGCCGTAAACCCCGGCATCTTCGCCTGCGGCCACTGGCGCAAGCTCTGCGGATCACGGATATAGCGCTTCAAGAACTCCGCCCCGAAATACTCGGTCGGACTAAACGGAATATTCAAATCCGGCCCGAACTGCGCATCCCCGGCACCGTTCAATCGATGGCAAGCCAGGCAGTTCTTCTGAAACAACGCAAAGCCTTGATTCACCGGATCGCCCGCCTTCAACGCCGGATCAGGCAGCAGGGCAGGGAAGCGCGCAGCGACCGGCGCCAGGCGCTTGATGCTGGACACCTGAAACGGCCATTGTTCCGGGCTGATATTGCCGGCCTGCGGATCCGTCCAGACCAGATAAAACGGCCCGGCCCCCGGCTTGCCTTCTGACAATGCCGGCCAAGGTTTGGCCGGGTCTTCAATCGCCAGCCACGCCCGCGCACCTTGGGTGTTGAGCAAAGGCGCCGCGGCCAACTCGGCGGCAAATCCGTCCAGCGCCACGGCTTGCAAATGGTCATCGGGCTTGATGCCGGTCAACAGCGCCGCCAGCGGCACCGCTTGATAACTCATGTCCCGTTTGTAGGAAACGTCGTCGGCAATATGGAGGGTCTGGACTTGCGGGTGCTTGAGCAGTTCTTCGGTCTGCCAGGTGCGAGTGGTCGCGCCCAGCTCGAGGTTCAGCTGTGCGGCAAACAGAGGCGTGCTGAGCAGCAAGGCCCCGAACAGAATGAGCGTTTTCAATAGATCGCCGTCCATGTCGTGGAAGTGCCCAAAGGTTGGCACACCCACGCTGGCCCGGGTAGCGGGCCAGTCACATTTTTAGAATGACGATATAAATACCTGACACCGTTTTCTTTTACCGACTAGCCAATCACCTTGGTCAGATTCGGCAAAATCAACAACAGCGTGGTGGCGAAAAGAATGAGCCCGGCTTGACGTACTTTCGAATGTTTGAACATGGCTTGACCGCCTTTTTTGTTATTTCCTGATGCCTGCCTGCATATCTCCATGACGGCAGAGCGTTGCACTTCCTGTCAGACGAGTGCCTCGGCAAAACCCGACGACAACTTCGTACACTTCACCTTAGAGCCCGCGTCACTCGTGACTTAGATCCATTTCGTATGGAACTATCGACAAATGCTCTTAAAAAGCATGAGGCCTATTGCCAGCTTCTTGGGCGCCCTTTTGCTAGACAGCTCCGTGTCCTGAATCGGTTAATCCCATCGCTCACTACCGTCCGTCTGAGCACGTCAGTCAACGTCAGTGAGCACTGCGGTCATTGAATCCGCGGCGGCCCGGCATAAGAGTGAGCACTCAGTATTTACTCACCGCCCAGGTTCGAGGACGTCATGACCCAAGCTTTGATTTTCGACGCGTTACGCACGCCCCGTGGCAAAGGCAAGGCCGATGGCGCCTTGCACAGCGTCAAACCGGTCAATCTGGTGGCCGGCTTGCTCACGGCGCTGCAACAGCGCACGTCGCTCGATACCAGCCAGGTCGATGACGTGGTGCTCGGCTGCGTGACGCCGATTGGTGATCAAGGCTCCGATATCGCCAAAACCGCGACCCAAGTGGCGGATTGGGACGTCAGCGTCTCGGGCGTGCAGATCAACCGCTTCTGCGCTTCGGGGCTTGAAGCGGTGAACCTCGGCGCGATGAAGGTGCGCTCCGGTTTCGAAGACCTGGTGGTGGTCGGCGGTGTCGAGTCGATGTCTCGCGTGCCCATGGGCAGCGACGGTGGGGCTTGGGCGCTGGACCCGGAAACCAATCTGCACAGCCATTTCACACCGCAAGGCGTGGGCGCCGACCTGATTGCCACCCTCGAAGGGTTCAGCCGTCAGGACGTGGATGCCTACGCGCTGCACTCGCAACAGAAAGCGGCGCGGGCACGGGCGAACGGTTCGTTCAACAAGTCGCTGGTGCCGGTGCAGGATCAGAACGGCATCATCTTGCTCGATCACGATGAGTTCATTCGCGCCGACTCCACCCTGGAAGGCTTGGGCAAGCTCAAGCCGAGTTTCGAGATGATGGGGCAAATGGGCTTCGACGCCACGGCGTTGCGCGTCTACAGCCATGTCGAACGGATCAATCACGTGCACACGCCGGGCAACAGCTCCGGGATCGTCGATGGTGCGGCGCTGATGCTGATTGGTTCCGAAGCCAAGGGCCGGGCGCTTGGCCTGCAGCCACGGGCGCGGATCGTTGCCACGGCGGTCACCAGCACCGATCCGACCATCATGCTCACCGGCCCGGCGCCGGCTACCCGTAAAGCGCTGGCCAAGGCCGGGCTGCGGGTGGAAGACATCGACCTGTTCGAGGTCAACGAAGCGTTCGCCTCGGTGGTGCTCAAATTCATCAAGGACATGGCCATCGATCCGGACAAGGTCAACGTCAACGGCGGCTCCATCGCCATGGGTCATCCGCTGGGCGCCACGGGCTGCGCGATTCTCGGCACGCTGCTCGATGAGCTGGAAACCCGACGCCTGCGCTATGGCCTGGCGACGTTGTGTGTCGGTGGCGGCATGGGCATTGCCACCATCATCGAACGCCTCTGAGCCCCCGACTTCCAAGGAAACATGTTCATGACTGAAGCCATTCGTTACGAAAAAGGTCAGGACCGGATCGTTGTCCTGACCATCGACATGCCGGGCCAGAGCGCCAACACCATGAACGCGGTCTACCGCGAAGCCATGGCCGCCTGCGTCGCCCGTCTGGTCGCTGAAAAAGACAGCATCGCCGGGGTGATCATCACCTCGGCGAAGAAGACGTTCTTCGCTGGCGGCGACCTCAATGAACTGATCAAGGTCGGCAAGCCAGAGGCCAAAGCGTTCTACGACATGGTGCTGACCCTAAAAGGTCAATTGCGCACCCTGGAAACCCTCGGCAAACCGGTGGTGGCCGCGATCAACGGCGCCGCATTGGGCGGTGGTTGGGAAATCTGCCTGGCGTGTCATCATCGCGTGGCGCTGGACAATCCATCCGTGCAACTCGGCCTGCCGGAAGTCACCCTCGGCTTGCTGCCGGGCGGCGGCGGGGTGGTGCGCATGGTGCGGATGCTGGGCATCGAGAAAGCCTTGCCGTATCTGCTCGAAGGCAAAAAAGTCCGGCCACAACAGGCGTTGCAGGCCGGGTTGATTGACGAGTTGGCGAAGGATCCTGATGAACTGCTGAGCAAGGCGCGGGCCTGGATTCTGGCCAATCCGACGGCGGTACAACGTTGGGACGTGAAGGGTTATCAGATCCCCGGCGGCACCCCGTCCAGCCCGAAAGTCGCGCAGATGCTCGCCATCGCGCCATCGATCCTGCGCAGCAAGACCCAAGGCTGCATGCCTGCGCCGGAGAAAATCCTCTGCGCGGCGGTTGAGGGCGCCCAGGTGGATTTCGACACTGCGCACCTGATCGAAACTCGCTACTTCACTGAGCTGACCACGGGCCAGGTCTCGAAAAACCTGATTGGCACTTTCTGGTTCCAACTCAACGAGATCAATGCCGGCGGTTCGCGGCCGCAAGGTTTTGCGCCTTGTGTGACGCAAAAAGTCGGGGTACTCGGCGCCGGGATGATGGGCGCGGGCATCGCGTTTGTCAGCGCATCGGCAGGCATCGAGGTGGTGCTCAAGGACATCACGCTGGCGGCGGCGGAGAAGGGCAAGGCCCATTCGGCAGCGTTGCTGGACAAGAAAGTCGCGCGCGGCCAGATGATTGCCGAGCAGCGTGAGGCGATTCTGGCGCGGATCCGTACCACGGAAAACGATGCCGACCTGGCGGGTTGCGACCTGATCATCGAAGCGGTGTTCGAAGATCGCGAGCTCAAAGCCAGGGTCTCATCGGCTGCGCAAACAGTCGTCGGGCCGGATGCGGTGATCGCTTCCAACACCTCGACGTTGCCGATCAGCGGCCTGGCCACCGCGGTGCCGGACCAGAGCAAATTCATCGGCCTGCACTTCTTCAGTCCCGTGGAAAAAATGCCGCTGGTGGAAATCATCAAAGGCGCCAATACCAGCGACGAAACCCTGGCTCGAGGCTTCGATTTCGTCCTGCAAATCAAGAAAACCCCGATCGTGGTCAACGACAGTCGCGGCTTCTTTACCTCGCGGGTGTTTGGCACCTTCACCAACGAGGGCATCGCCATGCTCGGCGAAGGCGTCAGCGCGCCGATGATCGAGACCGAAGCACGCAAGGCCGGCATGCCCATCGGGCCGCTGGCGATTTCTGATGAGGTTTCCCTCAGTCTCATGAGCCATATCCGTCAGCAAACGGCCAAAGACCTGCAAGCCGAAGGGAAACCGCTGACAGAGCATCCGGCCTTTGCGGTGATCGACTTGCTGCTCAACGAATACAAACGCCCCGGTAAAGCGGCAGGAGGCGGCTTTTACGAATACCCGGCCGCTGGCCAGAAGCATCTGTGGCCAGAGCTGAAAAGCCGTTTCGAAAAGCCTGACGGGCAGATTTCGCCCAAGGATGTGCGTGATCGCCTGCTGTTCGTGCAAGCCATCGAAACCGTGCGCTGTGTGGAGGAGGGTGTGCTGACGTCGACGGCGGACGCCAACGTCGGTTCGATCTTCGGCATCGGTTTCGCGGCCTGGACCGGCGGTGCACTGCAATTCATCAATCAGTACGGCGTGCAAGACTTCGTCGCCCGCGCCCAATACCTGGCCGCGCAGTATGGCGAACGCTTCAATCCGCCAGCGTTGTTGCTGGAAAAAGCCGCCAAAGGGGAGACGTTTTAAGGGACCGGTGACGCTTCGCGGGGCTTGCCTTGGAACGGTGTTTCGAGGCAGGCTCTGGGGTGTGCATTATTCCCATCACGTGTCAGGTATTTTTTATGTCGTTACGCATCTGCATTCTGGAAACCGACATCCTGCGTCCAGAATTGGTCGACCAATATCAGGGCTACGGGCAGATGTTCAAGCACCTGTTTTCGCAGCAACCTATCGCGGCCGAGTTCACGGTCTACAACGTGATGCAGGGCGAATACCCAAGCGATGACCTGACCTTCGACGCTTATCTGGTCACCGGCAGCAAGGCCGATTCCTTCGGCACCGACCCGTGGATCGAAACCCTCAGGAAATACCTGCTGACCCGCTACGAACGCGGCGACAAACTCTTGGGCGTGTGTTTCGGCCATCAGTTGCTGGCGTTGTTGCTGGGCGGCAAAAGCGAACGTGCCACCCAAGGCTGGGGTGTCGGCACCCACAGTTACAAACTCGCGGCCAAGGCGCCGTGGATGAGCCCGGTCAGGGAAGAGTTGACCTTGTTGATCAGCCACCAGGACCAAGTGACGTCGCTACCGGAAAACGCCACGGTCATCGCCTCCAGCGATTTCTGCCCGTTCGCGGCTTATCACATCAATGATCAAGTGCTGTGCTTCCAGGGTCATCCGGAATTCATTCACGACTATTCGCGAGCGCTGCTGGACATTCGTCAGGAAGCGCTGGGCGAGCAGATCTACTCCAAAGGCGTGAAGAGCCTTGAGCATGAGCATCATGGCGCTACGGTAGCGGAGTGGATGATGCGGTTTGTTGCGCACAAGCCAGAAACGGTTTAAAACCTGATTCAAGCTCGCACCCACAATGGAGATACCCTTGTGGGAGCGAGCTTGCTCGCGATTGTCACTGACACCTGGGTAGTGGCTACAACCACCCCGACTTCTTGAAACTCGCCCACAAACTTGTGCATCCCACCGCAATAAACCCCAACACCCCGAAGTACCCGTAGTGCCACGCCAGCTCCGGCATGTTTTGAAAGTTCATCCCGTAAATCCCGGCCACCGCCGTCGGAAACGCCAAAATCGCCGCCCACGCGGCAAATTTGCGCTGCACCACGCTCTGGCGTGAAGCCTCCAGCAACACCCCCACCTCAATCGTCTGGCTGGCAATGTCGGCCAGGGTCGTCAGGTCTTCCATCTGCCGCGTCACGTGAATCTGCACATCCCGGAAGTACGGGCGCATGTTCTTGTCGATGAACGGGAAGCTCAGTTTCTGCAATTCCTCACCAATCTCCACCATCGGCGCCGCATAACGACGCAGGCGCAATACGTCCCGGCGCAGGCCGTGCAGTTTCTGGATGTCATGTTCATTCAACGCACTGCACAACACGTTGCGCTCCAGCTCATCGATCTCGGCGTGGATCGCTTCGCCCACGGGCTGGTAGTTTTCGATCACAAAGTCGAGGAGGGCATAGAGAACGAAGTCCTCCCCGTGTTCAAGCAACAATGGGCGCGCCTCACAGCGTTGCCGGACATAGGCATAGGACGCCGAATGACCATTGCGTGCAGTGATGATGTAGCCGTTACCGGCAAAGATATGCGTCTCGATGAACTGCAGTTTGCCTTCGTTACGAATGGGCGAATACGTGACGATAAACAATGCGTCGCCAAAGGTTTCGAGTTTCGGCCGGCTGTGTTTTTCCAGGGCATCTTCGATGGCCAGTTCGTGCAGGTTGAACTGGCGTTGCAGGTTGGCCAGCTCCTGGGCGTCCGGCTCTTCGAGGCCGATCCAGACAAAGTGGCCGGGTTTTGCGGCCCAGGCTGCGCCCTCGTCGAGGGTGATGTTGGTGACTTTCTTACCGGCGCTGTAAACCGCAGCAGCAACAACTCTACCCATGATTCAGGTTCACTTCTTATTAGCAGGTGGCAGTGGCAGGCAATCTTCAGCTTAGCCTTGTCTGATGCTTCAGAGTGAGCGAACTCTGCAGAGTTCGAAGGTGAAAGTTCGAAGGCAAAAGAAAACCCGCACCAGGCGGGTTTCTTTTTTAAGCGGCTTGCAGTTGCCGATCCATCGAAGCGATGCACTCGCGCATCTGTTCGCGGCACTGGGCCATCAGCAGGGGCATGTCGTCCAGACTCAATCCTGCTGTCGGAATCGCCGGCAGCGAGCGAATCAGAATTTTCCCACTGCGCCAGCGGTTCAATCGCATGTGTTTGACGTAACTGCTGACGCACACGGGCACGATTGGTACGCCGGCAGCAATCGCCATTTGGAACGCGCCTTTCTTGAACGGCAGCAACTCTTCGCCCAGGTTGCGCGTGCCTTCCGGAAAGACCCAGATCGACGTGTCTTCATGCTGCAAGGTGTGCGTGGTGGTCAACATCGACTGGCGCGCCTTGTGCGCATTGCCGCGATCGATCAACACGTTGCCGGCCAGCCAGAACAACTGCCCGAACAGCGGCACCCACTTCAGGCTCTTTTTGCCAATGCACACGGTACGGCGGGGCACCACGTTGCCGAATACAAACAGGTCGTAGTTGGATTGGTGATTGGCGATGATCACGCAGCTGTCAGGCTTGTTCATCAACGGCCCGACATCGGCCTTCACCCGTAAACGCAAAATACACATCGCCGGCCACGCATAGAGACGTGCGCACAAACGGCTGTTGTCCGGGTTGAACGGGCGACACAGGCCCAGAATCACCCCAAGCACACCGGCCAGAATAAAGTGCAGGCCCATCAAGAACATACGAAACACAAACAGCATTTACAGGCCCCACCGGGACAAAAGGTGGCGCAGTGTACGGATGTGCACTGTTTTCGGCAATTGCCGCTATAGAGGAGGGAGATAGGCGATGTTTGTGCGCATGTTTCCGACTTGTGGGTCAGACGCGTTCTAGAGCGGTTACAGACTTTTCAACATCATGGGTAAGAAAAAGCCCGACTCGACGGTCGGGCTTTTCAACGCTGCGAGTCTGGGCTTAACCCAAGTGTTGCTGATCGAGGATGATTGCGTTATCCAGCGTCTCCAGCAGCGCCTTGCGTACTTTCAACTTGGTGTTCTTGTGCGCGGTCATGTTGATCTTCTTCAATTGACGAGCGGCCGCCAGCGCGGCGCCCTCCAGCTCTTCGGCCGAGACCACCACGTCGAGGAAACCTGCGTCTACGGCGCTCTTCGGAGTGAACATCTCGCCATTGATCACCGAGCGATGCAGCGCAGCCTTGCTCAGGCGATCACGGGCAATCTCGATACCGGCGTGGTGCATGGTCATGCCGATCTGCACTTCGTTCAGACCAATGCTGAACGGGCCATCAACCCCAATGCGGTAATCCGCCGACAACAGCAGGAACGCACCCTTGGCCACGGCATGCCCAGGGCACGCCACGATCACCGGGAACGGGTGCGACAGCAGGCGACGGGCCAGCGTCGAACCGGCAGTGACCAATGCCACGGCTTCTTTCGGACCGGACGTCATCACCTTCAAGTCATAACCACCGGACAGAATCCCCGGCGTACCGGTAATGATCACCACCGCACGATCAGTCACTGCCTGATCCAGCGCAGCGTTAAACGCGGCAATCACGTCGGGCGAGATGGCATTGACCTTGCCATTGCTCAGGGTCAGGGTCGCGATACCGTCTTCGAGATGGTAGGAAATCAACTCACTCATGACGCTATTCCTTGTATGAAAGTTGGGGCAGACGTTACCCACCGCGACAGGCCAGGTAAAGCGCCGTGACTGACCCGCCAGTCACCCTTTCCCCGCCGCACAAGCGTAGCCCGCCACATCCGCGGCGCGTTCCCTTCTATATAGAAGCAGGCGCGAAGCCGGAGATTGGCAGGTTTGCCATGACGCCAAACCCGGTGGAACGACTAAAACGCTAAGCGCATGAAAATTCTGCAAAAAAAGTTTGCCATCGGAAATGGTTTCGACTACATTAGCGCGCCTCGACAGACAGAACTTGTTTGACGAGATACGGTGAAGTGTCCGAGTGGCTTAAGGAGCACGCCTGGAAAGTGTGTATACAAGAAATTGTATCGAGAGTTCGAATCTCTCCTTCACCGCCAAATTCGATGTAACCAGAACCCCTGATTTCGAGAGAAATCAGGGGTTTTGTGGTTTCCGGGGGCTGAAAAAGAGTCTGGCCAGTGCCCCATCGAAAGCGCACGACAAACAACTGCCGAATGGCTAACTGCGCTCACCTCACTCTTGCCCCTGATACGAATAGGCAATGCTCGAAGACAAATCGGCATAGGTCGCCTGGTTTGCGATAGCTACCATGGCACCACACCTACTTGTCGGAGATGGCCATGATCAGCAGAAAAACCCTCTTCATCACCGGGGTCAGCAGCGGCTTCGGCAACGCCCTGGCGCAAGAAGCGCTTGCAGCGGGCCATCGCGTCATCGGCACCGTTCGCAGTGAAAGCGCGTTGCAAGCTTTTCAGGCTCTTTCCCCGGACAGTGTTCATGGGGTCATCCTGGATGTAACGGACTTTGATCGCATCGACAGCGTCATAGCGGAGGTTGAAGCAAACCACGGCCCGGTCGATGTATTGGTCAACAATGCCGGCTACGGACATGAGGGCATCCTCGAGGAGTCGCCGCTGGATGAGATGCGTCATCAGTTCGACGTCAATGTCTTCGGCGCGGTAGCGGTGATCAAGGCCTTCCTGCCTTATTTCCGCAAGCGTCGGGCCGGTCACATTCTCAATATCACGTCCATGGGCGGCACCATCACAATGCCGGGTATCGCCTACTATTGCGCCAGCAAGTTTGCTCTCGAAGGTATCTCGGACACACTCAGCAAAGAGCTACGGCCTTTCAATATCTTCGTCACGGCGGTGGCACCTGGCTCGTTTCGCACTGACTGGGCAGGACGTTCGATGCAACGCACGCCGCGAAGCATTGCCGACTATGACGCCAGTTTCGACCCGGTACGTAAGGCACGCGAAGAGAAGAGCGGCAAACAGCTGGGCGACCCGCGAAAAGCAGCACAAGCGATGTTGCAGGTCATTGCCAGTCCGACGCCGCCTGCGCACGTGTTGTTGGGTAGCGATGCATTGAGCCTGGTGCGTGACAAGCTTGCCAGCGCTGCCAGTGAAATAGATCAATGGGAAGCGGTGACCCGTTCAACCGATGGCTGATCGGCAAGTACAGGGAGCATTAATGACTCAGGTCGACTCACGCACCTCGCGCATGGTGCAGTTGATGGAAAAGCTCGCTCCGGTTGAAGGCTACAACCTGAGCGCGCTGGAGGACGTGCGCTTTTTGCGTTCAAACCGCCCGCTGACCCGCACTCCGGTTTTGTACGACCCCGGCATCGTGATCCTGTGCCAAGGACGCAAGCGCGGGTATCTGGGCGATGATGTCTACCTTTACGACGCCCAGCATTATCTCGTGGTCTCCGTCCCCGTTCCGTTCACCATGGAGACCGATGCCAGCGAAGCGGAGCCGATGCTGGCGGTTTACATGCGCCTGAACTTCCAGCTGGCCAGCGAGTTGCTGCTGCAAGTCGATGAAGCACTAGGACCCAGTGATGCCCAGCCCAAAGGCATGTACGCGTCGCCAATGGACGACTTGTTACGTACCTCGACGCTGCGTTTCCTTGACGCCATGAGTCGACCGGGTGATGCGCACATACTCGGCCCGTCGCTGATGCGGGAAGTCTACTACCGCATCCTGACGGGCGAGCAGGGTGGCTCAATGCGCGCGGCGCTTAATCGCCAGGGGCACTTTGGCAAGGTCACTCGGGCCATCCGCAAGATCCACAGTTGCTACCACGAGCACCTGGATGTGGAGTCCCTTGCCCAGGAAGCAAGCATGAGCGTGCCCAGCTTTCACCTGCATTTTCGTAGCGTGACGGACTCGTCTCCGATGCAATACCTCAAGTCGACACGCTTGCATCAGGCTCGATTGCTGATGTTGCACAACGCGATGACCGCTTCGGCTGCGGCGTTCAATGTGGGCTACGAAAGCGCCTCGCAATTCAGTCGGGAGTTCAAACGCTTCTTCGGCCGAACGCCCCAGGCTGAGATTGAGTGGATGAAGGCGACCTATGCGTTGCCTGCGCCGTCCACGCCGTCCTTTTATGTTTCGTCGCATTAGTGATAAGTCGGGCCTGCTAGACTGCCGAACCCCTCGAATGGAATCGACACAATGCCTCACCTTCGCGCTGTTCACCGCCGCACTGTCAGGTCCCTCACTGCGGTGTTGGCATGCGCCCTGTCACCACTCGTCACCGCAACCACATTCCCTGACGCCGAAGCCAGTGACCCCGCCAAACTGGGCTGGATGGTCGGTTCGCCACCTCCTGCCGATCGCACCGTGCGCTTCGAGGACGGCAGTTACTTCCAGTTCCCGGCTATGCGCTGGAGCGTTTCGAACTTCCGGCAGCTCATGCCGACAATCAACGTTTCACGAGGCCTCGGCGCCCCGGTCCCGCTGACTTCTGCGCTGCGCAACGATATCGATGCCGTCAGCTTCACGCCGCTTGGCGCAACGCAGGCGATGACCTGGAATCAATCCCTCGCCGCCACTTACACCGACGGAATTGTGGTGATGCACAGGGGCAAGGTGGTCTATGAGCGCTACTTCGGTGTGCTGAAACCCGAAGGTCAGCACGCGGCGATGTCAGTGACCAAATCCGTGGTCGGCACGCTGGGTGCAATGTTGGTGGCTGAGGGGCGAATCGATGCGAACAAGCCTGTCGCCGATTACGTTCCCGAACTGGCGGCCTCCGCGTTCGGCAGCGCCACGGTACGTCAGGTCCTCGACATGACCACCGCACTCAAATACAGCGAAGACTATGCCGACCCGAACGCCGAAGTCTGGGCGCACGCAAAGGCTGGCAGTCCATTGCCCAAGCCCAAGGACTACACCGGGCCGCGGAGTTACTACGAGTTTTTGCAGACCGTTCAACTGCAAGGCGAACACGGCAGCGCGTTTGGCTACAAGACCGTCAACACCGACGCCCTCGGCTGGATCATCGCCCGAGCGACCGGCCGCAACGTTGCGCAGTTATTATCGGAGCGCATCTGGAGTCGTTTGGGCGCCGAGCAGGATGCCTATTTCACCGTGGACGCCATCGGCACGCCGTTTGCTGGCGGTGGCTTGAACACCGGCTTGCGAGACCTCGCCCGGTTTGGCGAGATGCTGCGCAATGACGGCCAGTTCAACGGCCAGCAGATCGTGCCCAAAGCCGTCGTGGATGACATTCGTCGTGGTGGCGACAAACAGGTTTTCGCCAAGGCCGGTTATGACTTGTTGAAGGGCTGGAGTTACCGCTCGATGTGGTGGGTGACGGGCAAGGAGGACGGGGCATTCATGGCGCGCGGCGTTCATGGCCAGCGCATCTATGTCGATCCGAAAGCCGAGATGGTGATTGTTCGTTATGCCTCGCACCCGGTTGCCAGTAACTCGGCGAATGATCCGGTGACGCTGCCGGCGTTTGATGCGTTGGCCGCGTTTTTGTCCAAGTTGCCTTGATTCGCTGTTTATAAAGAAGGAATTCCTATGATCACCACCACAACCCACGCCATCGAAGGCCGTCAGATCACCGCCTACCTGGACATCGTCAGTGCCGAGTCAGTGCAGGGCGTGAACGTTATCCGCGACGTGTTTGCCGGGATGCGGGATTTTTTCGGCGGGCGTTCCCAGACGTTGGAGCGGGCGTTGAAGGAAGCGCGGATTCAGGCGACTGACGAGATCAAGGAGCGGGCGCGAGCGCTTCAGGCGGACGCAGTGGTAGGGCTCGATTTTGAGATCAGCATGCCGGCTGGCAAGGGCGGGATGGTCGTGGTGTTTGTGACGGGGACAGCGGTCAGATTGAAGTGATTCGATTTGTTTGATCGCGAGGTGTTTTATCGGTCGCAGCGCGGGCCATTCGTCGGGCACGCAACAATCTGAATTACAAGTCCGGTAATGACCGACTAGTCTCAAAAGCCTTGGTGGTCGATATTTTTCAGGCAAATGGCTTTGCCGGTGTCGACCCTTTTTGAGAGGGGAAGAGGTATGGCTGATCCGTATATCGAAGACGACGGGGCTGAATTTCCAATCAACAATTGCGTTAAATGCGGCCAGACAGAGTATGTGGCGGGCTTCGGGGAAGACCCGGTCCAGGTCGGCAAAGTGAAATCCACCGTGCCCAGAGGGCCGAAGTCGAAATTTCTACCGAGAGTGGCAGCGCCTTCCAGGAAGTAACCGTTAACCGCACAAACCCCGCCATTCAGCGGGGTTTTTCGTTGTTGCAGCACCCATTGTCGGTTGAAAACCCGGCGGCAGACGCTCGGTGGTGTTGGTCGTTTGTTTTTTCACAAACTTTTCACAGCATCGCCCGTAGGCTCAAACCATCCGTTAGAAAGCAGTACCTGGCCCGTTCCCCAGCGGGCTTTTTTTTGCCTGCCATAAAACCTTTTCCATAAACGCTGTCCAACCGTCGCTAATTGCGAGGTGCGGAGGTTTTTGTGTGGACGTTTCGTGCGCTAAAGCATTCAATCCCCGCCTTTCATTTATCTCCCTATTTTTGAGGTTTTCGTCATGCGTTTAACTCTGCCTGCACTGGTTCTTGGGCTTCTGGTTGCTCAAGGTGCGATGGCTGCCAGTGATGGCACCGCGGCAATTGGCGGCGGTCTGGGCGGTGCGCTGGGTAATGTGGTCGGCCAAAGCATGGGCGGCAGCACCGGCGCAGCGATTGGTGCGGGCGTAGCGGGCGCAGCCGGCAGTGCTGTTACAGCACGCAAAGGCCACCGTACTTCCGCTGCCATTGGTGGTGGCGTTGGCGCGGCCGGCGGTTCGGTGATCGGCAACAGCCTGGGTGGCAAGAGCGGTTCCACCATCGGCGCTGGTTTGGGTGGTGCTTTGGGCGGCGGCGTTGGCAGCAACCTGGCCAACGGTCACAAGCGTCACTGATCCTGATCGATCAGCATCGAAGAGCCCGGCTAAACGCCGGGCTTTTTCGTTAATGAACGATTCTTTGACCCAAGCCTCAAAGGTCGTATACCCCCGTAGAATAAGAGGCTTCCCATGACTCCGGTTAACAACGGCAAAAAGTGTAGAAACATCATTGCTCGACGTTTGGTGCTGTCTGCGTTTGTGGTTGGACTGTTCGCGGCTCAAGGTGCAATGGCGGCCGGCGACGGCACCGCTGCAGTGGGCGGCGGTCTGGGTGGTGCGTTGGGTAACGTCGTCGGCGGACAATTGGGCGGCAGCACAGGCGCCGCTATTGGCGCGGGCGTTGGTGGTGCGGCCGGTAGCGCAGTCGGGGCGAGTAAAGGCAATCGCAACGAGGCGGCTATTGGCGGTGGTTTAGGTGCAGCAGGTGGCTCAGTGGTTGGCAACAGCCTCGGCGGCTCGACCGGTTCGACCATCGGCGCGGGCCTTGGCGGTGCCGCGGGTGGTGCAGTCGGGAACAACCTGGGCGACGACGGCAACAATGGCAGCTCACATTCCGGCCACGGGAACGGTCACAAGCATAAGCACAAAAACAAGCATCACTAATACGCTCTCGAATAGAAACCCGGCCTGGTGCCGGGTTTTTTGTGTCTGCAATTCGCAAACCGGAACGATTGGCCACAGGCGGTCTCGAACTTCATACACCCCCCAATAATGCGAGGCATGCCATGACGCCAGAAACCGAAGGCAAAGAACAAAAAGGCCCAAGCGGACTTCCATTCATCAACGACCCTGGCAATGAAGATCCGGGTTCACTCATGGACGACGCCACGGTGCCCCTCAACGACTCTGATGACGCGGGCGATGTGGGGAACCTCGAGTACGAAGAAGAGGATGAAGACGTAGATTGATGTGTTTTGTTTAACCGATCGTCTCTCTGATCGAACACCACCCTGCATCACCCCTCGAACTATCAGGGCCTGCTTTTCAGGCCCTTTGAGAGGTGCTTATGAACGCTGATCCGAAAGACACCGACACCGACGACACACCTGAATATCCGCTGCCGTCACCGACCGATTCGTTGAGTCGTGATCAACGTCCGCCCGATGACGATACGGCGGTGGAGCAAGTGCCTGAGGATGATGTGAGGCGCGGTGATGTCGAGGCGGACCCTGAAGATCCGGACATTGCCGGTGAGGATTACTCAGGCGAGCCGAGCTGAGTCAAGCCGCTCGTCGGTTGTGTGGCACCTTTAAAAACAGAGCGCTGCCAGATCAGGTATGCACCTTTTTTAAAGGAGATGCGTCATGGTCAGTTCAAAACTCACAGCCCTGATCATTGCAGGGCTGTTGTCTGTCGGCTCGTTGAGTGCGCTGGCTCTATCCAATGGGAATGATGCGCCTGTGGATAAAGGGGGGATGCCTCCGTCGACTGAAATGAATGCGAATTCTGCTGATGGTGATGCGTTGCCGCCGGGGAGTATTAATGGTGGGAATGGGGGGGATGCGAATGGGAGTAGTACTAGTCCGGGGAAGGGGAGTGGGGCGGTGAGTGGTGGGAGTGGGGCTGGAGGATCGGACAGCTCTGGAGAAGAGGCTGATGGGAGAAAGAAAGAGACTGGTAGTTAAAGCGGTAAAAAGCCCGGGTAATGCGCCGGGCTTTTGGTATTTAGTTACGACTAGTCCTCATCGTGGGTTTTTTCAGTCTCAATCCATTTTCTATAAAAGGCTCGCTGTTTGGCTGAGTCGTTAGTTAAGTTGTGTTCATCGTAATCGAATATGTAAATCACGTCATCGAATGATGAGGCTTTACCTAAAGTTAATTCGTATGCTTTCAATCCAAGAGACATCTGTGATGACATGCTGGACGTATGAACATTTACTTTTGATCCTTTGCATAGGAATTTTATTCCAGTGTTGTCTTCTCTAGTGCGAGCGAAGCATCTATAAAAATCAGAGTCAGAATAGGTTTTAGATAATCCGTTTTGCATCGTGAATATGATGGTTACATCTCCGTTTCCAGCTTTATTGTCGCATGTCAATCGAGCCGTTTCTTTAAGTCCATTGTTTTCAATCGTTATTTCTACTGTCCGTATCATTTTTTAATTCTCCTGTTAGGGTTTGGTATGGAATAACCAAAGTCTTTGCCATTATCAAGAATTAGGGTTGCTCCAAGTACGTCCTCTTTTTCAATGCGGCTTGGAATGGCAATTTCTTTTTCTCTACCAAACTCGTACAAAGATCCTAGTTCTATATTTAGATCGTGTCCGGGGATTTTGTTGAGTGTATATAGATAGCCCGGTTTTGTGTTGTATTCAGTGGCGAAAAATTTCCCGGCTTCCCTAGAAGTGGATGTGCTAATAAAATTGCTCGGTGGATCCCGACTGTCTAATGAGTGTAGTAGTAGGTCGTTGCTTTTTCCTTTGCTTTTAAAACCATTTTCAAATACATCGTGAGGCTCCCTTTCGTCTCCGCGATATAAGAAGTCGTCCTCTTTTTTGGGTTTTGGTAATTGGGGTTCACGATTTTTAATCGCTACCTTACTGGCCGGATCCTCCTCCCCAAACGCCGGCCTCTTACACCCATCCCCCCCAGGACACTCATTCAACCCCAACGGATCAACCCACCCCGTCGGGTTCCGCGTGTACTGATACCCGTTCAACCCACCCGCTAACCCACTCGGGTCCGGCGTCAAATACCGTCCCAGATCCGGGTTGTAATAACGATGCCGGTTGTAATGCAGCCCTGTCTCCGCGTCGAAATACTGCCCTTGAAACCTCAACGGTTGATCCAGCACCTGATGGGTATCGCGATTCAACCGGGTCAGGCGGCCGTAGGCGGTGTATTGCGCGGCCCAGATGATGTCGCCGCTGTAGTCGGTGAGTTCTTGGGGGGTGCCAAGGTGGTCGAGTTGGTAGTAGAACGGGCAGGCCTGGCGTGGGCCTTTGCCGTCGAGCATGGCGAGTGGGCGGAAAGTGCCGGGTTCGTAGAGGTAGCTGCGGTGGTGGTCCTGGCTGTGTTCGGCGATGAGCTGGTCGCCTTGCCAGAAAAACTCGGTGGTTTTGCCGTCGACGGTTTTGCGGATGCGGCGGCCGAAGGCGTCGTAGCGGTAGGTCGCGCAGGTGCCGTTGGGCAGCGTGGCGCTGATTAACCGGTGTTGGCAGTCGTAGTGGTATTCGGTGACGAGTTTTTGCCCGGTGCCGCGGCGTTCGCGGATCAGGTTGCCGAAGGCGTCGTAGTCGAAGTGGCGGTCGCCTTGCATCAACAGGCGATTGCCTTTGACGGCGGCCGGGCCGGGGCGATCCTGCATCAGCAGGTTACCGGCGGGGTCGTGGGCGAAGCTTTCGGGTTGTTGGTCGCGGGAGTGACGGACGCGGATCAGGCGGTTGAGCGGATCGTATTGGTAGTTGCGTTGGCCATGGCGGGTGTCCGCGAGGGTGTCGAGGTTGCCGTTGGCGCTGTAGGCATAATCGCGTCGATACAGCGATTGCGGGTGTTGGCTGACGGCATGGGCCTTCAGACGACCTTGTTCGTCGTGGTCGTACTGGCTGTGTAACAAGCCTTGCTGGCGCTTTAGTTCGCGGCCGAATTGATAGGTGTGGCTTGTGAGCCGGGTGCCGTTGAGGTCGATGGCTGTCAGTGCGCCACCCTTGGCGCGGTGGTAATCGATTTTGCTGTTGTCTGGCAGGCGCAGGTGGTTGAGTCGGCCGCACGCGTCGTAGCCATAGCGCAATGTGGCCCAGCTCTGGTGTTCTGTGATCAGCCGGTTCTGAGTGTCGTATTCGAATTCCAGTGGGTGATCGTGGTTGTCGTCGACACTGACCAAGCGGCCCAGGCTGTCGTAGTGGTATTCGACGTTGTTGCCGTCGGGCAGGGTTTTGATCAGCAGGCGACCGGTTGAGTCCCGTTGGTAACGGGTCATCAGTTGCGAGCCGTCATCGCCGAACTCGATTTTTTCCAGCAGATGACCATTGAGGTCGTAGGCATACGCAGTGCGTCGACCGTCAAATCCGACTTCCTGTCGGATCAATCCACTAGCTGTGTAGTCCAGTCGATAGTGTTCGCCGGACTCGTTCTCGATTTCGGTCAGCAGAAGCCGTGCGTTGTCATAGCGATAGTGCAGATGCGTGCCGTCGGGGTTGATCCGGCGGCTGACCAGGTGCAGGTCATCGTCGTACTCAAAGCGCGTGACACGCCCCAATTCATCGCGTTCGGCGGTGATTTTGCCGTAGGCGTTGTAGCTGAAGGCTCGGCTGGCACCAGTAGGAAGAGTCGTCTGGAGCAGTCGGCCAACGGCGTCCCATTGGTAGTGAGTGACAGCGCCATGTTCATCCTGACGGGTAATCTGCCGTCCCAGAGCGTCGTAGGAAAACCGCCGCTGACCGCCGTCCGGCAAGGTCTCCTCGATCAGTTGCCCGATAGCATCCCGAACGAAAACATGACGACTGCTGTCCGGAAAACGGATCGATGCCAGTCGTCCTTGAGTGTCGTAGTGGTAGTGAGTGACCTGGCCGTCGGGGTCGATGGATTCGGTGACATCACCCTGAGCGTTGCGTTGATATTTCCATACCGCCTGACCGCGATAACGCGCATGCAGGAAACCGTTGCGGTATTCGTAGGACGTTGGCTCATCTTCAGGTGGAATCAGCGCAATCAGCCGCCCGAGATCGTCGTAGCGGTATTGAGTAATGGCCCCCAACGGCCCCTGTTCGGCAATCAGCTGACCCTTGTGGTCATAAGTCTTGAGGTGCTCGGCGCCATCCGGCCCGACCCGGCGCACCAACCGCGCCGTATCGTCATGGACGTAAACCTCCTCGCTGCCATCGACGTTTTTAACCAGCACTGCGCCGTTGTCGTCCCAGGCATAGCGCGTATCCATTTGCGCGAACGTCGCCCAGTGCCTTGTGCATCGGGCCGCTTTGCCGGACCGCTCCCACTCCCAAAAAAAACTGGCCCCACCGGCCAATTGCCGCTGGAGAATCACGTGTCGGTCGTCGTAGTCGTACCGTTCGCTTTCCCCGGCGGCATTGGTCGCTTCGATCAGTCGCTGTCGGGCGTCGTAGCGGTAGGCAATCAGCGTTTGCTCGGTACGCCAGGCGTCAGCCGCCGTATCGGCGGGGTGAAACGACTGGTACTCGACGGCGACGATGTGCCGGCGCTCGTAGCGCAACAGCAGCGAACGACCGGCGCCGTTGTCGAGGCGCTGAATGCGATCCTGCCGGTCACGGGTGATGTGCAGCCTGTTGTTATAGGCATCGCTGATCGTGGTCAGCCGGCCATTGCGAAAGTGATAGAACCGCGCGGTTTCGCCAGCGAGGGCGAGCACCAGTTCTTCTGGTTGATCCCCTGAATAAATCGCCGCCCGCGACAGGCTGTTGTGAATGGCCGGGCGTTTCTGGCTGGGCAGCGGAAATGTCGTGCGGCGGTTTTCATGGTCGATCCAGACGACGTGCTCTGCGTTCAGCTCCAGCCGATGCGCCAGCGAATGACTCCAGCCCCAGCCCAGCCCGCAATCGATTTCCACCGCGCTGCTTCGGTACAACCGGGTAAACGCAAACGGCAACAAACCGTTGAGCGATCCATCGTCCAGGGTCAGCAACTCTTCGCCGGTGACCATCGACACCGGACAGCCATTGGTGCAGGTCAGTGGCCCGCAATCGGCGCTGTCGCCGTTGGGGTTTTTCGCCTGCTCGGGGGCGTCGTCGCGCTGTTCGTGCCGGCTCAGGCGAGTCTTGGGTGCGGATTTGTTGCGAGCAATGGCGACCGGGTTGTTCACCCATACAACCGGTGCAGAGCCTGCACTGATCTGTAGCGGCACCGCAGGCGCAGGGTTCAGCGGAACAGTGCGGATGTTGACCGCGAGGGGTTTGAATACGCCCGTATGGGGCGTCAAGTCGGATAGAGCGGCCAGGCGCAAACTCGCGGCTGCCAGCCATTTACGCGCTCGCTCCGATTTGATTTTGCCCAGCACCTTCGCACTGATACCGAACCTCAGCCCTACAGGCCCCGTGAAGCGTGCCAGCAGGAATCCAATCAATACCCCTGTACGAATTTCTGCCACAACTTCGGCGATGTGCTGCGGTGGCATCATCCGCAGCCAACTGGTGAACGCCGCCAGATGGATGAACATCAACGGCTCGTCACTCAACACCAGCAACAGATTGGCAATCGATTCAGCCGAGGCCTGCAGCAGCGTTTCAAGTTCTACTTCGGTCAGGTACTCAAGGAGTTTTTCGCTGTTGGCCTGCAGGTCGGTGATCAGCTCGTAAATCTGCTTCACGTCATCCCACAAACCGTTTAGCGACGTCTCAACACCGAGCCAGTCAGCTTGTTGCAACAGGCCGTATCGCTTGAGGAATCCGGCTTGTGCATACTCGGCCCATGGCGCTTCGAATTCAGTCGTCCACTCATTGCGCAGCCAGTCTTCCAGGCCGTCGATGACGCCTTGATAGGAGGCGTAGAGTGCTTTGACATGATCGGTGGAAACATTCGGAAAGAAGGTGATGCGGTAACGTTGGCCGCGTTCGCACTTGGGGATTTCGAGAATGCCGCTGGGGCCGATCTCGTGGTTGACCGGCTCGCCATAGGTGCCATCAGCATTCAACGGCTCGAGCATCACCGGCGTATTGCCGATGGGGACGAATTGCGCCGCGTCGAACATGTGTACCAGCGTCAACGAGCCGCTGGCCGGGCACGCCCCGACGGTGGAGCTGACAGGCGCAGTGGAATGCTTTGGCGCGACCAGCCGGACTTCGTTGCCGACCTTGAACACCTGCTCGATATCCAGCGCCTTGCCGGTCCAGAAACTCTCCGCCCAGGCATCGTAGTCGTTGAGGCACAGTCGAAAGTCAGCCAGCAACCCTTCGACATTCGGCTGCTCAGGGTCCATGGCAGCGACCACCAGCAGTCCGATGGTGTTGTTCAAGGCCAGAACCTTGTCAGGTTCGAACATTCGCAGTCCCTCGCGCAGATCAGATGTGAGCGCGAGACTTTGCTTGGGATCAGCGGCTAAAGAAGTCGGGAAAAGAGGCGTTTTATGTAGGGAAAGTCGCTAAATGACGGTCAGCACTTTTTGTAACGGTCGGGCATTGCCCGTTGCTCAATGTCAGCCGCGCTCGCTATGCTGCTGAATCCTTTAATCGATCACGGACCCGGCCACACCTGCGCCGCCTCTGGGATGTCATTAGAAAACGGATCCGATGCGATGAATGCACCGCTCAATCAGTTCGGCCCGATCAAGGCTGTGATTTTCGACATGGACGGCTTGTTGCTGGACACCGAGGGCATTTACACCGAGGTCACGTCGCTGATTGCCGCGCGTTACGGTCGGGTTTTCGACTGGAGCATCAAGCAAAACATCATTGGCCGTGGGGCCGGTGATCTGGCGCGATACGTGGTCGAGGCGCTCGATTTGCCGATCACTGCCGAAGAGTTCCTGGTGATCCGCGAACCATTGATGCGCGAGCGTTTTCCTGCCGCGCTGGCGATGCCGGGTGCTGAGGAACTGGTGCGGCACTTGAAGGCCAACAACATTCCGATTGCCGTGGGTACCAGTTCCTCGCGTCAGTCGTTCGGGCAGAAGACCACGTTGCACCGTGACTGGTTTGCGCTGTTCGATTTCGTTGTGACGGCCGATGACCCGGAGGTCGGCGCAGCTAAACCGGCGCCGGATATTTTCCTCACCGCAGCGCGGCGCCTGGGCGTTGCGCCTGAGGACTGCCTGGTGTTTGAGGATTCGCCGTTTGGCGTCACCGCGGCGAAAGCGGCGGGGATGACCGCGATAGCGATCCCGGATGCAGCCATGGCGGATGAGAAATACGCACATGCCGATGGCATTCTTCGTACGCTGAAAGCGTTCACACCGAGCGCGTGTGGTTTACCCGCCCTCGAATGGGCTTAACGCACCCGTAAGCAAAAGTGGGAGCGAACAGGCTCGCTCCCACATTTTGTTTATGTCTAGCGCATCAGGCGCCGAAACCACCGTCGATGGTCAGGCTGGCCCCGGTGATGTAACCGGCTTCCGGACCAACGAGGTAGGCCACGAAGCTGGCGATCTCTTCGGCTTTGCCGTAGCGACCCACTGCCATCAACGGGATCAGGCTTTCCGCAAAGTCACCGTCAGCCGGGTTCATGTCGGTGTCGACCGGGCCGGGCTGCACATTATTAATGGTGATGCCGCGCGGGCCGAGGTCGCGGGCCAAGCCTTTGGTCAGACCTACCAGCGCTGATTTGCTCATGGCGTAAGGGCCGCCACCGGCGAAGGGCATGCGGTCGGCGTTGGTGCTGCCGATGTTGATGATGCGACCGCCTTCAGTCATGTGTTTGGCGGCGGCCTGGGTGGCGATGAACACGCTGCGCACGTTGATGGCCAGGGTCTGGTCGAAATCTTCGAGTTTGAAATCCTCCAGTGGTGCAACGGCCAGCACGCCAGCGTTGTTGACGAGGATGTCGAGGCGACCGAAGGCTTTAACCGTAGCGCTCACGGCGTTGCGGATGGCTTCAGCGTCGGCGCTGTCCGCCTTGATGGCCAGGGCTTTGCCGCCGCTGCCGGTGATGCTGTTTTGCAATTCTTCGGCTTTGGCCGTGGAGCTGACGTAGGTGAAGGCAACGGTTGCGCCTTCAGCGGCCAGACGTTTGACGATGGCGGCGCCGATACCGCGGGAACCGCCTTGAATCAAAGCCACTTTGCCGCTGAGGTTCTGAGTAGTCATAACGATCTCCAAAATCCCGAGGCGAGATGCCTCGGTTGATGGAGCCTAGTATCGATTGAGGATCAGGCGATGAGTAGCCGGCAATTGCGATAGTCTGTGTAAACCAAAAGTTTATAGTGGCACCTATGGAAACCTTCAGCAGTATCGAATGCTTTGTGCGCAGTGCAGAGGTCGGCAGCTTTGCCGAAGCCGCGCGGCGCTTGAGTTTGACCCCGGCCGCCGTAGGCAAGAGTGTGGCAAAGCTCGAGGCACGGCTTGGTGTGCGGCTATTTCAGCGCAGCACCCGCAGCCTGACGTTGACCGAGGCCGGTCAGCTGTTCCTTGGCGAGGTCAGTTCCAGCCTGCACACGATCCAGAATGCGGTGGCCAATCTGGCCAGCGCCGAAGGCCGACCGGCGGGGACACTGAAGGTCAGCATGGGCACGGTGTTTGGGCGCTTGTATGTCGTGCCGTTGCTGGGGGAGTTTTTGCGGCGCTTCCCCGCGATCAACCCGGACTGGCATTTCGATAACCGTCAGGTCGATTTGATTGCGCAGGGGTTCGATGCGGCCATTGGCGGTGGTTTCGAACTGCCCCAAGGGGTGGTGGCGCGCAAACTGGCGCCGGCGCATCGGGTGTTGGTGGCGTCAGCCGGTTATCTGGAGGCGCATGATGCGATCGCCGAGCCCGATGATCTCAAGCACCACGACGGCATTCTGATTCGTTCGCCGCAGACCGGCCGGGTGCGTTCCTGGCAGTTGACCAGTCGCACGCAGCAACACAGTCCGCTGACATTGAAGGCGCGGATGACCATGAGTGATTCGGAAGCCGCGTGCGCGACGGCGGCCCAGGGGCTGGGGATTGCGCTGGTCAGCATGCCGTTCGCCTCGGGGTTTCTGGAGAGCGGGAAGCTACAGCGGGTGCTGCCGGACTGGTATGTCGACGATGGCAACATTTCGATCTATTACGCGGAACACAAACTGTTGCCGGGCAAGACCCGGGCGTTTGTGGATTTCATCATTGAGCAGTTTGCGGAGCAGGGGCTGGGGCAGCGGTTTAGTGCGGTTTGAGTTCGGCTTGGGGCCGAGTTGCTGTCATCGCGGTCTGCCGCTCCCACAGGGGATCTCACAAGGCTCGGGATCAGGCCTTGGATTTGCTGATGATGTTGCCTGCATGCAACCCGCATTCTTTCTGCGTCGCCTCTTCCCACCACCAGCGACCTTCGCGCTCATGCTGGTTCGGCAGCACCGGACGGGTGCACGGTTCGCAGCCAATGCTGATGAACCCGCGCTCATGCAGGCTGTTGTAGGGCAGCTCCAGCATGCGGATGTAGCCCCAGATCTCTTCGCTGGTCATTTGCGCCAGCGGATTGAATTTGTACAGGGTGCGCTCGGGCGTCGAGAACGCGGTGTCGATTTCCAGCACCGCGACGGCGCTGCGGGTACCCGGGCTCTGGTCCCGGCGCTGGCCGGTGGCCCAGGCGGTGACGCCGGACAACTTGCGGCGCAGCGGCTCGATCTTGCGGATGCCGCAGCATTCGCCATGGCCGTCCTTGTAGAAACTGAACAGGCCTTTTTCCTTCACGAAGGGTTCAAGTTTCGTGTAGTCCGGCGACACCAGTTCGATGTCGATCTTGTAGTGCTCGCGCACCTGATCGATGAAACGGTAGGTTTCCGGGTGCAAGCGGCCGGTATCGAGGCTGAACACCTTGACGTTCTTGTTCAGCTTCCAGGCCATGTCTACCAGCACCACGTCTTCGGCGCCGCTGAAAGATATCCACAGGTCATCGCCAAACTCGGCAAAGGCGAGTTTCAGGATGTCCTGGGCGGACTTATTGGCATAGGTCGTGGCGAGTTCCACGACGTCGAACGTTGGGCTCATCAGGGCGGCTTCCTACAGGTCGGTGGCGCTGGGCGCTCTATATGGCTGCGATGGTAACAAAATCCTGCAGCCGCTGGCGCGCCCTCTGCGTTGCGCCGGTCAGCCCGAATCGCTAGAGTTCGGCAGTCTTTTTGCTCGCTCGACTCAATAATCAATACAAATGGGAGTGTCTTGTGGAAATTGCCTGTCTGGATCTTGAAGGTGTACTGGTCCCGGAAATATGGATCGCGTTTGCCGAAAAAACCGGAATCGAATCCCTGCGGGCTACCACCCGGGACATTCCTGACTATGACGTGCTGATGAAGCAACGCCTGCGAATTCTCGATGAACACGGCCTGAAACTCGCCGATATCCAGGAAGTGATTGCCACGCTCAAGCCGCTCGATGGCGCCATCGAGTTCGTTAATTGGCTGCGCGAACGCTTCCAGGTGGTGATCCTGTCAGACACGTTCTATGAGTTTTCGCAGCCGTTGATGCGCCAGCTGGGTTTTCCGACGTTGCTGTGCCATCGCTTGATTACCGATGATTCCGGTCGGGTGACCAGCTATCAGCTGCGTCAGAAAGATCCCAAGCGTCAGTCGGTTCTGTCCTTCAAGAGCCTCTACTATCGGGTGATCGCGGCGGGGGATTCGTACAACGACACGACGATGCTGGGTGAGGCGGATGCGGGGATTCTGTTCCATGCGCCGGACAATGTGATTCGCGAGTTTCCACAGTTCCCGGCGGTGCATACGTTTGAGGCGCTAAAGCAGGAGTTCATCAAGGCTTCTAATCGGGCGTTGAGCCTTTAGTCGTCTGGAAGGGCCCCATCGCGGGCAAGCCCGGCGCCTACAGGTATTGCGCTAAACCTGTGGGAGCCGGGCTGGGTCCGGGCGGCGTTCCGACGATGCTTTTAAAGGTTTTGCAGGGTATCGAGCAGGACTTTGACCTTGGTTATCGATTCCTGATACTCGGCCTGCCACTCGGAGTCAGCGACGATTCCGCCACCGCCCCAGCAACACACTTGCCCATCCTTGACCAGCAAGCTGCGAATCGCGATGGAACTGTCCATCTCGCCGCGCACATCCAGATACAGCAATGACCCGCAGTACAATCCACGCCGGGTCGGCTCCAGCTCATCAATAATCTGCATCGCCCGAATCTTCGGCGCACCAGTGATCGAGCCGCCGGGGAAGCTGCCGGCAATCAGGTCCAGCGCATCGCGGTCATCCGCCAGTTCACCGGTCACGCTGCTCACCAGATGATGCACGTTCGGATAGCTTTCCAGGCTGAACAACTCCGGCACTCGCACCGAACCAATGCGGCAGGTGCGCCCGAGGTCATTGCGCAGCAGGTCGACAATCATCAGGTTTTCCGCGCGATCCTTGGGGCTGGCGAGCAGTTCGGCGGCATTCGCCGCGTCTTCGGCAGCGGTCAGGCCGCGAGGGCGGGTGCCTTTGATCGGACGGGTTTCCACCTGCCGTTCGCTGACTTTGACGAAGCGCTCCGGCGACAGGCTCAGCACCGCGCCGCCCTCGGGCAGGCTCTGGAAACCGGAAAATGGCGTCGGGCACGCGGCGCGCAACGCGACGTACGCTGCCCATGGATCGCCTTGGCACTCCGCCCGGAAGCGCTGGGCGAAGTTGACCTGGTAGCAGTCACCGGCCTGGATGTAGTTCTGAATGCGTTCCAGCGCCTGGCGATACTGGTCGGCGCTCAGGTCGGCACGCATCGGCGCTTTCAGGGTGAAAGGTTCAAGGGTTTCGGCCGGCGGCTGACTGAACAGTGTGATCAGACGCTGGCGTTCGCTATTGACCAACGACGGGTGAAACACCAGTTGACTGGTCTTCACGTGGTGATCGCTGATCAAGGCCCAGTCATATAACCCGAAACGCGCATCGGGCAATTGCAGATCGTCTTGCGCCTGGCTCGGCAGGTTTTCCAGGTGCCGACCGAAGTCGTAGCTCAGGTAACCGATCAGGCCGCCGGCGAAGGGCAGTTCATCAGGCACTTGCGCTTTACCGAGTCGTGTCAGGTTTTCGCGCAGGCGTTGCAGGAAATCGCTGCCGCTTTCGTCGGGTAATACAGCCAGTTGCGCCAGCGGCCAGGCGCTGAGCAAATCAAAACGCCCACGCTCGGCACTTGGCCGGCCACTGTCGAGCAGCACAGCGCCGGGCGCGTGACGAATCGCCGCGAAGTAGTCGGCGGGGTTGGCGCGATAAGGGAGCGGGTGTACGGAACAGGTCAACATGGGCGGGGCGGGTCAGCCATCGAGGCGGGGTGGCGATTGTAGTCCTCTGCAGGATTTGCTCCTAGAGGGGATGTCGGGGATTGGCAAGTTGAGTGCTTTAGTGACTGTCAGTCCGCCATCGCGAGCAAGCTCGCGATGGCCGCGACTCGGTTTCAGATCAGCCCTCAACCGCCGGAATATGCCCAAACATCTCCTGAACAAACTCCACGCGCTCTTTCACCGTCTCGGTAACCCCGCGAGCCTTCAACTCTTCCAACCGCGCTTCAACCGCATGTGTACGCAAGGTCAGCCCGCAATCGTTGGCGATCTGGATGTTCAACCCAGGGCGGGCATTGAGCTCGAGGATCAACGGGCCTTTTTCCTGGTCCAGGACCATATCAACGCCGATGTAACCCAACCCGCACAGCTCATAACAGCCGGCCGCGAGTTTCATGAAACCGTCCCAGTAGGGCAGTTGCACGCCATCGACGGCGTTGGTGGTGTCGGGGTGTTTGGTGATGATGTTGTTCAGCCAGGTGCCGCGCAATGTTTCCCCGGTCGCGAGGTCGACACCGACGCCGATGGCGCCCTGGTGCAGGTTGGCCTTGCCGCCGGATTGCCGGGTCGGCAGGCGCAGCATGGCCATCACTGGATACCCCATCAACACGATGATGCGAATGTCCGGCACGCCTTCATAGCTGATGCTCTTGAAGATCTGGTCCGGGATCACCCGGTATTCGATCAGCGCGCGGTCGCGATGACCACCCAGGGAATACAGGCCGGTGAGGATACTGGAGACATGGTGCTCGATTTCCTCATGGCTGATGATCTTGCCGGACACCGTGCGATAGCGGCCCTCGAAACGGTCGGCGACCACAATGATGCCGTCGCCACCCGCGCCCTGCGCGGGTTTTATCACGAAGTCGGTACGGTCGCCGATGATGGAATCGAGGTTGTCGATTTCCTTCTCGGTGGAGATCACGCCATACAGTTGCGGCACATGAATGCCAGCGGCAATGGCGCGCTCCTTGGTGATGATCTTGTCATCGACAATCGGGTACAGGCTGCGCTTGTTGTACTTGAGCACGTAGTCGGCGTTACGCCGGTTGATGCCCATGATGCCCCGGGCTTCCAGGGCCTTCCAGGTCTTCCAGAAACCGAACATCAGACGTCCGCCTTCAGGAACGCCTTGAATCGCACCAGTTCGGTCAGGCGGTAGCCGCGATAGCGACCCATTGCCAGCATGAAGCCCACCAGGATCAGCAGGATCGCCGGGAACGTGAACACGAAGTACACCAGCTCCGGCACGGTCATGATCAAGTGCGCCAGGGACGCGGCGAACAGCGTGCCGATCGCCACTTTCATGGCATGGCCCGAACCGCGTTCTTCCCAGGTAATCGACAGGCGTTCGATGGTCATGGTCAGGATCACCATCGGGAACAGCGCCACCGACAGCCCGCGTTCGAGGCCAAGTTTATGGCTGAACAGGCTGATCGCCGCGATCAGCACCACCACGAAGGTCAGCACCACCGACAGCCTTGGCAGCATTTGCAGCTTCAGGTGTTCAAGGTAGGAACGCAGCGACAGCCCCAGCGCGGTGATGATCGTGAACAGCACGATGCCGAAGCCGAGCCCGGTTTCGCGGAAGGCGAGGGCGATCAGCACCGGGGTGAAGGTGCCGAGGGTCTGGATGCCGATCAGGTTGCGCAGGATCAGGATCACCAGCACGCCAATCGGGATCATCACCATGATCATGAACGTCTGCTGGGTTTGCAGCGGCAAACCGTACAGCGAGTATTCGAGGAAGTTGGCGTCGGTGTTTTCGTCGGTCAGCTTGGCCAGGCGAATGGCGTTCATTTCGCTGTTGTTGAGGCTGAAGGTCACGTTGGCTTTTTTGCCGCCATCGACGGTGATCAGGTTTTCGTCGCCGGTCCACCACAGCAGGCGATCGGTCGGCAGGCCTTGCTCACCGGTTTCCGGGTTGAAGTACAGCCAGTCAGTGCCGTTGAAGCTGCGCAACCAGAGTTCAGGCAGTTGCGGCTGGTCGGCCACCAGACGAATGGTGTGGACCTTTTCCACCGGCACGTGGGCGATGGACAGGACCAGCTCGACGATTTTGGCTTTGTTCGCGGTGGACGGATCGCCGGCCAGCAGCAGTTTCACATTGTCGTCGCTTAGATTGTTGACCCGCTTGATCGCTTCGCCAATGAAGGTCTCGACGTCAGCCGAGTGCTGGCGAATCGGTGCGAGCAGGGCTTCGGCGGCGATTTTTTCCGGGCCTTCGACGGCGATACTGTCACGGAAGGTCGGGCCCTTGACCTTGGATTTTTCGCCGGAGTAACGCTTGGTCAGCACCAGACGGTAATAAAGGGTTTGATTGCCCTTGGCCCGACGCGCCGACCAGGTGACCTTGCGGTTGCCGTCGACCCGATTCACTGCCACGCCGTAGTTATTGGAGATGAAGCTCTCGTTGAGGCTGACGAAGTCGCGACTCAGTGGCGGCACGAACATCTGGATCTTGACCGGGTCCTTGGCACTGGCGACGAACTCGACCTTGGCGTCGATGTTCCACAAGTCGTCGGTGGCGTCTTCGGTCACGGGAATGCCGAGCACGAAGATCTGATAGGCCGTAACTGAAATGCCCAGCACCACCAGGATGGCGATCAGCATTTTCAGATGGAGGTTAAGAGAGCGCATTGGAATTACTCTGCGGTATGAGCGGCGGTGGCGCAGGCGGGTTTGCCAGCAGCGTATTTAAGACTGGGGTCGACCAGCGCGTCGAAGCGTTTGAGCGCTTCGGAGCCGATCAACAGCGGGTATTGGAAGGCGCTGCGGTCGGTCAGGTTCACTTCGATGCTGCGTAATGCCGAACCCATGCAGATGTCCAGCTCGATTACCGGGCGGGCCGTGTACTTCTTGCCTTCTTCCGGGTCGTAGTCACCGGCCCGGCGCTTGATCTTGCTGACACGGGCCAGCGGCCGTTCGATCGGGTGCGAATGGGCGGCGTCGATGGCCAGGTAAAAGCGTACCCAGGACTCACCGTTGCGTTTGAAGCGTTTGATGTCGCGGGCACTCAGTGAGGCAGTTTTCGCCCCTGTGTCGAGCTTGGCCGCGACTTCCAGGTCGATGCCATCCAGGGAGGCGTACTCGTTGAGGCCGTACACCGTCTTTTCCCCCGCCGCGGCAAAACCGGGCAGACACAGTAGATAAAGGAATGTCGGGAAGGGCTTGAGTCTCATAAATCCTGGCGCGCAGCGGTCCGTACGTCGATTCAAGGCCCTGGCATTGCTGCGCAAGCTCCCTCGTATGCCTATCAGCTATTTGTGACAAACAGTGCAGATGTCACAAACAAATGCGGGCGGCATTCTAGCACGGTGGTTTGCTGGCGCCACCGCTGGCGGGCGGCTATAAACCACTGTGCTGCTTTGTTATGGTGCGGCGGGTTATTAGACGATTGTCGACAATATCGAATTATCCTTTGACTGCGGCGCCTGTTTTCGCTAGTTTTTGCGGCATCAGCTTTCAAGGTGTCGACAATATGTTGGATCAACTGGATCCCCCACTCATTACCCAAGACGATTCGGAGACACTTTCCGAAAACGTCTTCCGGCGTATTCAGGCGGCCATCGTCAAGGGCGAGATCGCCCCGGGCAGCAAGATCTCCGAGCCAGAGCTGGCGCGCACCTACGGCATCAGCCGCGGGCCGCTGCGTGAAGCGATCCACCGCCTGGAAGGTCAGCGCCTGCTGGTGCGCATTCCGCATGTCGGGGCACGGGTGGTCTCGCTCAATCATGCCGAGCTGCTTGAGCTCTACGAAATCCGTGAATCCCTTGAAGGCATGGCCTGCCGCCTGGCCGCCGAGCGCATGACGCTCGAAGAAATCGACGAACTGCGCCGCGTCCTCGAAACCCACGAGCGTGACGAAGCGTTCCAGGCTGGCCGAGGCTACTACCAGCAGGAAGGTGATTTCGACTTCCACTACCGGATTATCCAGGGCAGCGGTAACCGCACCCTGACGCAAATGCTTTGCGGCGAGCTGTATCAACTGGTGCGCATGTACCGCATCCAGTTTTCCACCACGCCCAATCGCCCACACCAGGCATTTGCCGAGCACCACCGAATTCTCGATGCCATCGCCGACCGTGACGGTGAACTGGCCGAGTTGTTGATGCGCCGCCACATCGGCGCCTCCAAACGCAATATCGCCCGTCATTACCAGGACGGCGCTAACCCGACAGCCAAACGAGGTGAGTCATGAGTTTGAACAAGAGCACTCCAGGCCAGCGTTTCCGCGATGCGGTCGCCAGCGAGCATCCATTGCAAGTGGTCGGCGCGATCAACGCCAACCACGCGCTGCTGGCCAAGCGCGCCGGTTTCAAGGCGATTTACCTGTCCGGTGGCGGTGTGGCCGCGGGCTCCCTCGGCGTGCCGGACCTGGGCATCACTGGCCTGGATGACGTGCTGACTGACGTGCGTCGCATCACCGATGTTTGCGACCTGCCGCTGCTGGTGGACGTGGACACCGGTTTCGGTTCCTCGGCGTTCAACGTCGCCCGTACCGTGAAATCGATGATCAAGTTCGGCGCTGCCGCCGTTCACATCGAAGACCAGGTCGGCGCCAAGCGTTGCGGCCACCGTCCGAACAAAGAAATCGTCTCGCTGCAGGAAATGGTCGACCGCATCAAAGCCGCGGTGGATGCGCGTACCGATGACAGCTTCGTGATCATGGCGCGTACCGACGCCCTGGCGGTCGAAGGTCTGGAATCTGCCCTGGATCGCGCCGCTGCGTGCATCGAGGCCGGCGCCGACATGATCTTCCCGGAAGCCATCACTGAACTGGACATGTACAAGCTGTTCGCCAGCCGTGTGAAAGCGCCGATCCTGGCCAACATCACCGAATTCGGCGCAACACCGCTGTACACCACCGAGCAACTCGCCGGTGCCGATGTATCGCTGGTGCTGTATCCGCTGTCCGCTTTCCGCGCGATGAACAAAGCCGCGGAAAACGTCTACACCGCCATCCGCCGCGACGGCACGCAACAGAACGTCATCGACACCATGCAGACCCGCATGGAGCTTTACGATCGCATCGACTACCACACCTTCGAGCAGAAGCTCGATGCGTTGTTCGCTGCGAAAAAGTAAGTCGAATAACTCCCTAATAAATTCAAGAAACTGGAGGCAGAAATGGCCGAAGCAAAAGTACTCAGTGGCGCCGGGCTCCGTGGTCAGGTTGCCGGGCAAACCGCACTGTCCACCGTGGGGCAATCGGGCGCAGGCCTGACCTATCGTGGCTACGACGTTCGCGAACTGGCGGCTGACGCGCAGTTCGAAGAGGTCGCCTACCTGCTGCTGTACGGCGAACTGCCGAGCAAAGCGCAACTGGATGCCTACGTCAGCAAGCTGAGCAAGCTGCGTGACCTGCCACAAGCGTTGAAAGAAGTACTGGAACGCATCCCCGCCGACGCCCACCCGATGGACGTGATGCGTACCGGCTGCTCGTTCCTGGGCAACCTGGAGCCGGAGAACAACTTCTCCGAGCAACACGACAAGACCGACCGTCTGCTGGCCGCATTCCCGGCGATCATGACCTACTGGTATCGCTTCAGCCACGACGGCAAGCGCATCAACTGCGTGACTGACGAGCCGACCATCGGCGGTCATTTCCTGCACCTGCTGCACGGCGAGAAGCCAAGCGAGTTGCACGTCAAGGTGATGAACGTTTCGCTGATCCTCTACGCAGAGCACGAGTTCAACGCGTCGACCTTCACCGCACGTGTTTGCGCATCCACACTGTCGGATCTGTTCTCCTGCATCACGGCGGCCATCGGTTCGCTGCGCGGTCCACTGCACGGCGGCGCCAACGAAGCGGCAATGGAAATGATCGAGCGCTTCAGCTCGCCGCAAGCGGCGATCGAAGGCACCCTCGGCATGCTCGAGCGCAAAGACAAGATCATGGGCTTCGGTCACGCGATCTACAAAGACAACGATCCGCGCAATGAAGTGATCAAGGGCTGGTCGAAAAAACTCGCTGACGAAGTGGGCGACAAGGTGTTGTTCCCGGTTTCCGAAGCCATCGACAAGACCATGTGGGAGCAAAAGAAACTGTTCCCGAACGCCGACTTCTACCATGCCTCGGCGTACCACTTCATGGGCATCCCGACCAAGTTGTTCACACCGATTTTCGTCTGCTCGCGCCTGACCGGCTGGGCTGCCCACGTGTTCGAACAGCGCGCCAACAATCGCATCATCCGCCCGAGCGCCGAGTACGTCGGCGTTGAACAGCGCAAGTTCGTGCCAATCGAACAACGCTGAATGGTGGGGGCCGACGCAGGGATCTAAATGCAACGCAGATCCCTGTAGGAGCGAGCCTGCTCGCGATGACGGACTGACATGCGACATCAGTGTCGGCAGTTACATCGCTATCGCGAGCAGGCTCACTCCTACAGTGGATTGTGTTCAGTTCAAGTCTTGCGTCTGGCCCCGCCTTTTGAAACTACCGTGACCCGAGTCCTGACGATGAACACAGAATTTCGCAAACAGCTGCCCGGCAGCCATCTGGATTACTTCGACGTCCGCGCGGCTGTCGAAGCCATTCAACCTGGCGCCTACGACACCCTGCCGTACACCTCCCGCGTGCTGGCGGAAAACCTTGTGCGTCGCTGCGACCCGGCCACGCTCACCGAATCCCTGAAGCAATTCATCGAACGCAAACGCGACCTCGATTTCCCGTGGTTTCCGGCCCGTGTGGTGTGCCACGACATTCTCGGCCAGACCGCACTGGTCGACCTCGCCGGCCTGCGTGACGCCATCGCCCTGCAAGGCGGCGACCCGGCGCAAGTGAACCCGGTGGTGCCGACGCAATTGATCGTCGATCACTCCCTGGCCGTCGAACGCGGTGGTTTTGATCCTGAGGCGTTCGAGAAGAACCGCGCCATCGAAGACCGTCGCAACGAAGACCGTTTTCACTTCATCAACTGGACCAAGAAAGCGTTCAAGAACGTCGACGTGATCCCACCAGGCAACGGCATCATGCACCAGATCAACCTGGAGAAAATGTCTCCGGTGATCCAGGTGCGTGACGGCGTGGCGTTCCCCGACACCTGCGTCGGCACCGACAGCCACACCCCGCACGTTGATGCATTGGGCGTGATCGCCATCGGCGTGGGTGGTCTCGAAGCCGAGAGCGTGATGCTCGGTCGTGCGTCCTGGATGCGTCTGCCAGAAAGCGTCGGCGTCGAGCTGACCGGCAAGCTGCAACCGGGCATCACCGCCACCGACATGGTGCTGGCGCTGACCGAGTTCCTGCGCAAGCAAAAAGTCGTGGGCGCATGGCTGGAGTTCTTCGGTGAAGGCGCCGCTGCGCTGACCCTCGGGGACCGCGCAACCATCTCCAACATGGCACCTGAATATGGCGCCACCGCGGCGATGTTCTACATCGACCAGCAGACCATCGACTACCTCAAGCTCACCGGTCGTGAAGACGATCAGGTGCAGCTTGTGGAGCAATATGCCAAGACCACCGGCCTGTGGGCCGACAGCCTGAAGGGCGCGCAATACGAGCGCGGCTTGACCTTCGACCTGTCCACCGTGGTGCGCAACATGGCTGGCCCGAGCAACCCGCACGCCCGTGTCGCGGTTTCCGATCTGGCCGCCAAAGGCATCTCCGGCAAGTGGGATGACGTGCCTGGCCAAATGCCGGATGGCGCCGTGATCATCGCCGCCATCACCAGCTGCACCAACACCAGCAACCCGCGCAACGTGATCGCTGCCGGCCTGCTGGCGCGCAACGCCAACAAGCTCGGCCTGACCCGCAAGCCATGGGTCAAATCGTCCCTGGCACCGGGTTCGAAAACCGTCGCGCTGTACCTGGATGAAGCCGGTCTGACCGACGAGCTGGAACAGCTCGGTTTCGGCGTCGTCGCCTTCGCCTGCACCACGTGCAACGGCATGTCCGGCGCACTGGACCCGGTGATCCAGCAAGAGATCATCGACCGCGACCTGTACGCCACTGCCGTGCTGTCCGGTAACCGCAACTTCGACGGCCGGATTCACCCGTACGCCAAGCAAGCGTTCCTCGCTTCGCCGCCACTGGTGGTCGCTTACGCCATCGCCGGGACCATCCGTTTCGACATCGAAAAAGATGTGCTGGCCGTGGTCGATGGCAAGGAAATCCGCCTGAAAGACATCTGGCCGAGCGACGAAGAAATCGACGCCGTGGTCAAGGCCTCGGTGAAGCCTGAGCAGTTCCGTCAGGTCTACATCCCGATGTTCGCCATCCACGAAGACACCGGCCCGAAAGTAGCGCCGCTGTACGAGTGGCGCGAGATGAGCACCTACATCCGCCGTCCGCCGTACTGGGAAGGCGCGTTGGCCGGCGCACGTCCGCTCAAGGGTATGCGCCCGTTGGCGGTGCTGCCGGACAACATCACCACCGATCACCTGTCGCCATCGAATGCGATCATGCTGGACAGCGCCGCCGGTGAATACCTGGCGAAAATGGGCCTGCCGGAAGAGGACTTCAACTCTTACGCGACTCACCGCGGTGACCACCTGACTGCACAGCGCGCCACCTTTGCCAACCCGAAACTGTTCAACGAAATGGTTCTGGAAAACGGCAAGGTCAAACAGGGTTCGCTGGCGCGCGTCGAGCCGGAAGGCAAAGTGATGCGCATGTGGGAAGCCATCGAAACCTACATGGAACGCAAGCAGCCGCTGATCATCATTGCCGGCGCCGACTACGGTCAGGGTTCGTCCCGCGACTGGGCGGCGAAGGGCGTGCGCCTGGCAGGGGTGGAAGCGATTGCCGCCGAAGGTTTCGAGCGCATTCACCGCACCAACCTGGTGGGCATGGGCGTGTTGCCGCTGGAGTTCAAGGCTGGCACCAACCGTCACACCCTGGCCATCGACGGCAGTGAAACCTACGACGTGATCGGCGAGCGCACACCGCGCGCCGAGCTGACGCTGGTGATCCATCGCAAGAACGGCGAACGCGTCGATGTGCCGGTGATGTGCCGCCTCGACACCGCCGAAGAAGTGTCGATCTACGAAGCCGGTGGCGTGTTGCAACGCTTTGCCCAGGACTTCCTCGAAGAGTCGGCAGTCGCCGTCTAACACACGCTGTACAGACACGGGACTTCAAGTCCCGTGTCTGTTTTCAAGGTAAGGAGTAACGAGCACATGGCTCACGCAGCTCAGATCAAAATCCCTGCCACCTACATGCGTGGCGGCACCAGCAAAGGCGTGTTTTTCAGCCTCAAAGACTTGCCTGAATCCGCACAAATTCCAGGCCCGGCCCGCGACGCTTTGTTGCTGCGCGTGATCGGCAGCCCCGACCCGTACGACAAGCAAATCGACGGCATGGGCGGTGCGACCTCCAGCACCAGCAAAACCGTGATCCTGTCGAAAAGCCTCAAGGCCGATCACGACGTCGATTACCTGTTCGGTCAGGTGTCCATCGACAAGCCTTTCGTGGACTGGAGCGGCAACTGCGGCAACCTGTCGGCAGCGGTCGGTTCGTTCGCGATCAGCAACGGCCTGGTCGACGCCAGCCGCATTCCGCACAACGGCGTTGCCGTGGTTCGCGTGTGGCAGGCCAACATCGGCAAGACCATCATCGCCCACGTGCCGATCACCAACGGTGAAGTGCAGGAAACCGGTGATTTCGAACTCGATGGCGTGACTTTTCCGGCCGCCGAAGTGCAGGTCGAATTCATGGACCCGGCGGCGGAAGAAGAGGGCGGCGGTGGTTCGATGTTCCCTACCGGCAACCTGGTGGACGACCTCGAAGTACCCGGCGTCGGAACCTTCAAGGCGACCATGATCAACGCCGGCATCCCGACGATTTTCGTCAATGCCGAAGACATCGGTTACACCGGCACCGAGTTGCAGGGCGCGATCAACAGCGACCCGAAAGCGTTGCTGATGTTCGAAACCATCCGTGCCTACGGCGCATTGCGCATGGGCCTGATCTCGAACATCGACGAAGCGGCCAAGCGTCAACACACCCCGAAAGTGGCCTTCGTGGCCAAGCCGGCGGACTACGTGTCGTCCAGTGGCAAAGCCATTGCAGCAGGGGATGTCGACTTGCTGGTTCGGGCGTTGTCGATGGGTAAATTGCACCACGCGATGATGGGCACGGCGGCGGTGGCGATCGGCACGGCAGCAGCGATTACCGGGACGTTGGTGAACCTCGCCGCGGGCGGTGTCGAACGCAATGCCGTACGTTTCGGTCATCCATCCGGCACGCTGCGTGTGGGCGCAGAAGCCAGCCTGGTCAACGGTGAGTGGACCGTGAACAAAGCCATCATGAGCCGCAGTGCGCGGGTGTTGATGGAAGGTTATGTTCGCGTACCAGGTGATTCCTTCTGACGTAAATTCAGAAATCACCGAAAACCCTGTTGGGGGCGAGCTTGCTCGCGATGAGGCTTACACATTCAACATCTTTGTTGGCTGACTCACCGCTATCGCGAGCAAGTCGAATCGTCGCACCGTCGCTCCCACAGTTGACTGCATTTCAAAATAAGAAAGCTTTACTCGACTGAGATTGACCCTGAACCGAGGTCCCATCAACGAACCACTTCAAGAGTGAATCGAACATGAGTGCCAACGTCGACCAGAACATTCGCCCCGAGTACGACCGTGTCCTGCAGGACATTGCCGACTACGTCCTCACCTTCAACATCCAATCCCAAGAAGCCCTCGACACCGCCCGCAACTGCCTGATGGACACGCTGGGCTGCGGTCTTCTGGCGCTGCGATTTCCCGAATGCACCAAACACCTGGGCCCTATCGTCGAAGGCACCGTCGTGCCGTTCGGTGCCCGCGTGCCCGGCACCAGCTATCGCCTTGATCCGGTCAAAGCCGCGTGGGACATCGGCTGCATCGTGCGCTGGCTCGATTACAACGACACTTGGCTCGCCGCCGAGTGGGGGCATCCGTCGGATAACCTTGGCGCCATTCTCGCGGTGGCCGATCACCTGTCGCAAAAGAGCCTGGCCAATGGCGAGGCGCCGCTGACCGTTCGCGCGGTGCTCGAAGCGATGATCATGGCCCACGAAATTCAAGGCGTGATTGCCCTGGAAAATTCCTTCAATCGCGTCGGCCTCGATCACGTCATCCTGGTGAAAGTCGCCTCGACGGCGGTCACCGCCAAACTCATGGGCGCCAGTCGCGAGCAGTTGCTGTCGGCGTTGTCCCATGCGTTCGCCGACGGCCAGGCGCTGCGCACGTATCGGCATGCGCCCAATGCCGGCTCGCGCAAATCCTGGGCCGCCGGCGATGCGACCAGTCGCGGCGTCCGATTGGCAGACATCGCCATGCGGGGCGAGATGGGCATTCCCGGCGTGCTGACGGCCAGGCAGTGGGGCTTTTACGATGTTTTGTTCAGCCACACCAACAATGATCTGGCGCTCAAACCCGAAGACAAACGGGCCTTCAGTTTCTCGCGGCCGTACGGCAGTTATGTGATGGAAAACGTGCTGTTCAAAATCAGTTTTCCGGCGGAGTTTCATGCGCAAACCGCCTGCGAAGCAGCCGTGACATTGCACCCGCAGGTTCGCAATCGGCTGCATGAAATCGACCGCATCGTCATCACCACTCACGAGTCGGCGATCCGCATCATTTCCAAAGTCGGTCCGCTGGCCAATGCGGCGGATCGCGATCACTGCATCCAGTACATGACCGCCGTGCCGCTGGCGTTCGGCAATCTGGTGGCTGAGTACTACGAAGACGACTTCCACGCAGCGCATCCGATCATCGATGTGCTGCGCGAGAAAATGGTCATCGTCGAAGACCCGCGCTTCACCCGCGAATACCTCGAAGCCGACAAACGCTCCATCGCCAATGCGGTGCAAGTGTTCTTCAAGGACGGCTCCAGCACCGAGAACGTGGTGGTCGAATACCCGATCGGCCATCGCCGCCGTCGCGCCGACGGTATCCCGCTGCTGGAAGACAAATTCAAGGCCAACCTGGCCACGCGTTTTACCGCCCAGCGCAGTGCGCAGATTGTTGCGTTGTGCACAGATCAGGCTGCTCTGGAAGCTACGCCGGTCAATCGCTTCGTGGACCTGTTCGTGCTCTGAGCCACTTTTCCATCGGCAATTTGGTGATCGCAAACCCGGTCAGCAGAATCGCCGAATACATCATCAGTTCCTGGGACAAGGGTTGCCCCTCGTACCAGGCGCCGATGATCACGGCGAACACCGGAAAGATGATAAACACGAAGGACAAAATGATCGGGCTCAGGCGTTTGAGCAGCAGGAAATAAACGATGAACCCGCCCACCGATGCGACCAGCCCCAGATAGAGCAGGGCACTCCACGACCGCGCGCTGATAGCCGTAAAAATCGGCGCCTCAACCTGCAAACCAGCGAGAAACAACATCACCCCGGCGATGCCGATGGGCAGCGTGTTGTAGGTGATCACGCTGATCGCGGTGCCGTGTTTTTTGGTCACCACGTAACACAACGCATGCATCACCGCCGCGCAGAGAATCGCCAACACCCCGAACAATTCGGCATGGTCCAGATGCAGGCCCTGGCTGCGGATAATCATGAACAGACTGCCAAAGCCGATGGCGATACCGAGCACTTGCGACGGGTAGATTTTCTCGCGCAGAAACAGCGCCGAAAACAACAGGATGAACACAGGCATACAACTGAACAGCAGCGCTGTCAGCCCCGACGAAACGTGCATCTCGCCGTAGTTGAGCAAGTAATACGGCAAGCTGAAATACGACAGGGTGACGAACACAAAAAACCAGCGGCTTTCCTTGGGAAACAATAGCGGTTCACGCCGCATCAGGGTGAAGCCGAGGAATAACGGAAACGCGATCAAAAAGCGCAGGCCGGCAGCCGTCAGCGGCGGCACGGTTTCGACGGCAATCTTGATCCCCAGCCACGTCGTGCCCCAGCTCAGGCACACGATCAGGAACAGCACGCTGGTGACCAATGCCGCCAGCCAGGGTTTTCTAACACTTGAAGAGGCACTGATGGCGATGGACATGACTCGGCTCCCTTGTCGTCGAAATTGACCTGCAACCGCAAAAGGTCTATCCCTGATTGCACCTGTTTCAAGCACGCTATTCGGGGATTCAATGACTGTCAAAGCAAGTATTGCCATGGTGTCAATCCTGCGCGATGGCCTCGCCAGCGGGGTGGGCGTGAAGTACAAGCGTCTGGCGGATGCCGTCGAAAAAGCCATCGTCGAGGGGGTGATCGAACCCGGCAGCAAGTTGCCGCCTCATCGGTTGTTGGCGGACAGCCTGGGCGTGACCATCGGTACCATCAGTCGCGCGTATGGCGAGCTTGAACGCGTGGGCCTGGTCCTCGCTCGTGTGGGTGACGGCACCTATGTGCGTCAGCGCGGAATGGAGCGTCCGCGTGACGGTGGGTTTCGCAATGTCAGCGATGAGCCGCAGGGCTTTTTTGACATGAGCCGCAACCAGCCGATACCGGGGCGAGAGGCGCTGTTTCTGAGTCAGAGCCTGCAAGCGTTGGCCCTTGATCCGGGGGCGTTGCAACACCTCTGCGGCTACATCGCCGACGCCGGATTACCGCGTCATCGTGTCGCGGGTGCGCACTGGTTGCGGCACCAGGCATTCGAGCCGAATGCCGAGCAGATCGTTTGCGTCAACGGCGGTCAGCACGGTCTGTTGTGTGCCTTGATGGCGTTGCTCAAAGCGGGCGATACCGTGGTCACGGAACATTTGACGTATCCGGGTTTGATCAGTGTCGCGCGCATGCTCGGAATCAAGTTGATCGGTGTCGCGATGGATGATGAAGGGCTGATGCCGGATGCGCTGGGGGACGTTTGCCGTAACCATCGTGTGTCGGCGTTGTATTGCACGCCGACGATCCAGAATCCTACGGCGGCGGTGATGTCCGTTCCACGGCGCGAGGCCATTGCAGCGGTCTGCCGACAACACAATCTGCTGATTTTTGAGGATGAAGCCCACGCGGTTTTGGCGCCGCAGCGACCGCTGCCCCTGAGCCATTTTGCCCCGGAGCGTTCGGTGTTGATTGGCAGCTTGAGCAAGGCTGTTTCTGCGGGTTTGCGCGTCGGTTATCTGCATGCGCCGCATCCGTTGATCGGACGCTTGAGCGCAGCCGTGCGCGGGACGTGCTGGATGGCCAGTCCGCTAACGCTGGAAGTGGCGAGTCAGTGGATCGAAAACGGCGTTGCCGAGCAGTTGTTGGGGCAGCAGAGGGTCGAGATCAGTCGACGTAAGTCACTGGTCGCGGGATTGCTGGATGGGTTGGTTTACAAGACTCATTCCCACAGCCCGCACTTCTGGATCGAAGTGCCCGAGCCATGGCGGGCATCGCAGATCGCAGCGGAGCTCAAGGAGAATAATTATCGGGTGGCGACTGCCGAGGCGTTTGCGGTGGGGCATGGGGCGGTGCCGCAGTTCATTCGGGCGAGTGTGTGCAATTCGGCGGGGGATGATCGGTTGTTGCTGCGAGGGTTTGAAGCATTGGCCGGGGCGCTGGCCGAGACCGCGTAATCGTTCATCGCGGGCAAGCCACGCTCCCACAGTGGATCTTCAGTGAACACAACGTTTGTGCACGACAAAGATCCCCTGTGGGGGTGTGGCTTGCCCGCGATGGCGACAGCACAGGCACTGGGGGGCTACTTGAACCGCCGCTCCACACCCTTCTCAACAAGAATCTTCGCCGAAATCTCTTCCACCGAAAAATGCGTGGAGTTGATGTGCGGAATGTTCTCGCGGCGGAACAGATTCTCCACCTCGCGCACTTCAAATTCGCACTGGGCATAGCTCGAATAACGGCTGTTGGGTTTGCGCTCATTGCGGATCGCAGTGAGGCGGTCCGGGTCGATCGTCAGGCCAAACAGCTTGTGCTGGTGGGCGCGCAGGGCGCTGGGCAGGGTCAGGCGTTCCATGTCGTCTTCGGTCAGCGGGTAGTTGGCCGCGCGGATACCGAATTGCATGGCCATGTACAGGCAGGTCGGGGTCTTGCCGCAACGCGACACGCCGACCAGGATCAGATCGGCCTTGTCGTAGTAGTGCGTGCGGGCGCCGTCGTCGTTGTCGAGGGCGAAGTTCACCGCCTCGATGCGTTCCATGTAATTGGTGTTGGCACCAATGGAGTGGGACTTGCCGACGGTGTAGGAAGAATGCTCGGTCAATTCCTGCTCAAGCGGCGCCAGGAAGGTCGAGAAAATGTCGATCATGAAACCATTGGAAGTCGCGAGGATCTCACGAATGTCCTGATTGACGATCGTGTCGAAAATAATCGGCCGGAAGCCGTCGGTTTCGGCGGCTTTGTTGATTTGTTGTACCATGGCCCGCGCTTTATCCACGTTGTCGATGTACGGTCGCGTGAATTTGCTGAAGGTAATGTTTTCGAACTGCGCCAGGAGGCTTTGACCCAGGGTTTCGGCCGTGATGCCGGTACCGTCGGAAATAAAGAAAGCAGATCGTTTCATTTGCACCTTGGGCCTTAAGCTAATGACGAATCTTGGATATGATAGGCGCGGTTTGTCGGCCGCCAGTGGCCCGCATTCTCACTTATTTTCCAGGTCCAGGCCATACAGCTGGCAAACGCTCCCCCGAGCAGCCGGCTTCTGAGCTTTTCCAACACAGTTAGTGGAGAGATCACCTTGGTAGAGTACGTAGTTTCCCTCGATAAGCTCGGCAAACACGATGTTGAGCATGTGGGGGGCAAGAACGCATCCCTGGGCGAGATGATCAGTAACCTCGCAGGTGCCGGTGTATCGGTGCCCGGTGGCTTCGCCACGACAGCTCAGGCTTATCGTGATTTTCTGGAACTGAGCGGTCTCAACGATCAGATCCATGCCGCCCTCGACGCCCTGGATGTCGACGATGTCAACGCCCTGGCCCGTACCGGTGCCCAGATTCGTCAATGGATCATGGAAGCCGAGTTCCCCGAGAAGCTCAACGCCGAAATCCGCACCGCGTTCGCCACGCTGTCGGCCGGCAACCCTGACATGGCCGTGGCCGTGCGCTCTTCCGCTACCGCCGAAGACTTGCCGGACGCTTCTTTCGCCGGTCAGCAGGAAACCTTCCTGAACATCCGTGGTGTCGAAAACGTCATTCGCGCCGCCAAAGAGGTGTTCGCTTCGCTGTTCAACGACCGTGCGATTTCCTACCGCGTGCACCAGGGCTTCGACCACAAGCTGGTGGCCCTGTCGGCTGGCGTTCAGCGCATGGTCCGCTCCGAAACCGGCACCGCCGGCGTGATGTTCACCCTCGATACTGAATCAGGCTTCCGTGACGTGGTGTTCATCACCGGCGCCTACGGCCTGGGTGAAACCGTCGTACAAGGCGCGGTGAACCCGGATGAGTTCTACGTCCACAAAGGCACGCTGGCCGCTGGTCGCCCAGCCATCCTGCGCCGCAACCTGGGCAGCAAAGCCATCAAGATGATCTACGGCGAAGTCGCCACGGCCGGTAAATCGGTCAAGACCATCGACGTCGACAAGGCTGATCGCGCACGTTTCTGCCTGACCGACGCCGAAGTCAGCGAACTGGCCAAGCAAGCGATGATCATCGAGAAGCACTACCAGTGCCCAATGGACATCGAATGGGCCAAAGACGGTGACGACGGCAAGCTCTACATCGTTCAGGCCCGTCCTGAAACCGTGAAGAGCCGCACCCAGGCCAACGTCATGGAACGTTACCTGCTGAAAGAAACCGGCACTGTGCTGGTTGAAGGTCGCGCCATCGGCCAGCGCATCGGCGCCGGCAAGGTCCGCATCATCAAGGACGTGTCCGAGATGGACAAAGTCCAGCCAGGCGACGTTCTGGTCTCCGACATGACCGACCCGGACTGGGAACCGGTCATGAAACGCGCCAGCGCCATCGTCACCAACCGTGGCGGTCGTACCTGCCACGCGGCGATCATCGCTCGCGAGCTGGGCATCCCGGCCGTGGTCGGTTGCGGCAACGCCACCCAGTTGTTGAAAGACGGCCAGGGCGTGACCGTTTCCTGCGCTGAAGGCGACACCGGTTACATCTTCGAAGGCGAACTGGGCTTCGACATCAAGAAGAACTCCGTTGACGCCATGCCGGACCTGCCGTTCAAGATCATGATGAACGTCGGCAACCCGGACCGCGCCTTCGATTTCGCACAGCTGCCGAACGCCGGTGTGGGCCTGGCCCGTCTGGAATTCATCATCAACCGCATGATCGGTGTTCACCCTAAAGCGCTGTTGAACTATGACGGTCTGCCGCAGGACATCAAGGACAGCGTCGACAAGCGCATTGCCGGTTACAACGACCCGGTCGACTTCTACGTCGACAAACTGGTCGAAGGCATCAGTACCCTGGCTGCAGCGTTTACACCGAAAAAGGTCATCGTGCGTCTGTCGGACTTCAAGTCCAACGAATACGCAAACCTGATCGGCGGCAAGCTCTACGAGCCGGAAGAAGAAAACCCGATGCTGGGCTTCCGTGGTGCTTCGCGTTACATCAGCGAATCGTTCCGTGACTGCTTCGAACTCGAGTGCCGTGCCCTCAAGCGCGTGCGCAACGAGATGGGCCTGACCAACGTCGAAATCATGGTGCCGTTCGTCCGTACTTTGGGCGAAGCCAGCCAGGTGATCGATCTGCTGGCCGAAAACGGTCTGGCTCGCGGCGAAAACGGTCTGCGCATCATCATGATGTGCGAACTGCCATCTAACGCGATCCTCGCTGAAGAGTTCCTCGAATTCTTCGACGGCTTCTCGATCGGTTCCAACGACCTGACTCAGCTGACGCTGGGCCTGGACCGTGACTCCGGGATCATCGCGCACCTGTTCGACGAGCGTAATCCGGCGGTCAAGAAGCTGCTGGCGAACGCCATTGCCGCGTGTAACAAGGCAGGCAAGTACATCGGCATTTGCGGTCAGGGTCCTTCGGACCACCCGGACCTGGCCAAGTGGCTGATGGAGCAGGGCATTGAAAGCGTTTCGTTGAACCCGGACTCCGTACTGGAAACCTGGTTCTTCCTGGCTGAAGGTCAAGCCTCGGCGTGATGTGAATGAAGCCCCGGTCAAGTGGCCGGGGCTTTAAGAATTGAGTAGGGCGGGCTCCTCTGGATGCCGCCCTTTTTTGTGCAAGAGCATTATGCAAAGCAGCAGCAACCTATTTCCTGTCGCCCTGATCAGCGCCGAACGGCGCGGTGATCTGAGCGAAGATGTTTACCGTTTGAAGCCGGCAAACAGTCCCGACGTCAGCGTCGAGCTGGCCGTTACCCGGTTGGGCATGGCCGATGAGCCGGCGGTACGTGGCGTGCCGGTGATCCTGTTGCACGGCAGCTTCTCCAATCGCCGCTTCTGGTTTTCCCCGAAAGGGTTGGGGTTGGGCGCCTATCTGACGCGTCTGGGATTCGATGTGTGGATTCCCGAAATGCGCGGCCATGGCCTGTCCCAGCGTAACCAGAACTACCGCAAGAACCGTGTCGCCGACTACGCGCGTTACGATCTGCCCGCCATTGGCGCGTTCGTGCGTGAGCAAAGTGGCCAGGTCCCGCACTGGATCGGTCACTCGCTGGGCGGAATTACGTTGGCGGCAGCATTGGGCGGTGAGTACATCGGTGAACCTGTGGTGGCGTCTGCGGCGTTTTTTGGCACGCAGGTCAGCCGCACCTATTGGCCGTTGAAGATTCCCCCGGTGGAGTGGAGCGGGCGCTTTATTCTCAAGCGTTTTGCGCAACTGTCGGGATCACGGCTCAAGCGCGGACCGGAGGACGAGCCGATTGGCCTGGCCCTGGAAAGCATGCGTTGGTACGGATTGTTCGGGCGTTTTGGCGATGCCGACAAAGACTGGTGGGCCGGATTGGCCAATGTGGCGATGCCAGTGTTGGCCGTGAGCGCTGTTGGCGATCATCAGGACCCGGCGTGGGCGTGCCGTAAATTGTTCGAGCAGATCGGTTCCGAGCACAAGCAGTTCATCAACCTTGGCCGCGAACAGGGCTTTGGCGATAATTTTGGCCACGTAGAGATGCTGGTCAGCAAAGCGGCTCAAGCCGAGGTCTGGCCGTTGGTGGCGCGGTGGTTGGGTGATCAACAGACGCCCTTGATGGGCGATAAGCCGGATCTGGCGACGGCAGTTTGAGCCTGATGCTCTAACAAGGGCATTTCGCTCTGATCGGCTTGCGGCTAAGATATGACGCATTAAGCAGTTTTGGTCACGTTTCGACACCCTCGATTGTCTTCCTCTTTACAGGAGTTTCTCGATGAATCATTACCTCACGCCTGACCTGTGCGACGCCTATCCGGAGCTGGTGCAGGTGCTGGAACCGATGTTCAGCAATTTCGGTGGCCGTGATTCTTTCGGCGGCGAAATCGTGACCATCAAGTGCTTCGAAGACAACTCGTTGGTCAAGGAGCAAGCCGAGCTCAAGGGCAATGGCAAGGTGTTGGTGGTCGACGGTGGTGGTTCGCTGCGTCGTGCGCTACTGGGCGACATGATCGCCGAGAAGGCCGCGAAAAACGGTTGGGAAGGGCTGGTGATCTACGGTTGCATCCGTGACGTCGACGTCATTGCACAAACCGACCTGGGGGTTCAGGCCCTGGCCAGCCACCCGATGAAAACCGACAAGCGCGGCATTGGCGATCTGAACGTCGCGGTGACCTTTGCCGGCGTGACGTTCCATCCAGGCCATTACATTTACGCGGACAACAACGGCGTGATCATCTCGCCAAGCCCGCTGAAAATGCCTGAATAACCAGAAACCAACAAAGGGATGCGGATGTTCGAGGAAGAAAACGCGCAGTGGGGCCTGGTGCATGCCCTGGTACTGGACGGTAAAGGCAGTGCGCGTTCGATAGCCCGGACTGAACTCGATGACTTGCAGCTTCAGGCCCATGAGAGCCTGTGGCTGCATTGGGATCGCAGTCATCCGCAAACCCAGACCTGGCTGCGTAAAACCAGCGGTCTGAGTGAATTCAGTTGCGACCTCCTGCTCGAAGAAAATACCCGACCGCGTCTTCTACAGCTTTCGGACAGCGAACTGCTGCTATTTTTGCGTGGGGTCAATTTGAATCCCGGCGCAGAACCGGAAGACATGGTTTCGGTGCGGATTTTCGCCTCGGCCAAGCGGGTTATTTCCCTGCGTTTGCGTCCATTGCGCGCCACCGATGAATTGTTGGTGCAACTCGCCGACGGCAAAGGGCCGAAAACCGCGTCCGAACTCGTCCTGTATATGGCGCAGTACCTCACCAATAAAGTGCAGGATCTGGTCAGTTGCCTCTCGGAAGTGGTCGATGAGGAAGAAGAAAAACTGGATGCCGACGAACGGTATACTCCCGAGCACGGCGCCATATTGCAGATCCGTCGCAGGGCAGCGGCGCTGAAACGTTTTCTTGCACCTCAGCGGGATATTTTCGGGCAACTGACGCGTATAAAATTGCCCTGGTTTGTCGAAGACGATGGCGATTACTGGAACGAATTGAACAACAGCCTGACCCGCTACCTTGAGGAGCTGGAATTGACCCGGGAGCGGGTGGGGCTGGTCCTCGAGGCTGAAGACAGACGTTTGAGCGTGCGCATGAACCGCACGATGTACCGCTTCGGGATCATCACCGGGATCTTTTTGCCGATGAGTTTCCTGACCGGTCTTTTGGGGATCAACGTCGGTGGTATTCCGTTCTCGGCGAGCCCGTATGGCTTCCTGATTGCGTGCCTGATGATGGTCTCGGTGGCGCTCGGGCAGTGGTGGTTATTTCGACGTTTGCGTTGGGTGTGAGCATGCGTCATGTGACCCGGGCAAATTTGATCGCGTCTTTCACAGACATCACGAGAGGTGCGTATGCACGATCCGTTTGAACAGTCTTTGCGCGACATGCTCAATGCATCACCGTCCACCCGGGACGACGATGCGTGCCTTGGGCGTGTACTGAAAACCGCCAATCGCCAGGTCGGCGCTGGCGATCTGTTCAGCCTGCTGGGCCGCTGGTTGCCCGCGCTGATGATTGCCCTCAACAACGGCTCGGCCCACGTCGCGCCAGTCTCCCGCCACCGTAAACCTACCGTTCGCACTGCTGATAAGGCTGATTGAATATGGAACTTGATCTCTGGACTCAGAGCCTCGTCACTGCAATGACTGCGTTATGGACAAAGGTTGCGAACTTCATTCCGAACCTGTTCGGCGCATTGGTTGTGCTGCTGTTGGGTTTTGTCGTGGCGAAACTTTTGGACACTTTATTGTCCAAGCTGCTCGCCAAGCTGGGTCTCGATCGCCTGATGGGCGGCACCGGTCTGACTAAATTATTGTCCCGGGCCGGCCTTCAAGTACCGATATCGACCTTGATCGGCAAGATCGTCTATTGGTTCGTCCTGCTGATTTTTCTGGTTTCTGCAGCAGAATCCCTTGGACTTGAACGAGTTTCAGCTACGCTGGATATGCTGGCTTTGTATCTGCCCAAGGTATTTGGCGCAGCGCTGGTGTTGCTGGTGGGTGTGTTGCTGGCGCAATTGGCCAATGGGCTGGTGCGCGGCGCGGCAGAAGGCGTAGGGCTGGACTATGCTTCGGGGTTGGGACGAATTGCTCAGGGCCTGGTGATAATCATCAGTATCTCGGTAGCGATCAGCCAGTTGGAGGTCAAGACAGACCTGCTCAACCATGTGATTGTCATCGTATTGATCACCGTTGGTCTGGCGGTTGCGCTGGCCATGGGGCTGGGAAGCCGGGAAATTGCCGGTCAGATTCTTGCGGGAATCTATGTGCGTGAGCTGTATCAGGTTGGGCAACAAGTGCGTGTTGGCGAGGTCGAAGGTCAGATCGAAGAGATCGGCACGGTTAAAACCACATTGCTGACCGATGAGGGTGAGCTAGTCTCTCTCTCCAATCGGATTCTCTTGGAGCAGCATGTGAGTAGCCGCTAACCCGGCAAACCCTGCTAATGTATGCCGCCGCGAATTGCCCCGAAAGGGCAGCGGCGGACATTGACCTGACTGTCGGCCCGACTTGTTTTGAATAAAGCTCAATCGCTCTCCACGCGCTACGACCCCCGCGAGCTCTCTGATGAGGAGTTGGTCGCGCGCTCGCATACCGAGCTGTTTCACGTAACGCGCGCCTATGAAGAACTGATGCGGCGTTACCAGCGAACATTATTTAACGTCTGTGCCCGATACCTTGGGAACGATCGCGACGCAGACGATGTCTGTCAGGAAGTGATGTTGAAGGTGCTGTACGGCTTGAAGAACTTCGAGGGGAAATCGAAGTTCAAGACATGGCTATATAGCATCACGTACAACGAATGCATCACACAGTATCGGAAGGAACGGCGAAAGCGTCGCTTGATGGACGCTTTGAGTCTGGACCCCCTTGAGGAAGCGTCTGAAGAAAAGGCGCCGAAACCCGAGGATAAGGGTGGACTTGATCGCTGGCTGGTGTATGTAAACCCGATTGACCGTGAAATTCTGGTGCTACGTTTTGTCGCAGAGCTGGAATTTCAAGAGATCGCGGATATCATGCATATGGGTTTGAGTGCGACAAAAATGCGGTACAAACGTGCTCTTGATAAATTGCGTGAGAAATTTGCAGGCATTGCTGAAACTTAGTTCAGCGCAAATATCTCTTACGTGTAGGCTAGTTCTGATAGACTAGCCGCCGAGTTGTCCCCCGGTTTGAGGGACTGCTTTACAATCACCAGATGGGGATTTAACGGATGAAACTGAAAAACACCTTGGGCTTGGCCATTGGTACTCTTATTGCCGCTACTTCGTTCGGCGTTCTGGCACAAGGCCAAGGCGCAGTTGAAGGCGAGCTCAACTACGGGAAGAAGTACAACGACAGCGTTAAGAACGTTGAAGACGGCTACACTCCTGGCGCCTCCATCGGTTACTTCTTGACCGACGACGTATCGTTGAACCTGACCTACAATGCTGACGACCACACCCGTTCGAACAACGGTACCGGTTCTCAGAAAATTGAAGGCGACCAGTTCGGTCTGAACGCTCAGTACCACTTCAACAACGCTGGCGACGCTCTGCGTCCTTACGTTCAAGGTGGCGTTAAGCACGGCAGCATGACCAACGTAGCCGCTGATGGCCACACCGGTCGTGACCAGTCGACTTTCCTGACTGCTGGCGCTGGTCTGAAGTACTACTTCCTGGAAAACGTCTACGCTCGTGCTGGCGTAGAAGCTGACTACAAACTGGACAACGGCAAGTGGGACTACATCCCATCCGTTGGTCTGGGCGTGAACTTCGGTGGCGGCAACAAGCCAGTCGCTGCTGCTCCAGCTCCAGAAGTCTGCTCCGACAGCGACAACGATGGCGTTTGCGACAACGTTGACAAGTGCCCAGACACCCCAGCCAACGTAACTGTTGACGCTGATGGCTGCCCGGCAGTTGCTGAAGTTGTTCGTGTTGAGCTGGACGTGAAATTCGACTTCGACAAGTCGGTAGTCAAGCCAAACAGCTACGGCGACATCAAGAACCTGGCTGATTTCATGAAGCAGTACCCATCCACCACCACTACTGTTGAAGGTCACACTGACTCCGTCGGTCCTGACGCTTACAACCAGAAACTGTCCGAGCGTCGTGCAAACGCCGTTAAACAAGTTCTGACCAACCAGTACGGTGTTGAATCGTCCCGCGTTCAGTCGATCGGCTACGGCGAAACTCGCCCAGTTGCTGACAACAAAACTGAAGCTGGCCGCGCTGTAAACCGTCGCGTAGAAGCGCAGGTTGAAGCCCAAGGTAAGTAATTACCCGCCGCTCTGAGAAAAGCCCGGCTTAGGCCGGGCTTTTCTTTGTCTGCGATTTGGTGAACCGGGATGTGTCAGGCGCGTTGATATCCGACGTTAATGTCGACGGACAGGGCCTCTTCGCGAGCAGGCTCGCTCGCACAGTTGCCGGCAACTGCTCCAATCACCAGGATGGCCGGGCTTTTCAACGCGAAGGCCAAGGCATCTTCTTCCATCGCCATCAGGCTGCTCCGACATTCCCGTTGATGCGGCAACGATGCATTTTCGATCATCGCCACCGGCGTATCTGCTGACATTGCGCCCGCCAGCAGTTGCTCACGGATCTCGCTGAGCTTCGCAACACCCATGTAGATCACCAGCGTCGTGCCACCTTGAGCGAGTGCTTGCCAGTTCAGGCTGCTGCCATCCTGAGTGTGGGCGGTCACCAGCGTCACGCCTCGCGCGACACCGCGCAGGGTCAACGGAATATCGCATTGAGTCGCGCCAGCCAGGCCGGCGGTGATGCCATTGACCAGCTCGGCCTCGACCCCGCGCTCACGCAACCACTGCGCTTCTTCACCGCCACGCCCGAAGATGCACGGGTCACCCCCCTTGAGCCGCACGACGCATTTGCCCTGACGGGCATAACGCAGCATCAAACGATGAATGAATTCCTGTGGCGTAGAGCGGCAGCCACCGCGTTTACCCACCGGAATAATGCGCGCGCCGGGGCAGTGCTCAAGCACCGCGTCGTTGACCAGATCGTCGATCAGCACCACATCCGCTTCTCTCAACGCTCGAACAGCTTTAAGGGTCAGCAATTCAGGGTCACCGGGACCCGCGCCCACCAGCCAGACTTTTGCGTTCATTGTGTTTTCCTCACGAGATGATGGCGACCGGCTGCGCGGTGGCGGCCAGCAAACGCTTGATTTCCGGGACGCAGGAGCCGCATTGCGTGCCGCAACCCAATTCCTGTTTCAAACCCTGCAAGTCCAGGCCGCGGCGGATGCCGGCGCAGACCGCGTTTTGGCTGACGTTTTTGCAGTTGCACAGGGTTTTGTTGCCGATGGCTTCGGCGTCGACCTGGCCCGGCGGTGCACTCAGTGGGGCGAGCAGCCAGCGTCGCAGTTGTTCATCGGCGCGACCTTCGAGCCAGAGGTTTTGCAACCAGTGCCGGGCAAGGGTTTCACCCGCCAAGCGGATCGCGGTGATCCGTCCGTTCTCGATCCGCACGCGTTTACCGATGGAACGCCGTGGATCGTCGTAGGCCAGCACCGGACCGTCGTTGAGCCCCAGGCCTTGATCGATATCGCGCAGCAGTTGTGGGTCTGGCGCGGTGGCGTTGGCAGCGCGTATCAGCAGTGCAGGGCGCTCACGGCCTGCCAGGCTGAGACTGACGTAGGAAAACGCCTGGCAAAGGGGTCGTAGCGTCTCAAAATGCTGTTGGACATCACCCTCTACCAGCGCGAAAAGGTGCCAGGGCAACTGCACTGGCTCGAGGCGCACGCCACTGTGCTTGAGCTCAGGTTGTTTCGACAACGGGTCGAAGGCGGGCAGGGTGAGGCTGTTCACCCCCCCCTTGAAGAAACGGTCACCAAAATGCATCGGCAAAAAGGCTTGGCCCGGGCGCACGCTGTCGTCACTGGCGACCGGCACGATCACCGCGCCGCGGCGGCTTTTCAGGCTGATCAAATCCCCGGATTGCAGGCGATGCCGGCGCAGTTCATCCGGGTGCAGGCCCAATACGGCTTCGCTGACATGACCGAACAGCTGCGCCGAAGTGCCGGTGCGGCTCATGCCGTGCCATTGATCGCGCAGGCGACCGGTGATCAGCGTCAGCGGGAAACGTGCATCGCGCTGTTCCTTGGCGGCGCGATATGGATCAGCCACGAACTGCGCGCGGCCGCTGACAGTCGGGAAAACACCGTCGAGATAGAGACGTGCAGTGCCTGCGCTGGCGCCCGCAGGAAAGGGCCATTGTTGCGGGCCGAGCTTGTCGATCAATGCGTGGCTGATCCCGGACAAATCCAGATCCCGACCACGGGTCAGTTGTTTGTATTCGTCGAACACCTGCGCCGGGGTTTCAAAGGCGAACAGGCTGGTGGCTTCCGGGCGTAGACGTTTTTCCAGACGCTGTGCGAAATCCACGGTGATCGCCCAGTCCGGACGTGCTTCACCCGGTGCGACGATTGCCTGACGGACGTGGGAAATGCGCCGCTCGGAGTTGGTTACCGTACCGTCCTTCTCGCCCCAACTGGCGGCGGGCAACAACAGGTCGGCAAACCTCACGGTTTCAGTGGTGCGAAAGGCCTCCTGCAACACCACGAACGGGCAGGCTTGCAGTGCCGCGCGCACGGCCGTCTGATCGGGAAGCGACTGAGCGGGGTTGGTGCAGGCGATCCACAAGGCTTTGATCTTTCCGCTGCCCACCTGCTCAAACAACTCAATGGCCGTCAGCCCCGGGTTTTCCGGCAGTTGATCGACACCCCAATAAGCCGCCACGTCAGCGCGGTGCTCGGCATTGGCGGCATCGCGATGGCCCGGCAACAGGTTCGACAGACTGCCGGTTTCCCGGCCGCCCATGGCGTTCGGCTGACCGGTCAAAGAGAAAGGTCCTGCACCAGGACGGCCGATTTGTCCGGTCGCCAGGTGCAAATTGATCAGTGCGCTGTTCTTTGCACTGCCGGCGGTGGACTGGTTCAGCCCCATGCACCACAACGACAGGAAACTCGGTGAAGTACCGACCCATTCGGCGCATTGCTGCAGTTGCTCAACGCTGATTCCGCACAGTTGCGACACCATCTGCGGGGTGTAGTCGCGCACCAGAGTCTTCAGCTCGGGCAAGCCGTCGGTGTGGGCCTTGATGTAGTCGCGGTCGATCCAGTCTTCCCACAGCAGCAGGTGCAAAATCCCATGGAACAAGGCGACATCGGTCCCCGGAAGAATCGCCAGGTGCAGGTCAGCCAAATCGCAGGTGTCAGTACGACGCGGGTCGATGACGATGACTTTCATCTGTGGTCGGCGGGATTTGGCTTCTTCGAGGCGGCGAAACAGTACCGGGTGGGCGTAGGCCATGTTGCTGCCGACGATCATCACGCAGTCGCTCAATTCCAGGTCTTCATAGCTGCACGGTGGTGCATCGGCGCCCAGGCTGCGCTTGTAGCCGACCACCGCCGACGACATGCACAGCCGCGAATTACTGTCGATGTTATTGGTGCCCACCAGCGCCCGCGCCAGTTTGTTGAAGGCGTAGTAGTCCTCCGTCAGCAACTGCCCGGAGATGTAGAACGCCACGCTGTCCGGGCCATGTTCGGCAATGGTTTTGGCGAAAACGCTGGCGGCGTGATCAAGTGCGGTGTCCCAGTCGGTGCGGCTGCGCGCCAGGCCTTTGCCCAGGCGCAGTTCCGGGTACAGCGCCCGTGCCGTCAAGTCGCCGGTCAGATGCAGGGTTGATCCCTTGCTGCACAATTTGCCGAAATTTGCCGGGTGCGCCGGATCGCCGCTGACGCCGAGGATGCGCTCGCCGTCATGTTCGATCAGCACGCCGCAGCCGACCCCGCAATAACAGCAGGTGGACGCGGTGATCTGGCGGTCCATCAGCCTGCGTCCCGCAGGGCCAGCATCACTCGGCCATTTTCGACCCGCGCCGGGTGGTGATGGGCGCAGCCGATGTCCGGGGCCTGGGCTTCGCCGCTTTCCAGGTCGATTTGCCAGTTGTGCAGCGGACAGGCCACTCGCTTGCCGTAGATCAAACCTTGGGACAACGGTCCGCCCTTGTGTGGGCAACGGTCATCGAGGGCGAACACTTCATCATCGCTGGTGCGAAAAATCGCGATGTCACCTTTGGGGCCGGCAATGATCCGCGAGCCCAGGGCGTTGATTTCTTCCAGTGCGCAGATATCCAGCCAGTTCATGCCAGCACCTCCAGGTTCTTCACGGGAATGACGTCGAATTCTTTTTTCAGCAATGGCTGCGTCAGGCGTTCTTTCCACGGATCCTGTTCGAACGACAGCGAGAATTGCAGCCGGTCATTGAGCGCCTTGCGCCGTTCCGGGTCTTCCAGCACGGCTTTCTTGATGTGGTCCATGCCGACCCGTTGCAGGTAATGCACGGTGCGTTCGAGGTAGAAGGCTTCTTCGCGATAGAGCTGCAAAAACGCGCCGTTGTATTCGCGCACCTCTTCAGCGGTTTTCAATTTGACGAAAAACTCGGCGACTTCGGTTTTGATCCCACCGTTGCCGCCGATGTACATCTCCCAGCCGGAATCCACGCCGATGATGCCGACGTCCTTGATGCCTGCTTCCGAACAGTTGCGCGGGCAACCGGAGACGGCCAGTTTGACTTTGTGCGGCGACCACATGTTGAACAGGTCATGCTCCAGTTCGATGCCCAGCTGCGTGGAATTTTGCGTGCCGAAACGGCAGAACTCACTGCCGACGCAGGTCTTCACGGTGCGGATGGATTTGCCGTAGGCGTGGCCGGACGGCATGTCGAGGTCTTTCCAGACGCCCGGCAGGTCCTGTTTCTTGATCCCCAGCAAGTCGATGCGCTGACCGCCGGTGACCTTGACCATCGGCACGTTGTACTTGTCGGCGACGTCGGCGATGCGGCGCAATTCCGAAGGGTTGGTCACGCCTCCCCACATCCGTGGAACCACCGAGTAGGTGCCGTCTTTCTGGATGTTGGCGTGGGCGCGTTCGTTGATCAGGCGCGATTGCGGATCATCCTTGGCTTCGCCCGGCCAGGTGGAAATCAGGTAGTAGTTCAGCGCCGGGCGGCAGGTGGCACAGCCGTTCGGGGTGCGCCAGTTCAGGTAGCTCTGGGTGCCGGCGATGGTGAGCAGATGTTGTTCGCGAATGGCCTGGCGGATTTGCCCGTGGTTGAGGTCGCTGCAACCGCAGATGGCTTTTTCGCTTTTCGGCTTCACGTCTGCCGCGCCGCCCACGGTGTTGATCAGGATCTGCTCGACGAGGCCGGCGCACGAACCGCAAGAGCTGGCAGCCTTGGTGTGTTTTTTCACCTCGTCGACACTGAACAGCCCGTGTTCCTGAATCGCCTTGACGATGGTGCCTTTGCACACGCCGTTGCAGCCGCAGACTTCGGCGGTGTCGGCCATGCTCATGGCCTTGTCCTGGCCCTGATGTCCTACGTCGCCTAATGCGTTTTCACCAAACATGAGGTGATCGCGGATCTCGCCAATGGCGTGATTCTCACGAATCTGCCGGAAATACCAACCGCCATCTGCCGTATCGCCGTACAGACAGGCACCGACCAGCACGTCATCCTTGATCACCAGTTTTTTGTAGACGCCACCGATCGGGTCGGAGAGGGTGATGGTTTCGGTGCCTTCGCCACCCATGAAGTCGCCGGCGGAGAACAGGTCAATGCCGGTGACTTTCAGTTTGGTCGACGTCACCGAACCTTGATAACGGGCGAAGCCCAATTGGGCGAGGTGATTGGCGCAAACCTTGGCTTGCTCGAACAGCGGTGCAACCAGGCCGTAGGCGATGCCGCGATGGCTGGCGCACTCGCCGATGGCGTAGACCCGTGGGTCGTAGGTTTGCATCGTGTCGTTGACCAGAATCCCGCGATTGCAGGGAATGCCGGATTTTTCCGCGAGTTCGGTGTTGGGGCGGATGCCGGCGGCCATGACCACCAGGTCGGCGGGAATTATGTCGCCGTTCTTGAATTCAACCGAGCCGACCCGGCCATTGCCGGCATCGTGCAGGGCCTGGGTTTGTTCGCAGAGGCGAAAGTGCAGGCCACGCGCTTCAAGGGCGGTTTGCAGCAACTGGCCGCTGGTCTTGTCGAGTTGTCGTTCCAACAACCATTCACCGAGGTGCACCACGGTCACGTGCATGCCGCGCAGCATCAAGCCATTTGCGGCTTCCAGACCGAGCAATCCGCCGCCGATGACCACGGCGTGCTTGTGGGTCTTGGCGGTGTTGATCATGGCCTGGGTGTCGGCGATGTCACGGTAACCGATCACGCCCTGCAAGGTGTTGCCCGGGATCGGCAGGATGAACGGGGTCGAGCCGGTGGCGATCAACAGGCGATCGTATTCGGCCTCGGTGCCGTCTTCGGCGATGACCCGGCGTTTGACCCGATCGATCTCCACCACTTTGCGGTTGAGCAGCAGCTTGATGTTGTTATCCAGGTACCAGTCGAGGTCGTTGAGCACGATCTCTTCGAACGTTTGTTCGCCGGCCAGTACCGGCGACAACAGGATGCGGTTGTAGTTGGTGTGGGGTTCGGCGCCGAAGACCGTGATGTCGTACAGCTCGTTGCTCAACTTGAGCAGTTCTTCCAGGGTGCGAACCCCGGCCATGCCGTTGCCGATCATCACCAGTTTTAATTTTTTCATCAGGTTCTCCGGGGGAGCGGTGACCCGCCTCATCAGGGCTTCAGGTCTGGCTCGACAAATTTTGCGCAAACAAAAAAAGGCGTCCCGCTAGTTGCCTAGCGAGGACGCCTTTGTCCTGGTCCCGTTCTCTCGGGAAGCGCAGTCTTCATCGTTGAAGGCTGGGCTTTATGTGTGGTGGAAAGGGTAATGCAGTGGTTGTGCCAAGTGCTTCAGGTGGCCGGATTTACTGGGTTTGGTCGAAGACTTGGAATGTGAAATAGGTTTTTTCGCACCGAATCAATGCGCGATGCCCGCATTTGGCGCGGATTCTGTAGCAGCAGACTTCGCCAGCGGCTACAGGGGATTTGAATCAGCGATGAAATACAAGAACCAGCAGCACCAGATTCAGCAGCAATGACATCAGCGCCAATGTCCGCCAAACTTTCAACGGCTCACGCTCCATCAACGGTCTGGGCCGCACGCTCAAGCTGCGCCGCTCGCCCTGTTCCAGCAGCAGCAACCATTCTTCCGCCGTTTCAAACCGCTGACCCGGATCCGCCACAACGGCACGTTCCAGGCATTGCGCAATCCATTCCGGCAAATCCGGACGATAGCGACTGGCGCTGACCGGTACACCAAACCGTGGTCGCTGGAACGCTTCGATTTCACCGTAGGGATAATGCCCGGTCAGCAGGAAATACAGGGTCACGCCCACCGCGTACAGGTCTTGTTGCGGCGTCGGGATGTCCCCGCGAAAGGCTTCCGGCGCAAGGTAACTGGGCGTTCCAGGCAGGGCAGAGGTTTGATCCTCTGACAAGCCTGGGCAATACGCGAGGCCGAAATCCAGCAGACGTAATTCGCCGTCGTCACCCAGCAGCAGGTTTTCCGGCTTGATGTCGCGGTGCAGAATCTGCCGTCGATGCAGGAGGCCAACCGCGCGAAGCAGGCGCTCGGCCAGATCTTGCCATTGCGCCAACGGCAGAGGTCCGACACGGGTGTGCAGAGCTGCCAGCGTCGTTCCGGAATATTCGCGCATCACGTAGTACAAATGCTGACGCTGACTGGCGGCATGGACTTCAGGAAAATGCCGTCCCGCCACGCGCTTGAGAAACCATTCCTCCGACAGCAACGCTTGCCCGGCCAGGTGATCGTCGTGCAGCGCGGCGGGCAAGGTTTTCAATAGCCAGGGTTGCTGTTGTCCGTCGCGAACCCGATAGAGCAGCGATTGCTGGCTCTGGCCGAGTATCCCGTCAACGTGCCAGCCTTCGAAGGATTGACCGGGTTTCAGCGCCGGTGGCAACGGCCATTGCTGTAAGTGAATCAGCGCATCACCAATGCTCGTTTCACCCAGGGCATCGACTCGTACCAGCAAGGCACTTGCGTTGTCCTGGCTGCCGGCCAGGTGCGCAGCGTTGACGAGGGTCTGTGCCGCGCTCTCCAGATCGGGCTGATCTCGCAGAATGGCGGCAATCGCGGTGTCACCCAGCACAGCCCAGATGCCGTCGCTGAGCAGCACGAAACTCTCATTCAGGCGCAATTCGCCATCGAGAAAGTCCAGCACCAGATGCTGATCCAGTCCCAGTGCCCGTTTCAGCACGTGCTGCATGCCCGGCTGGTCCCAGACATGGTCCTCGCTGACGCGCTGCAATTGATCCGCGTGCCAGCGATACACCCGGCAATCGCCGACATGGGCCAGGGTAAAACGCCTGCCGCGCATGACCAATGCGCTGACCGTGGTCAGCAGCGGTTGCCCGCCACCATTGGCCTGCAGCCAGCGATTTTGCGCCAGCAGCAGGCGGTCCAGTGCCTGAGCGACACCCCAGGTTTCCGGGGTGGCGTAATAGTCCAGCGCCAGCGCCTGCAAGGTCGAGCGGGCGGCGAGACCGCCGTCGGCGCATTGGCTGACGCCGTCGGCAATGGCGAATAAGTAGCCTTTGCTGGCCGCCAGCGCCGGGGCGGGCGTCACGAGGCGCAGGGCGTCCTGGTTTTCCTCGCGCGGGCCAATGGCGCTGGCTTCGGCGAAACTCAGTTGCAGGCTCATTGAGGCCTCAGACTCGCGCCGCCGTCACAGCGGCCGAACCCCAGGTGGTTCTCCAGCGACGTTTTACCCCGTGCAGACCGAACCAGGCCAGGACGCCGAGGCTGGCGAACAACCACAGGGCCAGTTGATAACTGCCAGTGCTCTGTTTGATCGCGCCCATGCCTGCCGCCAGCGCAAAGCCACCGATACCACCGGCCATGCCGATCAAACCGGTCATCACGCCGATCTCTCGACGAAAACGCTGCGGCACCAACTGGAACACCGCGCCGTTGCCTGCACCCAAACCGAGCATGGTGCAGACGAAAAGCGCCAGCGCCGCGTAGGAATTCGGAAGATTGAAACCCACCGCTGCAATGCAGAGCGCCGCCACCGTGTACATCGCCAGCAGCGTGCGTATCCCGCCGAAGCGATCTGCCAGGGCACCACCCAATGGGCGCATCAGGCTGCCACCGAACACACAGGCCGCCGTGTAGTAACCGGCCGTCACCGGGCTCAGGCCGTACTGGTCGTTGAAATAGCCGGGCAGGGCGCTGGCCAGGCCGATGAAGCCGCCGAAGGTCACGCTGTAGAAAAACATGAACCACCAGCTGTCGCGATCGCCCAGGGCCTTGAAGTAGTCGGCCATCGACTTGGCTTTCGGCCGTTCCGGCGCGTTTTTCGCCAGCCAGGCAAAAACGATGAGTGTCAGGATCAGCGGGATCAGGGCGAAGCCGAACACGTTGCTCCAGCCGAACGCAGCGGCCAATACCGGAGCAATCAGTGCGGCAAGCACGGTGCCCGAGTTACCGGCACCGGCGATGCCCATGGCTTTGCCTTGATGCTGTGGCGGATACCACTGCGAGGCCAGCGGCAGGGCGACGGCGAAGGACGCCCCGGCCATGCCGAGGAACAGGCCCAGCACCAGCGCTTGCTCATAGCTGTGAATCCCGAGTTTCCAGGCGCCGAACAGCGCGCAGATGACAATCACCTGGCCTATCAGTCCGGCGGTTTTGGGCGACAGACGATCCGCCAGCATGCCCATGATAAAGCGCAGCACGGCCCCGGCCAGGATCGGCGTGGCCACCACCAGCCCGCGTTGTTGGGTGGTCAGGTGCAGGTCGGCGGCGATCTGCACGGCCAACGGGCCGAGCAGGTACCAGACCATGAAGCTCAGGTCGAAATAGAGGAAGGCCGCAAACAGTGTCGGCGTATGGCCGGATTTCCAGAAGCTTGAATTCATCGCGCACCTCAGCTGTGAAGAGTCTCGAGAAGGAGTCATGAGCTAGCAGGTGGGGCGCCTGTGGGCCGCACCACCGGCCCCGGGCTGTGGGGCCAAAACGAAAAAACGCCGCTACCGGATTCGCCAAGGGCAAATGAGGTGAGCGACGTCTTTGTCGTAGGTGGGGCAACCGCCGTTGGTTACCTGTGGTGATTACTTAGCCAGATTTGTGCCAGTTTCAGGAGATCGTTCCCACGCGGAGCGTGGTAATGCCGCCATGGACGCTCCACGTCCGCTTCAAGCTGTAACGAGGAGCGTGGGAACGATCGGTTACCCGAGCAACTCACTCATGGCAATGATCTGCTCGGCAACCTGGATCAACTTCTGTTGCCGGCTCATCGCCTGTCGGCGCATCAGGGTGTAGGCCTCTTCCTCGTTGCAACTTTTCATCTTCATCAACAGCCCCTTGGCCAGTTCGATGCGCTTGCGCTCGGCCAGTTGCTGGTCGCGGGCATACAGCTGGGCGCGCAGGGCCTGGTCACTTTCAAACCGCGCCATGGCCACGTCGAGAATCGGCTGCAGGCGCTGTGCGTGAATGCCTTCGACGATGTAGGCACTGACCCCGGACTTGATCGCCTGACGCATCACGCCGGGGTCGTGTTCATCGGTAAACATGACAATCGGTCGTGGCTGGTCACGGGTCACCAGCACCACTTGTTCCAGCACATCGCGGCTCGGTGACTCGGTATCGATCAGGATCACGTCCGGACGCACCGTTTCGACGCGTTCGGGCAGGTCGATGGTCAGGCCCGATTCGTCGATTACCTCGAACCCGGCTTCGGTCAGGGCGGCTTTCAGTCGACCGACTTTCTTCGCAGTGTCGTTGATCAGCAGGATACGCAGCATGTTCGCAGTCTCCTGTCAGCGCTGGGCGAATCGGTGCGAGCTGTCGCTCAGGGCGTGTAACTTGAAGCTGCGGGCATAACCGGCCGGGTCGGAACCGTCCCAGACTTTGCCGTCGATCAACTGGCTGCTGCGCATGTCCTGCCCCCGGATATCGACACCGACGGCACTGGCGGCTTCGCGGTACAGATCCAGTTGCTGGACCTGACGGGCCACGCCGAGGTAATCCGGATCGTCGCGCAACAAGCCCCAGCGCCGGAACTGGGTCATGAACCACATGCCGTCGGACAGGTACGGCACGTTGACCTCGCCGCCCGCATGGAAGCGCAACGCGTGCGGGTCCTGCCAGCGATGGCCCAGGCCGTCGGCGTAGTCGCCCAACAGGCGCGGTTCGATGCAGTCGAGGGGGGCGTCGAGGTAGTCGGGCGCGCTCAACAGCTGCGCGGTGCTGCGGCGGTTTTCCGTGCTTTGTTCAATGAACCGGCTGGCTTCCAGGATCGCCATCACCAAGGCCCGCGCGGTGTTGGGATACTGCTCGACAAACGCACGGGTGCAGCCGAGGACTTTTTCCGGGTGATCGGGCCAGATGGTCTGGGTCGTCGCCAGGGTAAAGCCGAGATTCTGTTGCACTGCGCTGGCGGACCACGGTTCACCCACGCAAAAGCCGTCGATACGCCCGGCTTGCAGGTGCGCGACCATTTGCGGGGGCGGTACCACCACGCTGTCGACATCTTGCAGCGGGTGGATGCCCTGACTCGCCAGCCAGTAATACAGCCACATGGCGTGGGTGCCGGTCGGAAAGGTCTGGGCGAAGGTGAGTTTCGGGCGAGATTGGTGCACGTGGCGCTCGAGTGCATCAGGACTGGTCACGCTCAGCGCCTGCAAACCGTGGGAGAGATTGATGCTCTGGCCATTCTGGTTCAGGCCCATCAGCACGGCCATGTCGGTCGAGGCCACGCCGCCGATGCCCAGATGGACGGCATAAATAAGACCATACAGGCTGTGGGCGGCGTCGAGTTCGCCGCTGACCAGTTTGTCCCGCAGGTTGGCCCAGGACGACTGGCGCTTGAGGTTCAGGGTCAGGCCGTAAGGCTGGGCGAACCCCTGAGTGGCGGCGACCACCACCGAGGCGCAGTCGCTCAGGGCCATGAAGCCGAGGTTGATGTCGGTCTTTTCCGGGGCATCGCTGCCATTGACCCACGCCAGAGGGTTGGCTGGAACTTCAATCATCGATAAGCACCTTGCATAAAAAACGCCGTACCAGGCGCCTTGCCAGAGCAAGGGCCAGTGACGACGCCGTTGTCTTTCGACCCATTCCGCCGTTGGCATGAGTGCTGATACCGGTGGTGGTGCAAGGCATATGCCATCGCTCGCTGATTTTGTCGCGCGCCTCGCCTGCGGCCCCGATGCGCGGCTATAATTGCCGCCACTTTTCGTAGCCCAGAGTCAAACCCGCCCATGTACACCCTGGCCCGTCAGCTGTTGTTCAAACTTTCCCCGGAAACCTCCCACGATCTGTCTCTGGACCTGATCGGCGCGGGCGGACGTTTGGGCCTCAACGGCTTGCTGTGCAAGGCCCCGGCGAAAATGCCGGTGTCGGTCATGGGCCTGGACTTCCCGAACCCGGTGGGCTTGGCGGCGGGTCTGGACAAGAACGGCGCGGCCATCGACGGTTTCGCCCAGTTGGGTTTTGGTTTTGTCGAAATCGGCACCATCACCCCGCGTCCGCAACCGGGCAACCCGAAACCACGGATTTTCCGCCTGCCGGAAGCCGAGGCGATCATCAACCGCATGGGGTTCAACAACCTTGGCGTCGATCACCTGCTGGCGCGTGTAGCCGCCGCCAAATACAAGGGCGTGCTGGGCATCAACATCGGCAAGAACTTCGACACCCCGGTCGAGCGCGCGGTCGATGATTACCTGATCTGCCTGGACAAGGTCTACGCCCACGCCAGCTATGTGACGGTCAACGTCAGCTCGCCGAACACCCCGGGCCTGCGCAGCCTGCAGTTCGGCGATTCGCTCAAGCAGTTGCTCGCTGACCTGGCCACGCGCCGCGCCGAGTTGGCGTTGCGTCACGGTAAACATGTCCCGCTGGCGATCAAGATCGCACCGGACATGACCGACGAAGAAACCGAGCAGGTCGCACAAGCGCTGATTGAAACCGGGATGGACGCGGTGATCGCCACCAACACCACCCTGAGCCGCGTCGGTGTAGAAGGTATGGAGCACGGTGACGAGGCGGGCGGTCTGTCCGGCGCACCGGTTCGTGACAAGAGCACCCACACCGTGAAGGTGCTGGCCTCGGAGCTGGCCGGTCGCTTGCCGATCATCGCCGTGGGCGGGATCACCGAAGGCAAACACGCCGCAGAGAAAATCGCTGCGGGTGCGAGCCTGGTGCAGATCTACTCCGGCTTTATCTACAAAGGTCCGGCGCTGATTCGTGAGTCGGTAGACGCCATAGCCGCCCAGCGCTGACGTGTAGCAGCTGTCGAGCCTCGCAGGCTCGACAGCTGCTACACGTTTCGGCGAAAGACAGGCATAAAAAAGGGCTCCTCGAAGGAGCCCCTGGGCCGGAGCCCGCCGTCCGGATGGGACGTGCGTGGTTAATTCATTCAGTCATCAGATTGTCGTGTCGGAGTGTTAGGCCCTGTAAATTAGCCGACGGCGTGAAGTTCGTTGAGTCTGTGGATTCCCGCAGTGCCGGTCATACCGTCCCAGTTGTCGCCGCGTCCCTCGCGCCAGCCGTTAATCCAGGCTTGGCGTACTGACGGTAGAGTAAATGGGCAAAGCTCACGGGATTTGCCACCAACGCCATATTGATATCCGCGCAAAAATGCTCTTTCCAACGGATCACGCTTAAGTCTTCTCATAGGGTGTTGCCCTCACTTGTTGACTGTATTTATCGCGTAGACCTCAATCGAGGTCTGGCAGAAAAAAACTTCTGCCGTTGGGGCCCGCTGCCGGCGTCGCGAGCCAAGGTGTCGACGTCGTTGCGGCGTCAACCTGTGTTGAGTTCTAACCAATGCGTCACATCGAGGGAATGATCGTTTTGTCATAAGGACGTAACCATAAAGATGCTATGGCCATAAGTAACACGATGTTTGCCCGTGTTTATTGGCCAAAGCCCTGTATGATCGGCCCCCCGCAGGATGACGGGGTTAATCCTTTAGTGAGAATGACTTCTGTTGCGCAGAAGCATTATTCGACGAAGGGTCGACTTATGACATTTTGTTGCATCAACTTTTTTATCTGCCTGTGCATCTAAGCTCTTCTAACCTGAGCAGCACAGGTGGGACGGCACACCTTCGTGCCACGCGGGCGCTCTTTTAGAAAAGCGCCTGATTGAAAACCGGATCGGCAATGCGTTGTCGGTTCACTTAGCTAAAGGCTCTGAAATTCCAATGTCCGATCAATTCGAAATCTTCCTCACTTGCCCCAAAGGCCTTGAAGGCCTGCTGATCGAGGAAGCCGTCGGGCTTGGCCTTGAAGAAGCACGTGAGCACACCTCTGCCGTGCGCGGCATGGCGACCATGGAAACCGCTTATCGCCTGTGCCTGTGGTCACGTCTGGCGAACCGGGTGTTGCTGGTGCTCAAGCGTTTCCCGATGAAAGACGCTGAAGACCTGTACCACGGCGTGCTGGACATCGAGTGGCAAGACCACATGCTCAACGACGGCACCCTGGCCGTCGAGTTCAGCGGGCATGGCTCGGGCATCGACAACACTCACTTTGGTGCCCTGAAAGTCAAAGACGCCATCGTCGACAAACTACGCACCCCGCAAGGCGACCGTCCGTCGATCGACAAGCTCAACCCGGACCTGCGTATTCACCTGCGCCTGGACCGTGGCGAAGCGATTCTGTCCCTCGACCTGTCCGGTCACAGCCTGCACCAGCGTGGTTATCGCTTGCAGCAAGGCGCGGCGCCGCTGAAGGAAAACCTCGCGGCCGCGATCCTGATCCGTTCCGGCTGGCCACGCATTGCGGCCGAAGGCGGCGCGCTGGCTGACCCGATGTGCGGTGTCGGTACGTTCCTCGTTGAAGCAGCGATGATCGCCGCCGACATGGCGCCGAACCTGCGTCGCGAGCAATGGGGCTTCACCGCCTGGCTCGGTCACGTCCCGGCGCTGTGGAAAAAACTTCACGAAGAAGCCACCGAGCGCTGTGCGGCCGGCCTGGCCAAGCCACCGCTGTGGATTCGCGGTTACGAAGCCGACCCGCGCCTGATTCAACCGGGCCGCAACAACGTCGAGCGTGCCGGCCTGAGCGAGTGGATCAAGATCTACCAGGGCGAAGTCGGTACGTTCGAGCCGCGTCCGGACCAGAACCAGAAAGGCCTGGTCATCTGCAACCCGCCGTACGGCGAGCGTCTGGGCGATGAGGCGAGCTTGCTCTACCTCTACCAGAACCTCGGCGAACGTCTGCGTCAGGCCTGCCTGAACTGGGAAGCCGCGGTGTTCACCGGCGCCCCGGACCTGGGCAAGCGCATGGGCATTCGCAGCCACAAACAGTATTCGTTCTGGAACGGCGCGTTGCCGTGCAAGCTGCTGCTGATCAAGGTCACGCCCGACCAGTTCGTCACCGGCGAACGTCGCACCCCGGAACAGCGTCAGGTCGAGCGCGAGCAGGCTGAAGTCGAAGTCGCCGACAACGACGTGGCACCGGGCAAGTACGAGAAGTACAACAAGAACGGCAATCCGATCAAACCGGCCCCGGTGGTGATCGAGCAACCGCGCTTGAGCGAGGGCGGGCAGATGTTTGCCAATCGCCTGCAGAAAAACCTCAAGGCGTTGGGCAAGTGGGTCAAGCGTGAAGGCATCGACTGCTATCGCGTGTATGACGCCGACATGCCGGAATACTCCATGGCCATCGACCTGTATCAGGATTGGGTCCACGTCCAGGAATACGCCGCGCCGAAATCCATCGATCCGGAAAAAGCCTCGGCCCGCATGTTCGATGCCCTGGCCGCGATTCCGCAGGCCTTGAACATCGACAAGAGCCGTGTGGTGGTCAAGCGTCGCGAACGCCAGAGCGGCACCAAGCAGTACGAGCGTCAGGCTGCGCAGGGCAAGTTCGTCGAAGTCAATGAAGGTGGCGTGAAGCTGCTGGTCAATCTCACCGACTACCTCGACACCGGGCTGTTCCTCGACCACCGCCCAATGCGCATGCGCATTCAGAAAGAGGCGGCCGGCAAGCGCTTCCTCAACCTGTACTGCTACACCGCAACGGCCAGTGTTCACGCGGCCAAGGGCGGCGCACGCACCACCACCAGCGTTGACCTGTCGAAAACCTACCTCGACTGGGCGCGTCGTAATCTGTCGCTGAACGGTTTCTCTGACAAAAACCGCCTGGAGCAGGGCGACGTGATGGCCTGGCTCGAGGCCTGCCGTGACGAGTACGACCTGATCTTCATCGATCCGCCGACGTTCTCCAACTCCAAACGCATGGAAGGGATCTTCGACGTGCAACGCGATCAGGTGCAGTTGATCGACCTGGCCATGGCGCGTCTGGCACCCGGTGGGGTGTTGTACTTCTCCAACAACTTCCGCAAGTTCACCCTTGAGGAAAACCTCGCCGAGCGTTACGCCGTTGAAGAAATCACCGCCCAGACCATCGATCCGGATTTCGCCCGTAACGGTAAGATCCACCGTGCCTGGAAAATCACTGCGCGTTGACACTTGAGCTGATTGGATCCACAGAGCCTTGATTTTTAAAGGCTCTTGGGTCATTTCAGTGCTGGCCAAATTAGTGGCTAATGGCTATAACTCACTCATGGCCAATGGGCTTTTCCGGCACCTGGCATTGTGAGTTGCCTTTATGTCGTTTCAGGCCGTACGCCCCAAGATCCTGGGTTTTATCAGCGAAGATGTGTCGGCCTGGCTGGTCGCGTTGCTGGTATTGCTCATGGGCGGCGTGCTCACCGGGTTACTGGCCTGGTCGACGGTCAATGTGTTTCACCATCAACTCAAACAACGCTTTCAACTGCTGGCCAGTGAGCGTTACAGCCGCATTGAAGAACGTTTCGAAGACCAGGAGCAGCGCCTCGACGGTCTGCGCCGGTTCTTCGTCAATTCCGACTCGGTCTCCCGCGAGGAGTTCGACGGTTACACCCAACCCCTGTTGCACCGAACCCAGGCCTATTCCTTCGCGGCCCGAGTGACTCGTGCCGAGCGCGCGGCATTCGAACAAAAGGTGCGGGACGAGGGCTTCAGCAATTTCACCCTTCGTGAGCTCGACGGCAACGGTCAACTGCAATTGGCCGCCGAGCGCGATGAATACGTGGCGGTGCTGTACAGCCAGACGCAAAGTCGACTGGGCTCGCCGCTGGGGTACGACTTGCTGGCCCAGCCGATGCGCCGCGCCACCCTTGAGCGGGCGGACAAACTGGGCACCATGGCGGTGTCGCAGCCCATGCATCTGGTCAGCATCGAGCCGGCCTATGCGCGCGGCGTGCTGTTGGTGGCCCCTGTGATGCCGCGTAACTCATCCAGCGCAGCGGGGGTAAAACCCTCCGGTTATGTGATGGCGGTGATCAGCATGCGCCAGCTGTTGGCCGATGGATTGCCGGACGCCAACTACGACTATCTGTCGGTGCGCATTCTCGATTTGTCGATCGACGAGCAGCACGAAGTGCTCTACGAGTCTTTCAACTCACCGGCGGCCAGTGATTTGTCCGCGAGCCGGCTGTTGCGATTGGCCGATCACGATTATCAGGTTGACATCACGCCGAGCGAAGCCTTTACAAAAGCCAATCATTCCTCGGTGATGCCCCTGATGGTGCTGGGCGGTTTGCTCAGTCTGCTGCTCAGTGCGTTGCTGTATGTGCTGGTCAGTCAGCGTCAGCGCGCACTGAAAATGGTGGAGCAACGCACCCAGGAACTGCGGGCCCGTGAGCAAGAGTTGCGTGGCACCCACGGCCAGTTGCGCGGCGTGCTGAATGCGGCGACTCAGGTGGCGATCATCGCCACCGACCTGCGCGGGGTCATCAGCACGTTCAACGCCGGCGCCGAGCAGATGCTGGGTTACGCCAGCGTGGACGTCGTGGGGCATATGACCCTGGAAAACCTGCACTTCCCCCGGGAACTGGTAGCGCGGGCCGCGGAGTTGAGTGCGCGGTATGGCAAACCGATTCCGACCTGTCAGGCGATGTTGGTCGAAGGGGACGAAGAGGGCGGTAGCGAGGCGCGGGAGTGGACGCTGGTACGCAGCGACGGCAGCCATTTGGCGGTGAACATGCTCGCCACCCCGGTGCTCGACGAGCAGGGGTTGTGGGTCGGTCACCTGGCGATCTGCATCGACATTACCGAGCGCAAGCGTGTGCATGAGGCGCTCGCGGCACGGGACCTGTTGTTGAAGAAACTCAGCGCCCATGTGCCTGGTGGCATCTACCAATTCAAGATGGAATTCGACGGCCGCTTCAGTGTGATCTATGCCAGCGACGGTATTCGCGAGATCTACGAGCTGGAACCGGACGTGCTGCTGCTCAATGCCGAAGCGATCTTCACGCGCATTCACCCACAGGACACGACCCGGGTCCGTGCCTCGATCCGGGCCTCGGCGGACACCCTCAGTCCGTGGCGCGAGGAATACCGCGTGCAACTGCCCATGCGCGGCCTGCGTTGGGTTCGCGGTGAGGCAACGCCCGAAGAGCTGCCCGGTGGCGGGGTGCTCTGGCATGGCTACATTTCCGACATCTCTGACCTGAAACGAGTGGAAGAGGAACTGCGGGCGCTGTCGATTACCGATTCGCTGACCGGGATTCACAACCGCCGTTATTTCCAGGAGCGCCTGACCACCGAAATGGCGAGGGTCCAGCGTGGCGTGGGCGAGTTGTCGGTGATCATGCTCGACATCGACCACTTCAAACGCATCAATGACCAGCATGGCCACGCCGTGGGGGATCGGGTGTTGCAAGCCGTGTGCGAGCGCATTGGTCATCGGCTGCGGCGCACGGACGTGTTCTGTCGCCTTGGGGGAGAAGAATTCATGGTGCTCTGCCCGGACACCGACCGCGAGCAGGCGCACGTGCTGGCCATGCAGTTGTGGCAAGGGCTGCGCAGTTCACCGATTGACTGCGTGGGGTTCGTTACCGCGAGTTTCGGGATCGCCAGTTGGCGCGTCGGGGAGGGCGCGGATGCGCTGTTGCTGCGAGCGGATTCGGGGGTGTATGCGGCGAAGCAGGCGGGACGTGATCGGGTCGAGGCCCAGAAAACCTAAGGCCTGACACACAACCCTTTTAGGAGTGAGCCTGCTCGCGATAGCGGTTTATCAGTCAACATCTGAGTTGAATGTTAGACCGCTGTCGCGAGCAGGCTCGCTCCACAGGTGATCTCCAGTGTCTGGAGGATCGGGTTAGAGCACCGACGCCGTGTCTGGCAGTTTCGGTTGGCGATAGAGGTCCAGCAGCACTTGATCCAGTACTGACGACGCGCCAAACGGTGCCTTGTCATTGAGGATCGCCACGACTGCCCACGTGTTGCCATTGACGTCGCGGCTGAAGCCGGAGATGGCGCGTACGGTGTTCAGGGTGCCGGTCTTGACGTGGGCTTCACCGCGCATCGCGGTGGTCTTCAGGCGTTTGCGCATGGTGCCGTCGGTGCCGGCAATCGGCATCGAACTGATGAACTCGGCAGCATACGGGCTATGCCACGCGGCTTGCAGCATCGCTCCCATTTCACGGGCGCTGACGCGTTCTGCGCGGGACAGGCCGGAACCGTTCTCCATCACCAGGTGCGGCGCGGTAATGCCTTTCTTCGCCAGCCACTGACGTACTACGCGCTGGGCAGCCTTGGCATCGTCACCATCGGCATCGGTACGGAATTTCTGGCCCAGGCTCAGAAACAGCTGCTGCGCCATGGTGTTGTTACTGTATTTGTTGATGTCGCGGATGATTTCCGCCAGATCCGGCGAGTAAGCCCGGGCCAGAAGTTTTGCATTGCCCGGAGTGGCCGCCAGCACGTCCTTGCCCTGAATGCTGCCACCGAGCTCCTTCCAGATGGCGCGCACGGCGCCGGCGGTGTAGGTCGCGTGGTCAAGCAGCGACAGATAGGTCTGCGAGCTGCAGCCATCGCCCAACTGGCCGCCGACCGTTACGGTCATGCTGCCATCCGGCTGGGTCACCGGGTTGTAGCGCACACCGCCAGTGCACTGCTTGGAATTGACGGCCTTGACCTGGTTTTCGATGCGAATGCTGGCAATCGGCGGTTCCACCGACACCAATACCCGACCGCCGTCGTTACGCGCGACAAAACGCAGGGCCTTGAGGTTGACCATCAGCGAGTCGGGTTTGACCAGGAACGGCTTGTTCTCGTCATTGCCGTCGTCATTGAATTCGGGCAACTGCGGTTGTACGAAGAAACCGCGGTCCAGCACCAGGTCGCCGGTGATTTGCGTCACGCCGTTGGCGCGCAGGTCACGCATCAGCAGCCAGAGCTTCTCCATGTTCAGCTTCGGATCGCCGCCACCCTTGAGGTAGAGGTTGCCATTGAGAATGCCGCCGCTGAGGGTGCCGTCGGTGTAGAACTCGGTTTTCCACTGGTGGTTCGGGCCGAGCATTTCCAGCGCGGCATAGGTGGTGACCAACTTCATGGTCGAGGCCGGGTTGACCGAAACGTCCGCGTTGTAAACGGTCGGCGTGCCCGGCCCGGTGAGCGGAATCATCACCAGTGACAGGGCGCTGTCCTGCAACTTGCTGGCCTTGAGGGCTTTTTCGACGTTAGGCGTGAGCGCAGTGTTGATCGGGGCGGCGGAGACGGAGAGGGCCAGCGGAAGAATGAAACTGGCCAGCAACAATGGACGCAAAGACTTGATCATGTGTAATAAAACCCTACAGCCGAGGGGGAAAAAGACGAGGGCATGGCGATAAAATCCCTCAGTGGTCATGAAAGTGTCGGCATTATGCCCCAAGGCTTGAAAGTGTGTGCCGTGCCATGGCCTTCTAATCTGCTATTTTTTTACCGGCGGTCAGCGATGCCCCCCAGAGAGTCGGGCAATTAGCGGCTTAAACTGCTAAAGTGCCGCCCGTTATTACTTATGAGGATTGTTCCAATGGCGACTAACCGTTCCCAGCGTCTGCGCAAAAAACTGTGCGTCGATGAATTTCAAGTTTTGCTAATTAGCACAAAATAGTTCGAATGTTGTCAAAAACGCCTTCACACCCCCTCCTCTGAATCCCCGCTTTTCCCGCTCTTCCCTCAAGCATCAAACATCCAGTCGCTTTCAGTCGATCACGCCCTCGGTGTGTGCCACCGCCGCAACATCAGTCAGCATTGCGCCCTTAGTCCCTCCGCACCCGGAAGAGTAGGACAGCAGCCTGTACATTCGAAGAGGTCTCAACGCTAGCAACATCACACACCCCTTGGAATATGTCCGGGTCGGCAACGGCGTCGAATTAGCAACTCAAAGGTTTTCCTGACGCCTAGATTGAGCCGTCGACGGGGATGTAGTATTCGGTGATTCCCTCTCAGACAAGGACGTGCTTGATGATCCACGACATCTTTTCGAAGCGTCAACGCAGACAGCGTGGCGACATACCGGATGTTTTTCAGTACGAAACGATTCCACCCGATCTCAAGAATCAGCTTGTAATGTTGATTGAGCAGACGCTGGGGCATTCCGACAGCCCTAACAGTTTCATGAACTTTCAGGTCTATAGCCGAATTTTAGGCGCCCTTGCCAAAGAGTGGGCGAGACCTGATTTGTTACCAAACAGATTTGAGCGCCGGCCCGAGGGGTTGTTGTTTGATGCCTTTCTGAATGAACCGGACGTTGAACGTTCGCTCGATGTCATTGAGTTGGCATTCCAATGTGCAAATCGCGAAGCGAATAACGTTGAGTATTATGCTGGTCACGATGGTCGATCACATGTCGATTTCTGCATCGAAGAGTTGAATAGTCGATTCAAAGAGCATGGGGTAGGCTACTCGTTCGTGAATGACGAAATCATTCGTGTGGACTCACAAGTTATGCACAGCGAGGTGGTCAAGCCGGTCATTCACTATTTGAGTGTTCCCGGCTTCGAGGGGGCTCAGGAAGAATTCTTTACTGCACACGATCACTATCGGCATGGCTTTTACAAGGAGGCTCTCACCGAGGCCAATAAGGCTTTCGAAAGCACCATGAAGGTTATTTGCGATCAAAAGGGCTGGGTATACAAGAAGAGCGACTCAGCGAAGAAGCTGATTATGATCTGCATCGAGAATGGCCTGTTTCCCGAGTACTATCAAAGCCACCTCGCATCCCTGTCTAACCTGCTGGACAGTAGTGTTCCGGCCATAAGAAACAATGAGGGCAGCCACGGTCAGGGTGGCGCGGTAAAGACTGTTGAACCCCATATCGTGTCCTACACCTTGCACATGGCCGCTTCGGCGATTCTGTTGCTGGTCAATTCAGCTAATAGTATGAATGCCGGGTAACGGCTGTCGACGACGCCGAATACACTGTGTACAGAGAGTCAAAGGAGGGGGCCACGGGGCGCTTAACCCTCCCCTGGTGGCTTAAGATCCAGGCTGCAGGGGGAAATGGTTTGGGCCATTTGAATGTTGATCAAGATGAATCTCGCCTGACGGAGTAAGTGCTTCATACGCAAGACGGAGCTTCGAAGTCGCGAGCGCCGATGAATCACAAGATGGTGAGACCTTCGGCCCGGTACATCCCTGCGCCCCATTGCAGTACTACTTCTTGGCCTTCCCAGTTATCGCGTCAACGTAGATGAGCCCTCTGGTCTGGGCTGCCTTAATCTTGCAGTCGAGCATCTGAGTGAGGGTCAGAAGGCCCTCCAATACGAGGATGAGGTCACCGCCGTCCACGAAGATGGTTTTGAGCGCCTTGCCCGCGATCAGGGACGTTACGACGTGGTCGCTGAAGCCGTGGATCGAAATAAAGAGGCCTCGACCGTACATCTTGCCTTCAACTTTGGCTGCAAACTGGTACACAGCCTCATTGGCAGCAGCTTTGTCTTGCCACTTGGCTTCAATGAGATAGTGCTCGCCCTCGTACTTGATTGCCCCGTCGATCTGTTCGCCATTTTCTCGAAAGGCTTCGGTCACCTCTAGATTTGAGACGCGTGCCAGGTTGTGAAGTATTGCCTCTAGGGCGTAGCCCCTTTTGCTGCCGGTCTGCGATCCTTGAAGCAGCGCGATAAATTGAGCCTTTAGTTCCGGCAAGGTTGTTTTGGTGGAGCGATTTTCGGACTCGCGGCGCTCACGTTCCTTCCGCTGCTCATTGATGTGATGGTCACGGATCTCCTGAAGCTGCTTCAGGTGAGTGATTGCATTCTCGGCATCGCTTCGACTCAGCTTTGCCAGCTTGACGAAGTAGTAGTCGTCGAAGTGCGTCCAATTGATGAGCGACTGCAGCATGGCGCGAAACTGGCCGAGACCGGAATCAGATTTGGTGGCGAGGTGCGTGAACATGGTGTCCACGATGCCCGCGCGTGACATCGTTTTATAGTCCCCCAGCGCTTTGATGTCGGTCGTTGTGCAGCTGTTGTTGATGAAGAAATTAACGATGTCGTCTTTAGGCCACAGCAGCTTCAGGATGCATTGCCGCATAGCCAACTTGATGTCTGATGGGAAGCTCACGGGTCACCTGCTCCTTTCTAAGAATTTGTCCAGTGTAGGCGCAGGAAAGGGGAGCACTACTGTCTTTAGGTCGGCCAGGGCGATGCCGATCAATCCGTCTGTGGAATTTAGCTCCGCACCCATCATCGTGGCATCTGTGAATCTGCTCGCCGCGATGATTTTTGTACGATGGCCATGCACGGACGGCATGCGTGATTCGTTTTTTTCGGGTGGGAAATCGAGTTTTCTGTGGCCGTCCTGAATGGCGCTACGCGGTACACCTCGATGGACTCGATTGAATCAGGCATGCGACCTGGCTAATTGGCAAGCATAATTCCCTGGCCAGGGCGGATGGCTCCAGGAAGCAACCACACGCATTCAATTGAATCGATATACTTCAGATACGACGAAGCCGCCCATAGGGGCGGCTTCGCATGTGCTTGCTGTAGGTATTCGAGTTAGTAACTTTGTAAGTTCCACCCGGTGGACTCTACAATTTCGCCGTTGAGTATTTTTTTTGCACGGCTGGCCAAGGTGACACGGACTTCTTCTCCTGTCGGTTCCCGGCGTTCAGCGGAGTTGGAGCGGGTCGGCTTTCGAACCAGTTTCGCTCGTAGCTCAGTTCTCATCATCAACCTCCGTTGCTTCAGTAATGCCATCTTGGCTGGAATAACTGTCTTCTAATGATGCTAGCATCTTACCCAAATGGTAGCAAATAGGGCGCATGAGCTGCACAAACAGTTCGGCGCGATCTGAGTTCATCAGCATGTTTTCCGCGTTTCTGCTGACGTTCAGCACGCCCATCAGCTTGTCATTATGGAGAATGGGCAAGCTGATTAGCGACCTGGCGTGCTCCAGATTTTGATAGTACTGGGTAATCTTTTCTTCGTAGCGCGGACTGATCTCCCTATTTCTGCGTTTTTCTGCCTCGAACCATTTGGCTAGCGTCGCTTGCAAGTCTGCAATATAGATCGGCTGGCTTGAGGCGGCACATTGTGGAGCACCGGGGAGGTTCGGGTGATGGCGGGAGCATTCATACTCCTGCTTGTAAGTGAAGGGCAGACAAATCTGCTCGACATTCTCATCCGCTTTGTCCGAGTTCAAGGATTCGACGGATAGCTCGACGTCCTGGATGAACAAGATGCCAGAGCACCGCTCTATGGCCACGTCATATGACTGGTTATGGAGAAAAAACTCATATTGGAGAATCCATTTTTCCAAGCTGAAGTGATCCTCGGCAGCGTCTGGAACAGCATTTTCGACACCACCTTTCTTGCCTTCATCGTCAGCCATGGTCTCTTCCAAGGGCAGACCAACCACTGGAGACAGAGCAATTTCGTCACTGGAGAAAATCCGCATGATATTTGCGTGATAAGAGACGAATTTGTTTGAGGCCGAAATGTCATCCCATGTTCTGGCTAAGCTGAGCACGCCCGACATCATGGTTTGCATCCTTTTTATGATCTTCTCCGGGGTCATCGACGACATTTCATTTTTGGTCAGGCGTCTGAGGTTGCCAATATCCTGAAGTGTCTGGACGTAATCATTCATGAATTGGCGAGGTGGGAGGTTGGTCAAGCGACCCTCCATCGCCGTGTTCTCATGCTTGATCAACGCTTGTTTCTCTACAGCCAGCGCCTCTAGCTTTCGTTCCTTGCGAATAGCCATATCAGCCAGTCCCCTCTCGCGGAGCCAGACCATCAGCAAAGCTAAAATTGCTAATAACAGTGCGACGATTGAATGGATATAGGTATCTGGAGGCGTGGCGTTCTCGGGAAGGCTGCCGAGGATCGCCTGGCTTTGCGTGAGGATGGGAGAGCTGCAGATGGAGATGTACCCAGCGCTTAACACTGACACCAGCGTCAGGATGATTGAGCCGGCTGGGTTCGCAAAAAACTTCGAAATCGCAACCCTAGTTCCACTGTCAACGGACATAACCTGAGCTTCCCTTCACTGGATCGACGCCGCAGGCGGAGCAGCGCTTATATGAGTGTGGCCATCATATCGGAATCACGGGCAAGTCACCTAGTGGACGGCACCAGGATTCCAAGTGCAGCATTTCAGTTGTGAGGGGGAATGGAGCGACGGTAATGCCGGCAGGCCATGACGAGAATAGGATCGTCCCCGTGATTGATCACGGACAGTGGGGCGCTCGAATCGGGGAGGGAGTTCGGGGAGAACTCAATTTGACGGTAAAAGTGCGTTTCATGAGGCAGAAACAAAAAGGGCCATCGCGATGGATGGCCCTTTGAACATCAAGCTACCGGATTGATCGGCTTTTCCGGGTACCAGACGTCCAGCAGCGGGCTGACTTCAACGCTGGTCAGCTCGGTGCGGCCTTTCAGCCAGGCTTCAACGGCAGCGCGCTGTTCAGCGCTGACCGAGCCACGCTTCTGCAGGCAAACCAGACCGTAGTCGTCGCCGCCAACATAGCCCAGACCGTTGGCTTCCATGGCTTCTTTCAGGAAAGCGTCGAGGAATGCATCGATTGCCTCGTCAGCCAAGTCTTCCTTGAAGTCCAGGTTCAGCTCGAAGCCCAATTCCTGGAACTCGTCTACACAGAGCTTTTTGCGCAGACGCTGGGAGCGGTTAGTGGCCATTGAAACAATCCTCATAAGTAATAACGCCGCGCATCTTACCAGCTAAGCGACATGCCTGCCTGACAGAGTGAGGCTGTATGTCCAGCGAGTGGGGATAAAGCGACCGACGTACGGACATTTCCATGAGACCTATTTGCGTTAGCGGAGCCTGGGTGTGAAAAGAAGAGTAGGTGTGCCCGAAAAATCGCATGAGAGGCTAAAAAGTCGAGCGCATTCTGCTGTGCCTCAAATGTGGCGCGTTGGCATGAGAGCTGGAGCGGTTACACCGACGCCGTCAGAAAAGACTGCATAGTCTTCTTCCTATAGATATCAGTGGGTGAGGGGGCTACCCGGCTCGGTGTCCAAGGAAGGGTTTCCTCCTTTTCTCTTCGCAGTCGAGCTGGGTTCGTTTCTAGATTGTTGCTATTTGACACGTTAAGCAGGTAGTGGCAAAAAATCTAAAAAGTCGACTAATCTTACTTTTCATACTGTGAGTGATGTCGCTGCCAGAGAGCATTGTCATGGAGAAATTTGAGAAGAGATGTTTGATTATCGGGGCTGTAGGCTCAATATTTGGTATTGCGTGGGGACTCTATATTTACTTTTTTCCAGGCGAGGATGGTAAATCACATGGGTCTATGAACTCTTCTCAGAGCATTGCGAACTCAACTCTTTCAGGGCATCAGTCGCAACAAGCCATTTCAGGAGCCGGCCCAGCGATAGCCACGGGCTCGGGTAATGTAACAATAATAAACTCTTCATCACCATCATTCTCGATGCCGGTCATTCGGGGGTACTACACGCTTTGCCCGGGATCTCCTGCGCGCGGAACGAGTCCGAAATGGGGAGAGTTTCTTAAAGATGTTTATGAAAACATGCAAAGGGTAGTTTTTGTTGATGTCCAGGTGTATTTGCTATGTGACGAGGGAACTTCGAATGTGGAGAATGAAAAGACTTTTCCTCGGTTTGAAATGAAAGACGGGGTTTCGTATGGGTTTGGTGGTGAGTTCTATACGATGCTAAGTCCCAGCGATCAAAAAAAATATGTTGATATGCTAGCCGACGGCGTCACAAATATAAGGGTGCACAAGGATAGGCAGGGTAACAATCCGTATACAAATTTTGTTACTTCTGAAGGCATGATTGATATCATATACGGGCCATTTCAAATTAAGGTTAGTGAGCAAGATACAATAGTTGATATGGATCTTTATGCTCCGGTGCTGGACTCCGCTATGCAGAACGAAGTAAGTCGTATAGTGAAGGCCAATAGATAGAGGGTTAGTTTGTTGGTGTTTGGTGGCGTGTTTGGTGGGTCTTTTTATTTTGTAAGTTGAGTGGAGTTGAGTTTACTGTTGGTGGATGAACTGTATCTGGAGAGAGTGCGGTTGTTTGGTCTGCGGGTAAAACTTATGGTTTATCTGCACTGTTATATTTCAAGTCGGGAAAATCAATAATATTCTGCAAGAACAAGGTTTGCCAACCCTGCTCGTGTCTCATCATATGTTGAATGGGTTACCGTATAAAATGGGAAAGCTACGAAAGTCGGCCAAGAAGATGAGAGTATCACCGATTGGTATCGATACCTCTCGAACAGTTATTTCAAAGCGGCTAAAGAGAGCGCCTGATATGTGATATGTCAGATTCGTTCCAATGGGGGCAGCAGTGATAATGCTCCATGGACGATCGTTGCGACGTGTCTTCGCTGATCGGTAATACCAAGCCGGTATCCCCTGCGTTCAGCGAGCGCAAGGGCAAGCTTAATATCGTTTTCCTCCAGTGCTTTTTCTAATTGGTTTTGCGCGATCTAGCTGTGTTGTTGGAATAACTCCTTTTCCGCGGCGAGAACCGCATCAGATTCGCTTCGGTGGGCTGCAAAGCCTGGAAGCCCATCGAGGGTGTAGACCCACTCGTCCTCCTCATAGTGCTTGTAGTCCTGTCGCGCTCCCGGCTCTTCGTGGTGCATGCAAGTCAGGCGATCCCCATCATCACCATCATCCAGAAGTCTTCCTATCTTGATAAACGGTAGCAGGGGGGCTTTATCTGTTCCATTCTCGATTCCATCGTACGTTGATGGGTGACTAGACCTTTTATAGTTTGCTTAAGGAGCAAGCAGAGAGGCAAGCGAGGATGAGAAAAAATAGGAGAACAGACAAAGAATGGCAAAAAGAAACCACAAAAATATTGGAAAAAAATGCGCTCTATTTTTGATGCAATCGGACTATGGTTTTGATGTAAATACCTTGGCATCTGATTTGTCATGGAATAACTCCATGAGTACACATAGGTGTGCGTCTATTTACTAGGTGCTCTCACGAAGTGCATGAGCTTTGCCTAGCAGAATTAGTTGCTTGTTGCAATGGGTTGTGATTTATGTTATCTGAAATAAGTTGCAATTAAAGTTGCAGTAAGTTTCCATTTTTCCCTTTGACTTTGATAAGCTCCGTTCGCGCCCTGGCAGTTAGGTCAGGGGCCGCTGGCTGAATAGTTTGGTCAGTGTATCTAAGACGTAAGCAAAACCTAATTGGTGATCTTATGGCAAAAACTTTCTTGAACGGAGTACAACACGGTGGGCATGAACGATTACGAACTTAAGCAACTCGAACAACTGATTCGCGGGTTTCACGAGGCTAAAACGCTTCCTGTGAAGGTAGTTTCTGGTGGTTCCGAGGCTTGTCGAGTGCAACACCAGAAATATCCAAATGCGCATTATTTTGGATGCCCCACGGAACCTGAAGAGTTAGGGCGTTTCAACGACCCCTGGAAGGTTTTCCGGGTGTGGTACGGAGCGGAGCATCCCAGCGGTGCGTTGGCTGAGACCTTTGGGCGGTTGCGCTTGCCCGGGCATAAAGGGCTTGACACTTTTATCAGTTTGGAGGATCTCGAAACGCGCAATATGTGCAAAGTAGAGATGGTGAGAGATCTGCGGCTCTTGGATCTTAAGGCCTGTCTTTCAAAGTTGAACCGCACTCTGGATGAGGTGACTGGCGAAAATTACGATCTCACGCAAGCAATTGTGGGTATCGTGGCTCGTTTGGAACCGAACGCTTTTGACGGTATTGCGTACGAATCACGGCATTACTCGGACGGGCGCATGTGCTACGCGCTTTGGGTGGCACCGGGTCAGGAGCCTACGGTTTCGACGGTGAGCATGACAGGGCTTTCGGACTTCGAGCATCACGGCGAAACTCCGGACTACTTTGATGGGGATGTGATGGATACCGAAGAAATCCTGACAGAAATGTTGGGGTATAAGGTGGTTGCTCCATAAGCTTCAAATATTCAGGCAGCGCCCCGGCTTTGGGTGCGCTGTTTTTTAGCTTGGCGTGCCGGTCATAAAGAGTGCTGCTTCGCGCCTAATGGCTTCTAATTGCTTCTCAGTCGCTCCATTTTTTAGAAGAGCGTACGGCAATTCATATCTTCCATTCTCTACGGCAATAGGGTTGAGGAAGAAAGTACATATGGTTTCTGCGCCTGTTACGTTTAATAGTCCTAAAATTTCTTCTAAATGAGGTAGCTTTTCATTGTCTAAAAATTGAAACGCCGGGAAATAATTATCGTGGCCCACCTGGAATGCGATGAGTTTTTTCTTGGATAGGTGATTGCTTACGCTCTGCCGGCTGATTCCCAGCGCATCAGTAACGCCCTTGCTTTTAAGCACGCCTCCGAACTCTTTGAGTCTTTCAAAGAACTCAATTTTTGATACAGCTCTACGACTAATTTTTCTAGTTTCTCTTGTGTTGAGTGATGCAAATAATCCGCCGCTGATAGCTAATGAGCGAAGCAGCTCTGCATCAGTAAGAGAATGTATGTCCTCGATTGTCTTTTCTTCTTTCCAGTGATCTACCACCAAGCTGATGAGTTTGAGGAGGCGCACGGGAATTCCACTTGCGCCGGCAATGTTATCAAGGGCCTCGAGGCGAGACTCGGCGCTTTCGAGGGGCTGGTTGGTCGATTTCGTGGGGCTCATGGTGCGCCTCTTGATGTGATTGACGATTTACATTAAGTCTAATTTTGTAAATTGTCAACGTAACGAGCGTCCGCAAGATAGGAGAAAGGTCGATGGGAGCCTGGCGATAAGCAAGACTTAGACATTGATGAGGCCGGGGAGGGAGAGTCTCAAACGTCGGGAAAAGGAGGGTAGGTTTTGGCTTGCGAGCACCTTAGGAGGCCTCGATGATCTTCGTTGCTACACCTACGTCAACGATCTCAGTGAGGGCCTCATGAAAAAAATCCGCCGAATCAAAATTTTGTTGGGTGCGTACCCTTCAAGATGGCAGTACCTGGCTACCTGCGTACTCTGCCTCTACGCATTCTGGCAAATATGCTTTGGGACTCCACAATTGGCTGCGCTCTTGAATGCCAGTGGTCTGAGTATCACCACGTCTCAAGTATTTTTGGGGGGGATGGGGGTCTACGGCTTTGCATTGGGCAAAATGCGGTACATCAATCGTCGCTTTCACCTTCGCCATGAACGGGAGGTTGCCCGGTTCAATTCGTTGTCCCTCATTCGCATCGGCATGTTGTCGAATGGAGTAGCCACCCCCGCGGATTTGCAGGCGGTGAATGGCGAGAGGAGGGAAATCTCTGCCAGGCTGGGATATCTGGTTGAACAGGAGAGTACCTATGCGAAGCTTGATCTATTTGCCCGAATCCTTCGTTTAGCACGCCGATTCTTCAATCTCTTCTGAAGGAGAGACGATCGTCACAATCAGTGGCGATCGGTTTCGCGTAGCAATTCAGTCATCCTTCTGCTAATTCAAGGCATGCCCAGCGTGGAGCCCTCACTGAGTAACTCAGTGTTAGGCTTGTGCAGAGCCGGAACCGACTTAGCCTACCCTTCACTTTTCGACCCTGCCGTAGTGGCAGGAGAGAGTAAGGGTGCACTAGGTACGCCCGATTTCCTGGCGCGACTCGTAGCGGTGCTGCGAGTTTCGATTTGAAGGCGCCATACGTCCAAGGCCTGAATGTCAGAGAGCAGCTCATCAGGCTCCGGTACCGCTACGTCACCTGCCATTGCCTTGTCATGAGCATAATTGGAACACTTGCCCATCCCAGCAGTTACCTGCAGGTAGTCATTGTCATCAACGATGACTTCGGACAGTCGTTGAGTTTCAACACCCTTGCGAAAGCGTAGGACGACGCGTCGTAAAAGCACCTCTTCGACTGCACGTTCCCATGCCATTCGAAGGAGGAAGTATGCCTCGACGGTTTGTCTACGGTGCTCGTCCTCTTCACCCAGTCTGAATAGCTTTGCAATGTGCTGATGCCGAGCTTTCAAAAATGCGATGCGCCCAGTCGTATTTTTGCCCTCAAAAGGAAGCTCCGGTGTTGCGACACCGTAACCTTCTGAGCGTTGAGCGATGCTTTGGGTCAACGCGGTGACGCCGGCTGTATCTGCTTGCTCCGCCAGAACGCACAGAAAGTAGATGTCGTGGGTGAAAACGACTACCTGTCTGCGCGCGGCTTCTTTTACTAGCCTTGCTGCGACACGCTCGCGACGCCGGTGATCCAGGGAGGAAACCGGGTCATCAAAGATGATTCCCCCTGTGCTTTCACTCAGTCCTACCTCGGCCAGAAATGACGCCAGCGCAATGGCTCTCTGTTCACCTTCACTGAGCAGGTCTTTGGGACTTCGACTCTGTGGTAGTTCCAGCTTGAGCTTGTGCAACATTTTTCCGCGCCCTGACCGGCTCTGAAGGGTAACCTGAAGGCCTCCTACACCTAGCGCTTTGAACTCAGCATTCAATGCATCCTGGAGCGACGTGGATATCACGGTCTCTCCAATCTGGGTGGCTTTGGTCGAGATGGAATTTGTCCTAAGCGCAGTGATGCACTTTGCCAAAATGGCCACATGGGTCATCCGGGCGATGGAATTTACGACTGCATCTTTCACCTTGCTCAGTAACACGCGCGCTTCCAACTCAGCGTACGTTTGTTGAAGTTGAATTCTGGCCACCTCATCGGACGCTTGCTCAAGGTTGAGGGCGTGTTCATTGAGTTGGTTTGCCAGTGCCTGCAATGCAACTGACGGGCTTTTGGGGGGAAGGGGAATGTTCGTCCAGTTGTTGGATTTTACGGCGGCGACTATTTGGTCACGGCGCTCACCTAGTACTCGCTCAAACTCCCGACAATCCGTAGCGACCTTTGGGGCTAGCGTGTGAATTTCCCCCCATGTGGCTTCGTCCAGCCCGATATTCACATCCAGCGTCGTAATCGGTGTGTACTTCCCAACCATATCTTTGCGGCGGGCTTGAGATGTCTTTTCAGCTTCCTGTTGGATGAATTCCTCAAAGCGAGCTAACCGCGCAGCACCTTCATTGAGTGTTTCTTGGCACAGTGGGCATGGACTGTCCGGATCGAGAGATGCGAAGTCCTGGCCAGGGTGGGACTCGAGCGCAAATTTGCGGGCGGCGTCGAAAAGCTCTCGCCACGCATCACCACCAGTTCCTGGTAGCAGGTTTTGTTGCTCTTTGAATTTATTTGCGGCGAGTTCGGCCGCCGACTTTGCTGCTATGTAGTCCTCGACCGACTGCTTGAGGGCCTTCTCAACGTTCTGGTCGATCAGTGGCGACCTGTTCAGTGCGTTGCCAGCAACCACGGATATCCGTTGAGCCAGGCGTCTGAGCTGGTTGGCTTTTTCTTTAGGATTATTCTCCTGAAGACTTTTGCCGATGGTTGTGTGTTGGGTTAGCTCCTCATCTGTAAGGGTGCCAAGTGTTACAACAGTGTTTGAGTAGGTCTTGGCAGAAAGGGCAGCGATCATCCTTCCAACCGCCGTCTGCCCATGCATCGGTGAGTAGGCGGAGAGATCTACGGAGTGCTCTCTCTGCTCCTGTTCAATCGCTGTTTTCAACTTTTGCTGCAATGCAGCGAGTCGTTCAAAAACATCCAACCCATGGGGCACATAGGAGTAATCGGCTTCGTTGACGAGGTATGCATTTGCGCAACGAGAATCAAATATTGAAAGGCTTGAAAGCTCTGCTGGAGCGGGCTGGTTATCAGTCCACAGCACATCGCTGCTGGTACCATTTACGCTGATGCTGAAGGTGGCCCTGGCATTCGCATCCGCTGGAAGGGGGTGGTTGGCATTGGGGTAGATGGTTTCTGTCTGATCCCGTGCTCGACATGCCCGTTTCAGTACCCGGGAGTACCCTGATTTACCGGAACCATTGCCCCCGTAGATTACAGTCAGCCCTTGGGGCGAAAATTCCAGGCTGTGTTCCGGTGCGATCGCGTTGACGTTCACCAGGTTTTTCACTGCATGCAGTTCGATGTGTGTAGTTGGTTTTATTGCAGCAGGAATTTGATCCTCACTCAGCGGCGAGGCTATACGTCCTTCCGGGTCAGTGATTCCGTGCGCTGATTTGAGCAGGGCGAGCACATCCTCGAAATCCTGTTGAGTCAGCGTCTCCTGTCCCAGCAAGCGCCTCACACAGTCCCCTTGCCAGGCTGACAGGCCTTTCGACCACATCAAAACTTCCTGCAGAACTGACATGAAGCCTCCTTTTTCGTACGAGTGCATCCAGCTCTAAGTCGCTGACTTCGCCTAATCTTCGATGTACGCGACTAGCGGGTTTGCGGGGGAGGGCTTCGCGACACGCGTTCACATCCTGATCCGCATGGCTTGTGAGTCTAGCTGGCCAAGATGATGTCGCGTTGCGAATTCAGGGGTTACGCAGCAGCCTGTTAACGCTGGTAGATGAAGGGTATGAAGCAGATTTATTTAAACATCCTTGTCGCGCCCCCGAATCAAGTCGTGGTCAGGGACAATCATCTGTCCGACCAAGCCACCTTCTCGTTGTGCCAATCCATTTTCGTGTTGAGTAATTGCGAGGGCGAGCATCTGAATGGCTGATCTGGCCACACGCAGGGCGCGCAACACGTCCTGGGTAAACTGCTCGCGATGATGGTGCTCGACTTCAGGTGCTTGTCTGCTGGAAGCTGGATCACCAAGATCATGAAGTACCACGAAGCGGTGCGTGCCGGAGTTACGCAGATCTTTTTGTGGACGAAGGATGCCTTCTTCGCCGGCGTAGTCTTCGGCGAGCTCCACAAGGCCGTAGAGGGCTTTGGCGCCTTTGCGAATGACCGTCTCGACTTTAGTGGAGAGCGGGCGTACGCCCGTCAATTTATCTTTGGCTCCCCGCCATAACGTACCGAAGGAAACGCTGGTGGGAGACTGACCTAGTTCAAAGTAGTGATTCGCCGTTACCGCGACCTTGTCGAGCAGGTCAATGGCCGTTCGGTGAGCAACTATGAGTGCAGAGGTATCCGGGCCGTAGGTGGCAAAGTCGAGTGTGTCTGAGAATCGGCCTGTCTTCGGCCAAACGCTTTCGTCGACAGCTCGCCATGCCAGATCACGGGCAAGAATAAAGTCGCTCTTGAGCATGTTGAACATGGCGAAAAGAGGTGGTGGCGTTGCCGCTGCGCCAGGCTCGCGTTCCAATACTGCGGGGAGCATGAGCCAGTCCAGCTTGCCCAATGTTGGGTCGACGAGTTCGACAGCTGGAGCAAGCGTTAGTCGTTCAGTTTCCATCCATGTGATGAACGGATCAGTGTGGGGTGATCGCGGTGGTGGATCTCCGAGCTTTTTAGCGAACGCTGCGATTTCCTTTGCTGCCTGCGCACCTGCATATTCGACAATTCGATCCTCATTTCTATGCGCGATTTTAGCTAGCATGATGGCTTCAATGCGCGTCAGATCTGAGCATCCTCCTTGGTCAAAAAGCCACAGCAAATCACGGGCCGCGCGATATGCGGCAACCCCGTTTTCGGGGTCGATTTCAAGTGCAGTAAGCCTTGCATCATGGGCTTCGCCCAGCCGTAAACTATTGCTGAACTGGTTCGCGAGATTCGTCCAGGCCTGTGTTCTCAGCGATGGCTCAGCATCAACATCTTGACCAACCTTCCAGAAACACCGGCGCGCTTGCGCACGGTACTCTCGATTACGCTCCTGATGATCCAGCCAACTGGAATTCCCCTGCAGATGCCCAGCCGCCGCGACGAGCGCATTTGCCAAGTTGTAGGTCACATTGGTGGTTGGATGCAAAGTGTGAAGCTCTTGGAATAAAGTGAGACCTTCTTCAATTGCATCCTGCTGTTGGGTCATCGCACCTCCATCCACGAGAATGCTCGCCCGTAGATTCAACCAATTGAGTCGCTCAGGTGTATCAAGATCGATCTCTCGAGCCTGTGAGATTGCGAGAGCAGGATCGGTATTCAACAAGTGATCGAGATGCGCGTGCAGCTCGTTGTAACGGCTAAGCATTGATGGCATGGGACGGCTCTCGAGTCATGGGGGCGATTTGCATCATCACCGACGAACCATAGCTCACAATGATGCCCAGTCCCGCCCCTTGAGAACGGCCCTGGATCATCAGTGGGCCCAATGCGTGAGCGATTGACTGGCAATGAGCCACCGCCGTAGGCTAAGGCTCAGGTTTCAACGACCAGGGAAGGCCATGATTGAGTTTGTCTGCAAACACTGCCAACAAAGCATTCGCTTGAGCAACAACAAGGCCGGTATCACTGGTCGATGCCCCCACTGCAAGCACCCGGTGACGGTTCCGGCTGCCAGTGAACACCCGTTGCATGACGATGTTTTCATCGAGCTCGAGCCTGCGCAGTCCCTAGTTTTTCAATCCTCCACGAGTAATGGAAGTGCAGATCTAGGATCAAGATCCGTCGCCCTCGCAAGTAAAGTTGGTGCCTGGTTTTTTGGCCTGCTTTTCCTTGGGTTGTTCCTTACAAGTGTCTGGCGTTTTCCATTGGTGTCGCTGCCGGCACTGGCAGGTGCGTCATTGCTCATCCCCCCTATATACCAGCGTGTTCGGTCTATCTTTGGGTTCGATGTAGGTCTTCAGTTAAAGGTCATCGGTTCGGGAGCGCTGTTCATCTGCTACATGATGATGTTCGCCTCTGCCACGTCGAATGAATCGGCCGAGCGCAGCAAGCTTGCGCAACAACAGGCCGAGCAACAGCGTCAAGCCGAGCGTGAGCAGACCGCTCAATACCTCAAGTCAAACAAAGCTGCGATTCAGGCCGAGGCGAACGCTTTTATTGAGCAGGGCAAGGTTGCCGAGGCGCTGAACGTTGTACGCAAGTATCAAGGTCTTGGAGACGCCGATATCGATGCAGTCGCAGTGAAGGTGGAACTCAAGAATAAGACCATGGCCGATGAAGCCAAAAAGACCAAGCTCGTCGAGAGCCTTGGCTCTATCAAAGATGACGATATCTCTGGGCGAGCCAGGATTTACGAGCAACTGGTCGCTTTGGCTCCCGACAATGCCGGGTACAAAAAACAGCTGACGGAGCTCAATACTAAGATCACGCAGGCAGCTACCAAGAAAAAAGCAGAGGAAGAGGCGGCCGCACTCAAAGCCCATCAACGGCAGATGGGACTGGTGTGGCGCTACGGCACACACAACGATGAAATGACCCAGAAAGAGGTGCTGACAGCGGAGGTCGACTCGACCAATACCCTGTCCTTCGGTTTTTCTTATTCAGGTGCACAACGGGCTACGCTTGAATTACGAAAACATCCTCGGTGGGGATCGGACGTTATTCTTCAGATTGAGCGGGGACAGTTTCTATGCAGCAGCTATGATGGTTGCAGCGTGAGCGTTCGTTTTGGAGATGGAAAGCCTCAACGTTTTTCTGCCAGTGAGCCGAGTGATAACAGCACGACGTACCTCTTCATTTCCGACTACAGCAAATTTATGAGTCAGCTGCGTAAGGTCGACGAAGTGGTCATCGAGGCGAGCTTCTACCAGGCGGGTAATCAGGCGCTGAAGTTCTCCACGGCAGACTTGGACTGGAAGTAAACCAAGTCTGAAAAATTGTCATCCCACGAGTGATCCAAATCTAAGTGGGGCTCTGCCGCACTAAGGGCGAGGGAATCAGGTGAGGGCGTCAGCCGATTTATAGCGGTGGCGTGGCAGAGGAATAGAGCGTATTTCGGCTTCATTCCATGAAATATTTGAAGTGCCATGTTACAGGACGTGGCTGACGCCCTGCGCCTATGCAATGACCAGTCGATTCAAATGAAGATTTCAGTATGCGGAAGAATCCGCAGCCCCGCCCAACCTCGCAATCCCCTGCTTGATGTGCCCGGCGTTCTCACCAATCCTTTCAAGTGCCCCGCGCGCATTCTCACAAGCATCTGATGATCCGCGTTGCTCCTCCAGAAGGACGAGCTCCATCAGCGCAGCTTCGATCGCCAGTTGGTTTTCATACATTCTTGCGAGTACGTCAGGGAGGGAATATTGCTCAGCCATAACTCGACTCCGTTCGGATGGAGAGCAAAGCATAGCAGCGGTTCAGTATTGGCTTTGAATGACCGTTGAACAAAAGTAAGACGGGGGCAAATAAAAGCAAAAATGCTCAGTCCGAACGATGCCAATGACGCTGAACCGTGGTCTTTGCCATCCCCAGCTTCCTCGCGATCTCAGCCTGCGAAAACCCTTGCTCTTTGAGTGCTTGAACTTCCTCTCGCATTTTTGCTGCAGCGGTAATGCGAGGGTGAGGCGTCTCTTCAATTTCCAGCGGAATCGAATCCTGCAGTAGCGCCATATCCTGAAGATCCTTTTCCGCGATTTTCAGGACATCGCCGGCGCTCAGTGCGTCTTGTGCACTACACACCAATGCCATGAGGGCAACAGGGCTAAGCTCCAGAACTCTGGCAAGTTCAATGATGGCTTCAAGGCTGGGGGAGGTCATTTCATTTTCGATGCGGCTTACATGCGACTGAGTGACCTTTTTGCTTAGCTCATGCTGTGTGAGGCCACGCTTTGTTCGCAAAAGCTTCAGTGCTACGGCGAATGCGGTGCGCACAGACATTTTTTCCGTTCCGTTAAAACAGATCTGTATGCCGTGATTGCCATGATCCACTCAAATGTATATATTCATACGAGTGGATCTGCCGGCTCGTTCGCGGATCGGGAGTCGGCGAGAGATTCGTCTCGCCCCTTCATTCGCTCCATCAATTTAGCTGTAAATCGAGATCGGGATACAGATGAAGCTTTACGTGCTTTCAGATCTGCACAACGAGTTTTCTCCGTTCGAGCCTGTGCCCGGGGACTACGACCTTGTTGTGCTGGTGGGTGATATTGATGTCAAGGCGAGAGGAGTGAGGTGGGCCAATGAGGTCTTTGCGCGCCCGGTGATTTGCGTGTGCGGTAACCACGAATTTTATGGCGGGCATATCGATTCAACGCTGCAAAAAATGAAGGAGCAAGCTCTGCAGCACGTCCACGTTTTAGAAAACGAGACCTTTGTTTGGAATCAAACGCGGTTCCTTTGCGCAACGGGCTGGACTGACTTTTCGTCCAGCGGGAACGTCGTTGTAGCCACCCAAACCGCATGGGATTGGATGAATGATTTTCGAGTCATTCGGACTGGAGAAACATATCGCCGGCTGCGCCCGTCCGACCTCATCAGTCGAAACCACGCGTCGTTCGCTTGGCTCTCCAAGAAGCTCGATGAGCCATTCGATGGCAAAACTGTAGTCGTTACGCATCACGCACCCATCCCCGAAGTAATGGGTGACAAACATGAGGGGCATTTGAGTGCTGCTTACTCAAACCGTTGGCACGAGCTTCTGGACAAAGCGGATCTTTGGATTTTTGGACATACCCACCATTCAATCGACGTCATGTTCGGGCGATGCCGTGTGGTCTCAAATTCTCGGGGTTATCCAGGTGAACAAACGGGTTTCGATCCAGGCCTGGTAATCAGCCTTTCTTGAGTTCACTGAAATGGCCGTCAACTTAAGGCTTCTATCAAAATGCTCACGGTTTTTGACGCTCACACCGTTCAAGCGGTTGCTCCAAATGTGCTGTGCAAGTGCAGCCAGTGGCAGCGCGGCGAACACGCGGGAGAGGCACGTGCACACAAAAAATTGCTCCATGAAGTCTCTGGTTCAGCGCTCAGGTGTAACCCCAGTATGAATGATTTTCCACTGAGCGTTCCGGCTGCTGTAGCAGCGGCGATGGCGATCGATTTCGGGATGTCTGTCACGGCTTATCTGGTGGCCGCCGTAGATACCCCTCCGATACTGATGGGAACGGTGTTTGGCGATACGAAGGGGCGATTTAGGGAAGGCGCCAGTATCAGAACATCAAGGATACAAACGGCGTTCTTCATCGAGGGCTACTCGTTGTTCAAAACTGTCGGAGGGAGTTTATACGTTGTAGTGAGTTGGGTGCCGCCCGGAAACAACGTTTACATGAATCGTGTTTACCACTGATCGATCAGTAGGGGATTCGTTTCTGGATGGACGTTGAACCTTTTACATTGCGGTGAAAACTTCGCAGGAAAATTAATATCTGCTTGGACTATCGAAAGAACGAGCAGATAAGGGTGGTATTGAGAAATATGGCTGTTACAGATGTTGAACTGCTAGGTGAATTGCTATTCGGATCAGCACGAGTCCTGGGTGGCTCAAGGCTTGAAGACAATATGTTGATCGAACTGGCCACTGCTACCTTCACAGAAAAACCATTTTGCATCGTTAGACAGTGGCTGCTGTTGGATGTCATGCTCCCGGAATCTCAAGAACGGGAAATCAAAGCGCAAGGCCTTGAGGCAACCGTTTTGTATGCGCAAGCAGTGGTGTTCGACAGTGACAACAAATTCCAGCCGGGCGATAGTGTTCTCAGCGATTTTCAGAGCGACTTTGAAGAATGCGTTTTTGAAAGCAAAGATACCCTTTACATCTTAGCCGGCCGTGGTGCCCGCAAGCATGCCAGCTTGCCTGCGGTCAAAGCATTGGGGGGGATTGAACATCCGTTATCCTTCTTCTGGAAAACGAGTGTCAACTGATGCGCTGTTTTTTTGAGGCTCTGAGCCTTCAGTAGCTTGAATTTTGAGTTTATTCAGAAGCTCTTGGGGCTGCTCATCAAAGACGAGTTCTCCAGTATCTGCTAATAAGTAAATTCGAGTCTTCCGTCCAATATCCATCCCTAATCGACAATAGTTGAAGCAAAATGCTTCGGAACAAATGAGTGATTCTACTGGTGTAGCGATGGGGATATAACCAATGAATACAACTGTGTCTTGTTCTGCAGGGTGTGTGTTTAAATGAAATACCGCAAAAGAATCCTTATGTCCTTCGTCGGTCGATAGCTGAACTTCCCAATCACAATGCTTGTTCAGCGTTTTGTTGTACTGCTTAATGTATTCCGCAGATTTGTAGTTCATGGCGCGCTCCTTATCATTGTTGTAAGTTGATTATAAAAATGGAGCAATGACGTTCGCAAACCTCTTTTTCGAAGTTTTAACAACCCGGTTGTGAAACGAGAAAGCACATGAGTGTGCCTGGTGTTGAAGCGTGACGTGCTTTAAAAAAACTGATGTGAATAAACGAGTAGCGATAGCAGCACTGCATGAGAGTTTGTCAATGCTCGCTTCGTAATTTATCGGGGAACTGGGGGAAACTCCCTATTTGGGCGCAATGCCTGGCTCACTCTTAGATTGAGTCAGAAACATTGAGCGAAAAACTATTCCTAGCCGTCCAGCGTACCTAACCCCCCTCCAGAAACGCTGGGGACTCATATTGATCAATGCATAGGGAGGCTTCGGTAATTCGTCGAGACGTATGGAATCCATCACCCTTCAAATTCACTCGGATGGCCACTGGCACGACGCACTGGTGGTCAGCTTCGATTCGCCTAAAGATAGCCTGCGCAGCCGGTGCATCACTCACTACCTGCCCGACTATCTTGCGAATCAGTATATTCAGCTGGGTACGGTTAAAGCGCCGACTGTCAGTGCGAATCTCCCTCTGGAATGGGATATTCGGCGAGAGCTCGCCCCAGCTTTTCTGCACGACATCATCCCGGCTGGTGCTGCGCGCCGGCACATATTGTCTAGAGCGGTAGTACCGCCAGGGACGTCGACTGACCTCTTTCTGCTGCAGCAATTCGCTGCTGCTCCCATTGGACACATGCGGGTAAAAAGCTCGGGCGAAACGCTGTATTCCACAAGCAAAATGACTGGTGGGTCTACGCGAGTAGAGGTTGTTCAGGAAGGTATGGGCTTTCTCGACCAAGCCAGGAAGTCGGGATGGCCAATAATCGGCGCGCTCGGGGCCGGGGGCGTAGCTCAAAAGATGCTGCTGGTCGAGGACGCCTCGGGGCGGCTTCATCCCGAGGGAGCGGTACGCGACGCAGATGTGTGTCGACACTGGTTCGTTAAGTTCCCGCGTAACAAAGCAACCAAATTAGATCGAGACATCCTGCATTCCGAATACTGCTTTTACCGCGCGCTGGGCCAGTTGGGGGTCGACACGATCTCCGCCGAGGGGCTGGCATACGAAGCGGCGAAGGTGCCCAGTATTTGGATGCAAAGATTCGATCGAAAAGTCTCTCCGGGCGGGATTGAGCGTATCGCAGTAGAGTCAATGTACTCGCTCTGTGGCGTCACTAATTCGGTTGTCCGTATGGATCACATCGATGTCGTGGGTCAGCTAGCGAAAACATGGATAGCCGCAGACCAAGAATCTGAAATACCGGGCATGATTAGCGAGTACCTGCGCCGGGATTTGATAAATCTGGTCGCCGGGAACAACGACAATCATGGTGGGAACCTCTCGATCCTCCGGAGTAAAGAGCGAGTGAGCTTTGCACCTATTTACGACCTTGCTCCCATGGTGCTGGATGTGGAAGGAATTGTGCGGAGCACTCGGTGGCCAACAGCAATGGAACGATTAGGGTCGGTCGATTGGGCGGCTGTTTGTGCTCACTTTGCTCATTGGGCAGATCCCGAATGGCTGCTCGATCGCTTGCGGGCAGATGCCTGGTTGTTGCTGTCGTTGCCGGATTTGCTACTTGATCTAGGGCTACCGCAGCAAGCTTGGCGCTCACCGCTGATTCCGCTCAGGTGTCTTGAAGATACGTTTCGCAGGTGGAAGTTGATGGATTGATCCAATTCCAGGTAAGCGCCGCATTTCCCTCTAATCATCTTCTGCCTGCACGAAACTCTCGCGCAATGCTGGATCAAGGGCTCCCAATCGTTTGTGTTCAAATCAAACTCAATCAATCTTGCCGCTCCCTCTATGCGCCGCAAGGTGTTGCATATCTCGTGTCCAACATCGAAGAAATCGACGCCAGTCGCTTGCATAACTTCCTTGCGGCAGCCGTGAAGAAAGAGCGCTCGCTGCTTCGAATCGCGCGTGCCACGGCTGTGGGATGTGCTGGTCAAGCACGATAACGAAAAGGTGGCCATCGCTTCCCTTGAATGGGGTGTCCGGGACGCGTTCGCGTAACTCATCAATCGACATCGAACAGGCCGCACCTATTGGGTTTTCCAAATCTTGGTGATCGATGTCGTCAAGCTCGGCAAGGAGTGGTTTTGCTTCTTCAGCACCAGGACCTAATCGTTCGAGCGCCCAGAGTATCCTGCGTCGTTGGTTCTCGCGCAGGCATAAAGTCTTCAGGTCGATACCCATGATTGCTTCCTTAGCACGGTATACGTAGATAAGTTCGCGGTTCGTGTTGCCTACGCTATCAGCATCAGGACAATTGGGCACACCGAATTTTACTGGATGGACGCGCGCGTGAAGCGAGCATTGCAGCTTTGAATCAATTATTGGTAGTTGCGCAGATTACCCACTCGTTTCCTCAGGGTTCGGATGCTTTTCATTTGAGGTAGCGAACGTGGCGCGGGTGTGAATCGGTCAATGACTCAGCCTGCTCCCGCATCGGATCGTCATAACGTCTAGGCTAGGAAGACTTGGCAGCAGCCTTCTTCCTGATCACCTTTCTCGAAGCGCTTATCCATGGAAGACACGCCAGAATCAAAAATTCCAGCCGATGACTCCTCCGAAGACATGGTGACAAGAGAGTCGTTGTACGAACAAGCCTGGTCGATGCCAATGACCAAAATCGGGGAGCGATATGGTGTTTCTTCCAGCTACCTGGCTCGGATCTATTCCAGCCTGAATGTACCCCGACCGCCGGTGGGGTATTGGGCTCAGGTTGCGGCGGGCAAAGGAAAACCTCGCCCACCTCTGCCAACGGCGTTGCCAGGCACTCTCATTGCCTGGAGCCGAAATGGCGCACATCTCAAGGTTTCACAGAGCCTACCGAAAGCACCCCGGAAGCTGGGTCGGCCAAAAATAGGATCAATATGGCGCTACCTCGGACACACCCATTGTTGCTGGGTATCGAAGAGTGTTTCCTGAAGGTGAGGGAAAGCGCGGTATGACAGCTGTGACGAAACTTACCTGCTTCGCATTTTGAGAGCCCAAATGGCTATTGCACTGCGTGGATAGTGCCAAATTGCCTCCGCTGAAAATTGATGGTCTACTTTTGCTCTTAACCGTCGGTCTGCCTGCGCATGCATGCACCCTTCGGAGCGTCGGACTGCCAATGAGCAGCACTAGGGATAGTTCAAGAAGAAGCCAACCATGAGCAATCAAGTATTACTGCGATTTCTGAACGCAGGCCTTCTCAACCTCAACGGTGATGACGCGAAGCTCGAAAAACTTCAAGAGGCAGCGGGCGATCTTGCGGCAAGCCTTAAAAAGACACCGGGAAAGACTGCCTCATTTGCCCTAATCGCTTTTGATCCACAGGCACCGGCCGACGATCCCGTTGTAATGGAGGCTATCGCTACGCTTCAGAAGCGTTGGGCAACCTATGTAAACACTTTCGCAGGAACGCCCCTCACTGTAATCCGGGCGATTTTGCTCGAAGCGCTCGTGCAGGCAGCTGAGGACGAAAAGGTCGGCGTGGCTTTTACGGCGTCCGCGCGTAATGCGTTGCCCTTTATGGAGGCAGCCAACGAACAGGCAATTTGGTCAGACGTTGTTATCGAAATCGAGCGACGGGTTGACGCCCGAGCAGAGTTGGAGTGGGCTACCCCTGAGTCGATTCAAGCTCCAGCGATGGCGGTGGTGGCTCCCTCGCCAATTGAGCTGCCCCCTGTGTCAGCAAGCATTGATAACGATGCGTTGGCGAAGAACCTCCAAGCCGCCGCCGGTCCGAATTCGGATGCAGGCGCTACTAATGGCAATCCATATCCTTCCCCTCACTCCCAGAATCAGCAATGGGTTACCGAGTTCGGAACACGAGCAGCGACTGCCATCTCACAGGCTTTTGGAGCCGCAATCGAAGAATCCCAAGTCGGGACCATTGACCTGTCCGAGCCGCTGTCACAGCTATCAAAGACAGTCGCAACATACGTCGGGAATACACTCAAGGCTGTGAGCGCTGCGACCGCAGGTCTGCAGCGTCGCACCAACCTGATCTGGTGGAAAGAAACTCTTTATTCTCCTTCCACTCTCGCTAGCTATCGCGGAATGCCCGCTTCAACGGCGGCAGCCTTGATGGCATTTGACCTTCACCAGCAGGTGCCAAGCTTTTCTCCCGCTAGTGTTACCGCCTTCCTCCACGAAACAGTACTAAGTCTGCCTGCCGTTGATCCAGCAGAGCGACTGCCGATACGTGATCTTCTGAGCGAAGCAGTAACGTCACAAACGTTGATTTTCTTGCGCGAAGTTGCGACGCAGTTGGTTCCGCACAGCAGCGGACGAGGGCCAATACTCGGGCTCCTTGGAGCAGGCCAGGGGCAGCCATTGCTCGATGATGAAAGTTTCCGCATGAAAGTCGGCGTTCCAGCCGGGACTCTGCTGACCCTGCCTGAATGGGCAGGATGGCTTTTCAGAGAGCTTCAGGCTGCTCAGGCTACGCAGGACGCCACCAAGTTGAAGCGACGAGGAAGTAAACCCGAATGACTTCGTGCTCGCGTTCTACTTGCTTCGCTCCCGAGAGCTCTTGCGACTTGGGCCATTTGGACCGTGCCAAATGTTCGGCTTGGAAAAAAGAAGGTGGTGCAGGGACAGAACAGGATGAGGTGGCAGCGGACGAGTTGCTGCTGCCTTGGTCGGGAAGCGCCCTCGGTCTCGCTGATCTCGGATTCGTTACAGGACGACACAAACCTTTAATGGTGGGAGTTATTGGTCCCCAAAACGCTGGGAAAACCACATTGCTCGCCGCCTGGTATCTACTCATCTCCCGAGGCCTGACTAGTTCTGAGGCGCGAAGTTTTGCAGGTTCCTATTCGTTTGCTGGCTGGGAAGCTGTGGCGAGCGCGCTTCGTTGGAGTCCTGGCCTACAACCGAACTTTCCCCCGCACACAACCAGTCGAGGGGGACGGGCTCCCGGACTGTTACATCTTGATTTCAGAAACACTGATGGGGAGGCTCGAGGATACCTGTTCGCTGATGCTCCCGGCGAGTGGTTTCAAAAATGGGCCGTCAATAGAGAAGCAATTGACGGTGAAGGTGCGCGCTGGGTAGCAGAGCACGCTGACGCGTTTCTTTTGATTGCCGATCGTGCAGCGCTGTCTGGGCCTAACATGGGGGCCGCCCGTAATTCTCTTCAATTGCTTGCCCGTCGCTTGTCGGCAGAGAGCGCCAAGCGCCCCGTGGCTCTCGTCTGGACCAAATCAGATATCGCTATCGCGCCTGAGATGGAAACGGCCGTTCGCGAGACGGTGCTCAACCTCATGCCTGATGCACGCGAGTTTTCAGTAAGCATCAATCCCGGAGCTGAAAGTGGCTCAGATTCTGGGCAAGGTCTTAATGATCTCCTTGACTGGACTCTCAGTATTCGGCGCGGTTGTATCTTCTTGCCCCCTACGCAGGCCTCGGTCTCGGACCCACTATTCATGTTTGGAGCAAGATAATCATGAATACCGACAACAGTTCGATTCTGCTTATTGGTGAGTCAGGTGTAGGCAAAACGCATTACGGCGCGCAACTTCTTAAACGCCTGATGAAAGGCGATGGTATGTTGCGCATGGACGGTGCGGCAACCAATCTAGAGCCATTTGAAGCCGCGATGGAGAGCCTAAACGAAGGCATGTCCGCCGATCACACGCCTACAAGTATCTACGTCGACAGCATTTGGCCGATAGCCGATACGCAAAATCGAAAGGCAGAACTTGTCTGGCCGGATTACGGTGGTGAACAGATCAAAGCCATGTCCTCGACACGTCGCATTCCGGCAGTTTGGCGCTCCAGGGTTGTTAGCACCCCGGCTTGGCTTCTCCTCGTTCGTCTTCAGCAAACTCGGGCGAGCGATGACATTTTCTCTCGGCCATTGCACGAGATCAGTGGGAGTAGCGGTGAAAACCGTGAGGTTCAAGTCTCCGACCAAGCGCGGTTGATCGAGTTGCTCCAGATGCTTATTTACATCAGGGGGGCGATTAGCACATCTCCCCTCGAGAGTCCTCGTTTATGCATCCTTCTAAGCTGCTGGGACGAGCTGGGTTCCGTGGCGCAGGATGAGCGGCCGGCCGTCATCTTGAAACAACGGCTGCCTATGTTTGCCAGTTTCCTCACGAGTACTTGGGTGGAGCCGATTGTGCTCGGCTTGTCCGCCTTGGAGCGAACGCTTACCAGTAGCGACCGTGATATGGAATACGCTGCTCGGGGCCCGGAGCAATTTGGATACATAGTGCTCCCAGACGGGGGGCGCTCCACAGACCTCACGTTACCGATCCAGCAGCTGTTGGCTAATTCTGTATGAAAAGGTGAGCAAACTAGTGAGAGTCGAGCAAGCTATATACGGCGAGGTTCGGGGCGGCCACGGGCTCCGACTTGCCAGCACCGGCAACCGTGTTTTTTCAGAGTTAACCTCACGTCTCGATTTGCCTGACACCACTCCCCCAGGAGCTGACTGGTCACCTTTTGTGAGTGGTTTTCCTCATGGTGAGCATTTCGTTCTCGCTCGTACCTTTGCGGATCCGGAAGCGACGCGACCGGGGATGGTTCTTTCCCATGCAGTGATCGCTCCGCTCGATGAAGTGATCTCGATGTCCGATCTACGGCCACTCTTCGGGTTGCTGATAACCGAACCCAAGCAACCCGCGATGCTTGCGTCTTGTGACTTGCTGCCATTGCCGGAGTCGCCCTCGACAGCGGTAGAATTAGTCCCATCAGCTGAAGCATTAGTAACGCGGGGCACTGGGCCTGTGGTGAGGATTGGCGTCCAAGGCTTTGATGGGCTCGTAATTGCTCTGTGGGCTCGCCTTTGGCCTAGTATCCGTGCCCAGTTCGCATTTCGATTAAGTTTCAGTCCACAAGATATCGTCGAATTTCCGAAACCATCAATCGTCTGTACTCCTAACACGCTTGCGTCTCGCTGGACGGGGCATCGCATTATCGGCCCGGCGAATTCATCGCCGACTTCACCTGGCGCTAGAGTTCTCTGCGGAGGCGAAGAGGCGGAGTCCGTCCTGCATTTCGCAGGTCAGATTGGCGCTTGTATCCGCCACTTCATTGATCTGCCACTTTTACAACGAGCCTTTGAGATCGAATCAGCCTCCAGCCCAAGCTTTGATGATTGTGTAACAGTTCTACGCTTGTTGGAGCGACTATCGCCTGATCCCGCCCAAGGCGTGGACAGCAAGACGAAGCTTATCAATAGGCTTGAGTCGCGATTACGGAGCGCTTCAGTTCAGGAAGTTCTTCTGCTAAGGAACCTCAGTACAACCGGGCTTTCCGCCGCGGACACGTTATGGGCTGGCCTCAAATCCTGGGCAGTTACCAATTCGTTCAAAAATATTGAAGACACGAGAATGCTGTCGGCGATTGACGATGCGCTTTCAGAGTCTGTTGCGGTTGACTCATGGCGTACGGCAGTTCTTGAAGGTGTCGTCTCAGCCTCTTTGACTTCGGAGATGTTTTCGAACGCATTTTGGCGTTGGGCTGAGATCCGTCCAGATGTATGGGCTGCGCTGGTTGGCCACCTGCCGCGAGAGAATGATCTGGAGGTCCGACTGGCCGATGCGGCACCACGAAAGCTCAATATTGATACCGGCAATGTGGTCATGGCTACAGCTCAAAAGAGAGGCTGGCTTCGTCTCCATGGCGTTACTGCCAGTGCCTGTCTCGCGCCTCGAGAGGCTGTCGCTCGCCAGCTTTCGATCGACGCTGCTCCGGAAAGCTTCGATGGACTACGAGCATCCTTGCGAGGCGCTAGCCCGAAAGGGTCAATCGAGATTGCTTTGGAGTTGGCCGAGCCACGTGTATTGCGCATTGTTGCAGAGCAAGTTGCGAACGAACCGCGATTGTTAGGTACGCTCAGCTTTGCAGCCAGAACGGCCCAAGAGCTCTGGAACCACGCCATTTCTATCAACGCTGAAGCGTGGCAAGGTCCGCTTGACCCGCAACGCTCTTTCTTTACCGTCATTCAGAACCTGCTCGACGGTGGGGCGGTTAGCATGGAACTGATCACCGCATTATCCAAGTCTCCACTCGCTGATCTCAGCGGATTCCCTCGGCATGCAGAGGTCTGGCATCAACTGCCAGACCTGGCCCGGGCCAACTGCCTACGAGCTACGGCAACAGGTTGGCTGCAGCGCGCTTTGGAGGGTGATGTCTGTACACCAGGTCGAGAGCTCGAAACCGCCATCCTGAGTTCTAACGACCTGGATAGCACACTACAAAGTTTGGCTGCGAGTGTCGGTAAGATTGTCCATATTATCGAGACCTTAGAAAGCTTCGATGAGCACCGTTTCCTGAGCTGGATTGATAATCGGGTCTTGTTGCGGCACCCGGTGGCCATAGCTGATGCGCAGGTACTGGGCGACATCATCCTGAGTCGTCGGTGGCCGTTAGCAGTGGACAAATTGGTTCAACTTGCACGACAGGGGCGAGCTGATGTGAAGCCGGCGTTGGTGGTGTGTCAAACCATGGTCGGCTTGTTTTGGTGGTGGTCGCTCGGTTTGTCGTCGGCTTCCCAAACGGATAAGTGGATGGTCCTCGAAGAGCTTGCGGCCGATCTTTATCCTAATGGGCCGGATGACGCTGGGTTGTGGGAGCGGGCAGGAGGACGCGACGCCGACTTGGAAAGCTTCGGCACTGGTCGGAATCGGTGGCGGGCTGCGATTGGCCAGCTCCGGCGAGGACGTGGACCCCGTGTAAGCAGTTTACTCGAAGAAATGCGCAGGGATTTCTATTCAAATGATCAGATCCGCGAACTGCAAGCGAGCCGGATATTCTGAAGTGGTCTTAGATGAGCGATGGGTTGAGGGGCATGATGGACGAGCATGAGCAAACAAAGTTGACTACAGGGGCCGGTTTTTCTAGCGGTCACGCCCTTGTTATCGCTGTATCAAATTATCCTAAAGTCCGACCACTGCCAGTTGCAGTGCTGAACGACGCGCGCGACATGTTCGCCACGCTGACGTCCCCCTCGCACTGCGGTTTTGACCAGGCCAATGTAAAGGTATTAGTGGACAGCCAAGCGACACTGGAGGCGATTCGCCGCGAACTTGATGGGCTCGCAAAGCGCGCCACGCTCGACGACACAGTGATGATCTTCTTTTCCGGGCACGGAGCTCGTTTTGATGATTCGGCTGACGCGGCGAGTGCACTGATTCCTGTCGACTGCGATCCAGACAATTTCTCCGCGAGTACTTTGCCGGAGGCAGAGTTTTCTTCAGCGCTTGCCCGCATCAAAGCCAGACGCCTAGTGGTTTTCATCGACGCTTGCCATTCCGGCGCGACTACAAGCTTCAAAGGCATCAACGATACTCCTGCAGCGTTAGGCTTTAGCGAGAAATCGTTAGCCCGACTGGCTGAGGGGGCAGGGCGTGTTCTGATCGCATCGTCTCGCGCATCCGAGTATTCACTCGTGCTCGGAGGTGCTCGCAACAGCCTGTTCACCGAACACCTGTTGGGGGCGCTGCGCGGTGAAGCTCGTACGCATGGTGATGGGCTAATTAGGGTATTCGAGGTCTTCAACCACGTCGCAGAAAAGGTACGAATGGCAGCACCTGGGCAACAACATCCAATCTTCAAGGCGAGCGACCTTGAGGATAATTTTCCTATTGCTTTGGACCGCGGCGGTGCAAAGAATATCGCTTCCGTTGGTAGCTATAGCCGGGATCACGAAATCTGGCGGCAATTGGAAGAGATTTTCTGTGACCTCTATCCCGCTGGCCCGCAGGATCAAGACATCTGGTTGCGCGCCGGTGGGGACACCTCCCGTCTCCGCCTAACAGGCACCGGGCGTGCAAACTGGTTTACTGCACTACGCACGATGCGACAAGGTGGAGGGGGGATTGGTATCAACCAAGCATCGCTCATTAAGGCGGCTTTGGGAGAGTTCCCTCACCATCAAGAACTGATCAAACTTCAGGGATAAACGAGTCGTAAGTGGGGCGACTTGCACCTCTGTCCCATCCCATTGGGGGGGCACCAGTGGGGTGTATGGATAATGAGGTTGCAAGGTGATGCGCCAGGGGCGTACCTACTTCTAACCAGACCCTCAACATGCATCATATGCCAAGCTACGTTGTGCATGTTGCTGACTCGCGGCTTTCTGCTGAAAGGGCAGATTGATAAGTGCCGCCTATCGGCCAATTGTTCGTTGATCCACGCGAAACGCTTTTCAAGCTTGGGTTTGACGGTATTCACATACTCACCGGCTAGACCAGCGTAGAGCAACGGAATGAAACCCTTGTGGATCTCGGAAGTCAGGAAGCTCAGGCGGCGCAATACGCTACACAATGCGCGTAGCATTTCCTGCTAAATCCGAGACAGCGGAGCAAAAATAAATCGGTACACAGTTCGTCAATCGCTTCTATTTTGTACTGATAATGCTGGCTTAATTCAGGTCCGGTGATATCACTTGGATCAGGGTCTTTTGATAGACCATTGAGAACATTTATCCAATTGTGAGCGCCATTGCAGCGACTACACTCCAACCCATGAAACGCTATCTGCGGTTCTGCCTCATCTTCTTGATCAGCTTGGCGCTTCCCCTCAGCGGGGTGGCGGGCGTTCCGGCACCGACAGAACCCTGCCCAATGAAGACGATGGGCATGGCGATGATGGATGACATGGGTATGGACTGCTGCAATGACATGAAAAGTCCTGTCGAGCACGGCAAACCTTGTAAACCGGGCCAGGAATGCAAGACGGGCGGCATGCTGCAAGTCTCGATCTTCAATCCTCCAGTAACCGTATTCAGCCCCGTAGTGCTTTCCTTCTCCAGCGATTCCCTACCCGTACAAGCCCCATCCGGGGTATGGCGACCTCCTCGCGTTTGATTCCTGTCCCACATTGAGCCTCATTCTGCGTTAGCAGGATGGACTAGCTGCGCGCATGTCTTTTGACGCGTGCAGTGGATGATCACAGGAATCGTAAACATGAACTCCAAGTGCTATTGCACAGTCTGGTCCCTCGTGGCCGGTCTGGCGGCAAGTGTACTGGCATTGCCGAGCCTCGCTGCCGCATTGACACTCGATGAAGCGTTGCGGCTGGCGGAAAACAATGCGCCGTCGCTGACCGCACAAGACGCCAAAATTCAGGCTGCCAGCAGTGCAGCCATTCCAGCCGGTGAGCTGCCTGACCCCAAGCTGCTGCTGGGTGTGCAGAACTACCCCATTGGCGGTCCGGATCGCTGGAGTATCGACCAGGACTTCATGACCATGCAAATGGTCGGGGTCAGGCAAGAAATGCCGAACAGCGACAAGCGCAAAGCTCGGATTGAGGTCGCCGATGCGGCGGTTGATCGCGCCGCTGCGGAGCGTCGAGTCGAACGTCTGAAGGTACGCCAGTCCACGGCGCTAGCTTGGATCAGTAGCTACTCGGTTGAGCGCAAAGATGCGCTGTTCCAGGACTTCTACAAAGAAAATCGTCTGCTGACCGATACCGTCCGGGCCCAGATTGCCGGTGGTCGCGCTCAACCCGCTGATGCGGTGACACCCAAGCAGGAAGCGGTTCAACTGGCGGAGCAACAGGATGATCTGATTCTCCAAAGAGCACAGGCCCGAGCGGCACTCAAACGCTGGATTGGTTCCGCCGCCAACGACAAGCCTGTGGGCAGCCTGCCTGAATGGCCTGTCGAAACCTCAAGCTACTCCCATAAACTGCAACACCATCCCGAGTTGGCCGCGTTTGCGCCGATGACTCGTGAAGCGCAAGCCAAAGTTAATGAAGCGGTGTCGGAGAAGCAGTCGGACTGGAGCTGGGAACTGGATTACCAGCGCCGTGGTCGTGAGTTCGGCGATATGGTCAGCGTGCAATTTTCCTGGGACCTGCCGCTGTTTCCTGACTCGCGCCAAAACCCCAAAATTGCAGCCAAACAGGCTGAGCTCAGTCAGCTTGAGGCCGAGCGCGAAGCCCTGTCTCGCGAGCACACCCAGCAACTGGAAAACGAACTGGCTGACTATGAACGCCTGAATCGTGCTGTGCGCCGCAACCAGAAACGCCTGTTGCCGCTGGCCAAGGAAAAGGTCGAACTCAGCATGGCCAGTTATCGCTCGGGTAAAGGCGATTTAAACGCCGTTGTTTCCGCCCGACGTGAACTCATAGAGGCCCGCCTCAAACAGATCGACGTGGAAGAGCAGCGAGCGCTGGCCAGTGCGCGTCTGTATTTTGCTTATGGGGAGCCCAGTCAATGAGCCTTAAAAAATGGAGCAGGGCATTGCTGGTTGGCATCTCGATGGCATTAGGCGTCGTAGGTGGTTACTGGTTCGCACACCAGCGCATGAGCGGAGTACTCAATACCGCCTCGGAGCAGAGCCTCAATTCAACGGGCGAACGCAAAGCGCTCTATTGGTACGACCCCATGTACCCGCAGCAAAAGTTCGATAAGCCAGGTAAATCCCCCTTCATGGACATGCAACTGGTTCCCCAATACGCCAGCGGCGCAGGGGACCGTGCGAGCGTCAGCATCGATCCGAGTCTGACCCAGAATCTCGGACTGCGTTTTGCGACGGTCACCCGTGGGATCTTTGATTCCAGCCTCGACGTGACAGGTGTCTTGGTGTTCAACGAACGTGATGTCGCTGTGATTCAAGCACGCACCACTGGCTTTGTGGAGCGGGTCTATGCCCATGCTCCCGGTGATGTGCTCAAAGCCAACGCGGCGTTGGCGGATATCTTGGTGCCGGAATGGGCAGCTGCTCAGACAGAGTTCCTTGCCCTGAAACGCAACGGGGATGCTGCCCTGTTGGAAGCGGCCCGCCAGCGTCTACGGCTCACAGGGATGCCGGCAGCACTGATTACTCAGGTAGAGCGTGGCGGTAAGGTTCAGCCGTACCTGACTCTGACCAGTCCCATCGCCGGTGTGCTGCAAGAGTTGAACGTACGCGCGGGTATGACCGTGGCGACCGGCGACACCCTGGCACGCGTCAATGGCTTGAGTAGTGTCTGGCTGGCCGTGGCCGTACCAGAATCGGATGCCGGATCGATCACCGTGGGGCAGGCGGTCGAAGCGCGCCTGCTAGCCTTCCCAGGGACAATGCTCAGTGGCAAGGTCAGCGCGATTTTGCCCGAGACCAATCCGGACAGCCGCACCCTTCGTGTGCGGGTGGAACTACCCAATCCAGATGGACGCCTCAGGCCGGGTTTGACGGCGCAGGTACGCCTGAACCGTTCGACCGGGCAAAGTGTGTTGTGGGTGCCGAGCGAGGCCGTCATTCGCACTGGCCGACGTGCTCTGGTGATGCTTGCCGAAGACGCCGGCCGCTATCGTCCAGTGGAGGTGCAGCCAGGGCAGGAAAGCGATGGCAAGACGGCGATCTTGAAAGGTCTGGAAGAAGGACAGAGGGTGGTTACCTCTGGCCAGTTTCTGCTCGACTCGGAGGCCAGTCTAAAGGGCATTGTTGCCCGCTCAGAGGAAGAGTCACCACCGCGCGTAGCAGCCTCCAGCTTTCATGAAGCGGAGGGGCAGATCGTTGAGATCAACGATAAAGAAGTCACGCTTGCCCATGGTCCTTTCAAGACGCTGGGCATGCCTGGTATGACGATGACGTTCCCACTCGCTAGTCCGGCGCTGATGCAGGGCCTCAAAACGGGGGATAAGGTTCGGATTGCGGTGAGCCAGACCGATGATGGTTTGCGTGTCGAGCGTCTGGATAAATCGGGGAGCCAGCCATGATTGCTGCCCTGATTCGTTGGTCAGTGGCCAACCGATTCCTGGTGCTGTTGGCGACGCTGTTTGTCACGGCTTGGGGCGTCTGGTCGGTGCAGAGTACGCCCATCGATGCGCTGCCGGATCTCTCCGATGTTCAGGTGATCATCCGCACCCCTTTTCCGGGACAAGCGCCGCAGATTGTCGAGAACCAGGTGACCTATCCGTTGGCCACCACCATGCTCTCAGTACCGGGAGCCAAGACTGTGCGTGGTTATTCCTTCTTCGGTGACAGCTTCGTTTACGTGCTGTTCGAAGACGGCACTGACTTGTACTGGGCTCGCTCGCGGGTGTTGGAGTATCTGAGCCAAATACAAAGTCGCTTGCCGACCAGCGCCAAGCCGGCGTTGGGACCGGATGCGACGGGCGTGGGCTGGATCTATCAGTACGCACTGGTGGATCGCAGTGGAGGACACGACCTGGCGCAGCTACGCGCACTTCAGGACTGGTTCCTCAAGTTCGAACTCAAGACCCTGCCCAACGTTGCGGAAGTGGCCACCGTGGGCGGCATGGTCAAGCAGTACCAGGTGCAGCTTGATCCGCTCAAACTGGCCAGTCTCGGTATTACTCAGGCGGAGGTGACCGAAGCTATCGGCAAGGCCAATCAGGAAACGGGTGGCGCGGTGCTGGAGATGGCGGAGACCGAGTTCATCGTACGGGCTTCCGGCTACCTGAAGTCGCTCAATGACTTCCGGTCGATCCCACTCAAATTGGGTGCGGGCGGTGTGCCGGTGACCCTTGGCGATGTCGCCACGATCCAGTTGGGGCCGGAAATGCGGCGTGGCATTACTGAACTCGACGGCGAAGGCGAGACCGTCGGCGGCGTGGTGATTTTGCGCAGTGGCAAGAACGCTCGCGAGACCATCGCGGCGGTGAAGACTAAACTCGACGAGCTGAAAAGCAGTTTGCCGGCCGGGGTGGAAATCGTCACCACCTACGACCGTAGCAAGCTGATTGACCGCGCTGTGGAAAATCTCAGCCACAAGCTGATCGAAGAGTTCATCGTCGTCGCGTTGGTGTGTGGGATCTTCCTCTGGCACCTGCGCTCATCCCTGGTGGCGATCATTTCGCTGCCGGTGGGGGTGCTGATTGCCTTCATCGTCATGCGCTACCAGGGCATCAACGCCAACATCATGTCCTTGGGCGGGATAGCTATCGCCATCGGCGCCATGGTCGATGCCGCCGTGGTGATGATCGAGAACGCCCACAAGAAGATTGAGGCATGGCACGCGGCCAATCCGGGGGAAGAACTGAAGGGTGAACGTCATTGGCATGTAATGACCGAGGCGGCGGCAGAGGTAGGTCCCGCGCTGTTCTTCTGTTTGTTGATCATCACCCTGTCGTTCATTCCGGTGTTCACGCTGGAAGCTCAGGAAGGACGGCTGTTCGGCCCTTTGGCTTTCACCAAGACCTACGCCATGGCTGCAGCGGCAGGATTGTCAGTGACCTTGGTGCCAGTGCTGATGGGCTACTGGATTCGAGGACGAATTCCCAGTGAACATCAGAACCCGTTGAACCGGTGGTTGATTCGGATCTATCAGCCAGCCCTGGACGCAGTCTTGCGTCGCCCGAAGATCACACTGCTGGTGGCGCTATTGGTTTTTGTCAGTGCGCTATGGCCAATGTCGCGTCTGGGGGGCGAGTTTCTCCCCCCGTTGGATGAGGGTGATCTGCTCTATATGCCTTCGGCTCTGCCGGGGCTGTCGGCGCAGAAGGCGGCGCAACTGCTGCAACAGACCGACCGCCTGATCAAGACCGTTCCAGAGGTCGAACATGTCTTCGGTAAAGCGGGGCGTGCCGAAACTGCCACCGACCCGGCACCGCTGGAGATGTTCGAAACCACGATCCAATTCAAGCCGCACGAGCAATGGCGTCCAGGCATGACCCAGGAAAAGCTGGTGGAAGAACTGGATCGAGTGGTACGCGTCCCTGGGCTGACCAATATCTGGATACCACCGATTCGCAACCGTATCGACATGCTGGCCACGGGGATCAAGAGTCCCATCGGAGTGAAAGTTGCCGGCACCAACCTAGCGGAGATCGATGCGGCCACCCAGGCGGTCGAACGAGTGGCCAAGGGTGTACCCGGTGTCAGTTCGGCTCTGGCCGAGCGACTGACGGGGGGGCGCTATATCGATGTGGATATCGACCGCAAAGCCGCCGCCCGTTATGGACTGAATATCGCCGATGTGCAGTCCATCGTGGCCGGCGCTATCGGTGGTGAAAACGTCGGCGAGACCATTGAAGGGCTCGCACGCTTCCCGATCAACGTGCGTTACCCACGGGAGTGGCGTGACTCGCTCGGTGCCTTGGAGCAATTGCCGATCTATACCCCGCTAGGGAGCCAGATCACCCTCGGCACAGTGGCGAAGGTCAAAGTCACGGACGGTCCGCCGATGCTCAAGAGCGAGAACGCGCGGCCCTCTGGTTGGGTATACATCGACGTGCGTGGCCGGGACATTGCCTCGGTGGTCGCCGATCTACGGCGGGTCGTCAATGAACAGGTCAAGTTGCAACCCGGCATGAGTCTGAGTTACTCGGGGCAGTTCGAATTTCTGGAGCGGGCCAACGCACGACTCAAGCTGGTGGTGCCTGCCACGCTGTTGATCATCTTCGTGTTGCTCTACCTGACGTTTGCCCGCTTCGATGAGGCCTTGCTGATCATGGCCACTCTGCCATTCGCTCTCACGGGCGGGGCTTGGTTCCTCTATTTATTGGGATTCAATCTGTCGGTCGCCACCGGGGTCGGTTTTATCGCCTTGGCCGGGGTTTCTGCCGAGTTTGGCGTGATCATGCTGCTCTATCTGAAGAACGCCTGGGCCGAACGTGAAGACCTCGGCGACAGCACTGAGCGTGGATTGGTCGCGGCGATTCGTGAAGGTGCTGTGCAGCGCGTTCGCCCCAAGGCCATGACCGTGGCCGTCATTATTGCCGGCCTGCTGCCCATTCTGTTGGGGAGTGGTACCGGCAGTGAGGTGATGAGCCGCATTGCCGCGCCCATGGTCGGTGGCATGGTCACAGCTCCCTTGCTTTCCCTGTTTGTCATTCCGGCTGCCTATCGCCTGATGCGTCGCCGGCACCTCATTGTTAACCCCATCAAGTCACAAGGAACATTCGTATGAAACTGACCCTGATTGCCGTTGCAAGCACTGCATTTGCACTATCGCTTTCTGCTCAAGCGGAGGACATGCCGGGCATGAAAATGGAAAGTATGGAGGGCATGCAGATGGAGCAGAAAGCCCAGGATTCCGTCGCCAACGCCGAGGGAACGATTAAGTCTATGGACACTGTGAAGCACACGGTGACCATTGCCCACGGGGCTGTCCCATCCGTTCAGTGGCCGCCGATGACCATGGCTTTTGCTGCATCGGAAGACCAACTTAAAGGCCTGACCGCTGGCGACCGCGTTTCGTTTTCGTTTCGGGTAGAGGGTGGTAGAGCCACCATTGTGTCCATCAGTAAATAAAGCAATAGAAGTGGCCGGCATGCTTCGTGACGCCGGTCACTATCGGATAATTCACTTAATGGAAAAGGAGGTAGGTCTGGAGGATCCTCGAAGAACCGCTTTTGGCTAACGCTGAAGCCTGCCTCGTCGACGGCATCACCTTCGAGGCTGAGAACCTTCAACTGGTGAAAGCCTATGCAGCGTACGGGCTTCGACGCGAGGAGATTTCTGTCCGCTTGGACCTAGAATTCGCCAATCCAGCAAGGGAGTGAACGAATTCTCTGAACCGCTCCTTGTTTAATAGAGACCATTGAGCGGCAGCTTCTGACTGTTGCTATCGAAGCATGTTTAGTAACGCGAGAGGTCGCAATGGACGAATCGAACAAGCATCTTGAACAAATCCGACAATCGACCATCTTTCGCTGGGCTCAAGCGGTGCAATGGTTCGGTCTGATAACATTCTTGTTAGCTGTGGGACTTGCGTTGCTGACCGACCTCCCACAGTCCATCAACGGCATAACCCTCATTGCCATATTGGGGATGCTAGGGCTGCTTTCTCTGGTGCCAGCAAGGTTCATTCTTACGGTCTACTTGATGACTCCTTCGAAAAAAAATAAGTCTGTCTTGACCGAAGTGCACCCAAGTGAGGTCCAGGTTAGCTCACCAGTCGTCCAAGAGAAATCGCAGAAACAATAGTCCCTGATGCCGAGGGCGGAAGGTCTGCTTCCTTCCACCGGTTGACATTCAGTCCGGCCTAAATTCAGCCATAACCCATCTCTGGCCATTCTCGAGCCTCCGCTTCGGCCGATAGCTGCCGCTTACGAAAGGCTGCGATCGTCTCAAAGATGAACTTCGTTTCAGCTCGCCAGACGAAGGAAGGTTTAGGCATTATTTGATTGCTGCTCGACCTCAATCGACTTTTGCTTGTGCTGTCACTTCAGGCTTTCGCGGCATGCGAATCGCCATGCTTTTTTTGGTGACAACACAGTACGCCGACTTTTCAGGCCAGTCCTTAAGCTCAGTTTTGATGAGTTTGATCGGACAAAGCAGCAACACTTCTCCAAAAGAAAAAAGTGGAAACGCTGAGATCACTGGTTGATCGCGCACGGACTCTACTGAGCCCCACATCTCGGAGTCGAAAATTTCCTTTGTGTAATTTTCAGTCAGCCAAAACTTTGCTTCGGATTGGTCGCGGACTTTCATAATGGATGCTGCTGCATTGACGATGGTCAAGGAGCCTCCAGGTGAAGCACCGATAACGACGACCAAGATTACCAATGTCGCCGCTGCGCATTGCAAAATCCGTTTGAACGTATCGGCCTTGCTTGTGTACAGAACAACCACAGGTATCAGTGTCACACCAGCAGAAAAAATCGATATGACCAGGAGCTTGATCGCGGCTGCTGGTGTGTCCTCGCCCGTGTAGGCTTTTAGAATGAGGCTGACGGGGAATACGGCTGACACAACGCTGGCTACTAGGACGAATACCAGCATTAGCAGAATGTATGCTCGCGCTGCCTTGCTGTTTGCATTTCCTGGCGCTGCCGCCGTTGCGCATAAGTCCAGGGCCAGTCTGAATTTGGAGTTCTTACGTAACGCCCAAATGGTGACAATGATGTAGAGAACTACACATCCCAGCTTTTCATAATCATTCAGCTTCGGCCCATTAAAAATCAGGGCCATCAACGCCGTAATTCCGAGCAGAACCGGCCAAAGCAACAGCTTTGCCAGGTAAGGTTGAGTCGTTGGACTGTCTTTGAAGAGCGATATAGATAGACCAAATAACATGCTGGTTGTCATGATAATCAAGAGGTAGGCGGCGGCCACGAAAGCAAGGAAAACCAGCCACGTAACCAGATCAGAGGGTGCTTCAAGAGCCCCGGGCATCAGATCAGGCCGACCTATGGCATTGGTGTACGTCCAAATTGTGTAAGTCTTCAAAAGGATTCCGAGCGCAACAAAAAGCGCAGAGAGCTGAGCCCAGTAGTCGCGAATCCAGTTAAGATTTTTTTCCAGTGATTGTCGAAAGGTTGGGTGATTCACGTCGGTCACGTATTGCCTCCAGGCAAGGTGAAAGGGCGATGAGGGGCATCTGATGTTTGCATTCCTGAGGTTAAGGAATACCTAAGGCGCAAGCCTGATAGGTGCTATATCGCCTTCCATTTTTATTGCTTGAAGAAAAAATATTTTGTTTCGCCCCCTTGAAAAAATTTTTGCGCGACGGATCTCTATATTTGAGGACAACAAAAAAGCAACGATCTCAGCGCTCCATCTTCCACCGATATTGCTGGGGAAACGGTGCTGGTTTTCGCTTTTGCAGTGTTCCTACTTCTGATCTTTTTCTTGGGTATATCCTGCTGACGCTGACGTATGGCCTGCCCTCTTGGCATAGCAAAATCGGCACTGTGCGGCGCAAGCCGCTGCTTTCAGGTTGGATTTCAAAAAACTGGCGTTTTTTTTGAAAAATACCCGTGCCGGACAACCACGACTGACAAGAGACAGAGCGATAGGGGCTGGAAAGCGTTATGAACAGGGATTTGGAGTCCAATGTCTGGCGAATGGCGCAGCAGCAATGTGCTGGACCTGCATTTCTTCAGCTGATTGAAGATGCTGTCAGCGGCTATAAAAGAATTCCTGGGTTTGATCTACCCGATCGGTTGCACGCGACTGACATCGGTCCGACAGGCATTGAGGTGTTACGTGGTGCACTTGAACGTCAGGGATTCTATGCAGGCCCTCCTGGTACCTACGTCGAAATCAGGTCTCGTCTAAGAGCGCATTTGAGTTGTCAGCTCCAATGGCACCTCGTGAGCGCTGGTCAGGCTACCGATGAAATGAAGGAGGATCAGTTCGGTCGAGATATTGGTTTGTAGGTTGGGACTATCAATCGATGCGCAAGAGAATTCGGCTGAGCATTCGTTTTTACAACATGAAATTACATCCCCAAATCGAGTTGCATGCGCCATTCGAGTAGTTCTACAGGTAGTGCGTCCAAGGGCAGAGCTTGGACGATACCTCGCAACAGATAGCTGGAATGGCAATGAAGTACTGCCACTTTTGTTGGATCATCTCTCGAAAATTCCAATTCCGCTCCTGCCAATCGCTGCCCCCTGCGTAGCGCTTTTAGCGCTTCCTCGCCAAGCCATTCAAGGCGTAGAAAACCATACATGTTAACTGCGCGAGTTTTTACACAGACTTTTAGCCGTTCCACCACCAACTGCTCTAGAGCGTGGCTCCCCAGAGTAGCCACTGCCAGTTTCCAAAGCTGTCCTTCGAGGCTGGTCGTGATCTTCATGGATATCCGAGGGCTCGTATCTCTGACAATCTACTGGCCAGACTCTGTAGTAGATGGTGTGCCGGATTCCTTCAAGTGTGATTGAAGTCCTGTGCGCAACTCCAGCAACGCGTCTCGCAATCGAGCGTTCTCGCGCGAATCACCCGAGTTCGGTTTGAAGGCTTCTATGTGCCGGAGCAAAGCTTAAGAATCATTTCTATTGAGATCAAAAACAATCATGTTAGGTCCGGGGTTTGGAGGGAGCGTGGTGTCAGCAGGCGAATCCGTGACTCAGCCTTTCAAGCTCAGCTTTTACCTGCTCATACCCTGCTTCATTGTGAGCGAGTTCTAATGGTGTGCTATCTCCGAGACCTGCATTCGGTTGGTTCAGCCAAGTGTCGGCTTTATTTTTGTTGCCAAAAACCGCTTCGGCTTCACGCTGAATCAACTCAACATAACGCATGTCTGGTCCTCAAGATGTACCGGATTGTTTTCGGTTCTCAACCCGCTGCCGAAACAGGTGTGTTGGGATGACGTTTACTCTTTTCTTACTTAAATCGAAAACGCGACAGCCAGACGCTTGGTGAACTCTATTGCTTGTTCCTTGCTACTCACGTTGGTAAACCCCAAAAGCAAGCCGTGTTCAACCTCTGAGGTGAGGTACCAGTCGGAAAGCGCGTGCACACGCAATCCAACGCTCATTGCATTTGTAACGATTTCGCGGTCGTTTGTACCCTGGATGAGTCGAGCGAGCAGGTGCATTCCCCCGACTTGATGGTCGATCGATAACCTATGTCCAAGATCTGCTTGCAACGCCTCTACCAGCAGTTGCCGTCGACTGGAATACAAGGTGCGCATCTTTTTCAGATGGCGGGCGAAATGGCCGTCCTCGATAAACCTGGCGATCGTTGCTTGCCACAAGTGAGGACAATGACTCTGCATCTTGTCAGTCATCTCGGTGAAACGAGGAATTAACTTCTCGGGCACCACCAAATATGAAAGCCTTAACCCGGGCATCAACACCTTGCTGAACGTGCCGCAATACAAAACCCTACCTCGTGTGTCCAAGCTTTTTAAGGCAGGTAGAGGACGACCGTGATAGCGATATTCACTGTCGTAGTCATCCTCGATAATCCAACTTCCCCGACTGCTTGCCCACTCCAGCAATGCCTGACGGCGAGGCATCGATAGTGGAACACACAGCGGGCTTTGATGGGTGGGGGTGACAACCGCAAAGCGTGCGTTGGTAGCTCGTTGGAGGCCTGCCTCAACAACCATACCGTTAACATCCACAGGGACGGGAATCAGGGTTGCTCCTGCCTCCCGAAGAAAGTCGCGCGCCGCAAAATACCCTGGATCTTCGATCCAGCACTGGTCGCCCTGTTTCAGCAAGCTACGGCAGATCAAATCAAGACAGGCGCGATATCCGGCCACGATGAAAATCTGCTCCGGCGAGCATGTAATTCCGCGAGAAACGCCCAAGTAGCTCGCGATTGCTGTGCGCAACGATGAGAGTCCTCTCGCATCCGGGTAGATCAAACCTTCCAATCGCGCGTTACGCAAAGTGTTAGAGGCCAATCGATTCCAGAGTCTGCAAGGAAAAGCATCTAGTGCAGGCAAGCCTATTTGCAAGGGCAATGGCATTTCACCTGAGTGAATTAATGAGCTTTGTAGCTCTACCTCAGGTACCGATTGCTCTGGGTCTGGCACGGGTTTAAGCAAAGGTGACACCACTGTTCCCGCAGGACCGCGCGCAGTCAGATAGCCCTCGCTGATCAGCAACTGATAGGCGATTTCAACAGTCCCCCGTGCAAGATTCAGCTCAGAGGCTAGCGCTCGTATTGAGGGAACACGGTCGCCAGGTTTCAGACGGCTGTCGGAGATCGACTGGCGAAATCGCCAATAGATCTGTCGATAAAGAGGGGCATCTGATGCTTCAGGCACGAGATTTTCCATTGCTATGTCCTAGTCGTTTGGAGTGTTTTTGGCTCTATAGGCTAAGTCATGAAGACTATACGATATGTTCATTTTCAATGAAGGCAATTCCCTGATGAAAAATCACGTAATCAAGAGGCTGACAGAAGACACAGCGTTTGAGGCAGCCTTTGAGCTCATGCAGCAGCTACGCCCGCATTTGAAAAGCGCGAAGTCGTTTACTCAGCAGCTGAACCGTCAGTCACATCAGGGGTATCGGTTACTAGGGTTATGGCAGGACAAAAAACTGACAGGTCTGATCGGTTATCGCTTATCCGAGAACCTGCTTTATGGACACCACATCTATGTCGACGATCTAGTCGTCGATTCATCGGTACGCCATTTAGGGCATGGTAGCGTCCTTCTAAATAGGGCTCGCGAAGAGGCCAGACACCATGGTTGCTCATACCTAGTGCTCGATACCGGGCTAGATAAGCCGCTTGCGCAGCGATTCTATTTACGGGAGGGCATGGTGGCTAAAGGTGTGCACTTCGTACAGTCAATGGAAACGCTTCAAGTGTCAGTGGGCCCATGAGTTGGCTGGCATCAACCCGAACTGGGCGCATAACAGCTATCGGTGTACGAAAACTTTTTTCCGCGGCCTGGTCATTTCGCCGAAACAGACGGCTGTTCCGAAGCAGGAGAGCTAACGATGCTCGACACTAAAAGAGTAGACACCTCAGTTCCCCAATTGCTTAACGTGCAAGCTGTACCTGTCGAGGGCACTGTGTGGATTCCAGCAATAACTGCTGCAATCTACCCTTGGATCCTTGACGCGTTTCACTGGGTTGTCACACCAGTGTCTAACGGAGGCCCGAATACACAGATCTCGACAGCCTCGACCCTGTTGGCAGCACTGTTGCTGCTGGCTGCATTTGCTGTACCTCTGATAAATCTATTGATTGCCAGTCGTCCGCAGCAGTCTACCCCCCTTACCACAGCTCACATCCGGGCACGTCGCTTCGCGTTACTGGCAATAACTGCACCCACGGTTTACGTGTTATTTGGTGTGCTCACCTACATGGCGGGGACTACGATTCCTGACACGTGGATTTGGACGCCGGTCTGGTTGCTGTTTGGGTACTGGGTTTCTCGGGCGCCTGCATCTGTCACATCGCATCGGTATTCGCCATCGGTACATCTACGTGTAACACATGGTGTCACTGGCGCAATCGTAGCTGTTTATGTGTTGTTTCATATATTCAACCACCTGTTCGGTCTCATCAGTCCAGAAGCTCACGGCGCTGTCATGGACATTGGTCGAAAGGTTTATCGAGCGGCAGCAGTCGAACCATTATTGGTAGCAGCCATGCTGTTTCAGATAGCCACCGGACTGCGACTGGCATGGACGTGGAGTGAGACATATGTAGATCGCTACCGGGTATTCCAGATTGCATCCGGGGTGTTTATGTCGGTGTTTATCCTGGGCCATATGAACTCTGTGTTTGTCTTCGCCCGAAGCTTTCTCAAAATACCAACCGACTGGGCTTTCGCTACCGGGCTACCTACTGGACTAATCCATGACCCCTGGAATATCCGTCTGGTGCCGCACTATTCGCTTGGCGTGTTCCTGGTGCTCGCGCATCTGTGCTCGGGATTGCGCGTTGTGATGTTGGCACACAATGTTAATCGGTCGACTGCCAATCGGACCTGGTGGTTAGGTACCGTGTTAAGTGTATTGGTTTCGGCAGCCATAATGTGTGGCATGACCGGACTTCGGCTGGTGTAGACCTGTACACAGTCATTTACCAACCATTGCTAGGGATTTCTTGAAGAAGGCATCCCGTTTTGGGGAAAAGCTGGGGCTTCCGCTGCCGAGTTTTCGGGTCAAGCAAATGACCTTCGCCGACGCTGAGTATGCTGGCAAGCACGGGCTAACCTGCAAGGAACAGTTTCTGATTGAGATGCATCGGTTAGCCTCACCTTGCGGTTGCACATCGACCTGAAGTGGATCGCATCAGACGATCTGGCGTCGCTTCGCAGTCCCCGAAAAATTACCTTGGGCGAGTTGCATCACGTCATTCAGGCCATGACGGAATCGGTCGACAATCACCTGCTTGAGTTTGAAATAGCATCTGAAAAATACGGGCTTCCGACCCTGATGGCCGGACAGTGTTTCCAGAAGCTCGCAGGACATTCGTGAAAGCGCTGTTCGTAAAAAAACGTTCAACTATTTCTATGATTTTAGTGACAGCGGGAGTCGCTGAATCAAAGCCGAGAAAAGATTAATTACGATCACAGGCCCTCAATTACCGTATGGCATTGAAGGTGTCAATCCTTGCCCACCTGAAAGCATTGGTGTGGCAACGGCTAATCTGGATTTTCTAGAGGTCATGGCAGACCCAAAGCTTCCAGAACACGACAGGTTTTCGAAAGAAAATGGTTGCTCCATACGCTAGTGTAAATAGAAGGAGAGGCTTGGCCGAAAAAATCAACCAATATTTGGAACTAAGGGGTTTATATGAGCAACATTCTATCCAAGCTGCGTTTTGCTTTAAGTCATGAGTGGGCTCGTCTGGAAAGAGATGGAACCATTACCGTTGGAATCTCAAAGCATGGTCAAGACATGTTGGGGGACATTGTTGCGATCGAACTGCCGATCGTAGGACAGATCTATGATGCAGGTGATCAGGTAGCGGTTGTGGAGTCGATAAAAACGGCTTCAGATATACATTGTCCAGTTTCAGGAGCAATTGCGGCCATCAACACTGAGTTAGCAAGTAATCCAACTGAGCTGAACGACTCACCTTATGAGCAATGGCTTTTTAAGATATACCCCGATGATGTCGTGGAGATGAGTTTGTTATTGTCAGCAGACGACTATGCTCGGGTAGTAGTAGGTGAATAGAAGGCTGGATTAACAACTTATGAGCTGAAAACAGAAGTTGATGCTTGGGCTGCTCGTTGTTATATCGTTGACTGCTAGCCCTCCCTAAAGGTTGTATTGTTGGATTAATATATTCAATGGTCGATGATGAATCAGGGTAAGTGTTATCTTTTGATGTACTGTTGGCAGCTATAAACCTGGGTATTCAGGCATAGAGGTGTTCATTCCTGCTCGCAATCTATCTTTATCACCAAGTAGGACAGCTCTTAGACGTGGCACGACAAAGTCAAAAAAACTACGCGTTTTGACGGGCAAAGGTATCTGGCCTGAGTGTACCAAGTTGACGGGTATAGGCATCGGTTCAAACTCACGAAGAACCAGCCGTAATTTTTGTTGTTCGACGGCATGTGCAATTTGATATGACAAAACATGAGTTAAGCCGACATTGGCAATAGCCGCATCAATAGCTGCTTCGGCAGTGTTTACTGAAAGCCGAGGTTTTACTATTACAGTTAGTAGATCTGTTGGTGTGGAGGCCTGAGAAAAACTCCACATCGGACCGGAGGGCAACCCTTCGAAATTGACACATGAATGCTCTGTGAGTTCGCCAGGATGTATGGGTTTTCCGTGACTTGCTAGATATTCAGGGCTCGCGCAAACTACCCGGCAAACAGTTCCAACTTGGGTCGCTACCATGTTGCTATCCGGTAATCGGCCTATTCGTACAGCGGCATCGATATGATCATCAACAAGATGCATTGTTTTGTCAGATAATATCAGCCGGGTATTAATTTGAGGAAATGAGGCTAAGAATTCATTGATGATTGGTAGAAGATGAAGGCGTCCGAAGACAACAGGCGCTGTAACAACCAACTCACCGCGAGGTGTTGAGTATTCACCAGATGCCGAACGTTCTGCCTCAGTCACCTGGTCAAGAATCTGCTTACAAGACTCAAGGTAGGTCAATCCGGCGTCAGTAAGAGTCAAGCTACGAGTAGAGCGTATCAATAGCCGAACACCTAAATGCTCTTCTAAAGCTGCGAGTTTTCTACTGACTGTTGGTAGTGGAACGGAGAGCTTGCGGCTAGCAGCGGAGAAGCTTCCAGCTTCCACAGTCGCGACCAAGATGGACATCGCTTCAAAACGATCCATTTTGTAAATCCTCTCTGAAATAAATACATTTCGGCTGTGGTTGTTAACCTACCAGTCGCTTTAATGGAGGTAAAGGTACAGTTTGATTTATGCAGATTTCAGGATAATCAATGCATTTTGACGGGAGACTGGCCAGAGGGAATTAAGCATATTTCGTCCTCCAGGTATTTCATTAGACAGCTTTTTTGCTTTATTTATTTGCTTGGCCAGACGGTGTTTCTGCACATCACCTTCGTCAATTGACCTCTGATCTCATTTTCTGAAAAGGTTGTTCTTGAAATGCACCAGTTATCAAGGATGATTTTAATCTTTAGGATAAGTTAACAAATCCAAAGCTCTTTAGAGGTAGTAAATATGTCGCGTATTGAAATTCCAAGTCGGGACGACACACCACCTGAGACTCATGAAACATTAGATGCGATTGGGAAACGTTTGGGCTTTTTTCCTAATCTATACCGGTTAACGGCGATTAGCCCAAAGACTCTTGCTGCGTTGGTGGCAATGCAGGCTCCATTGATGAAAGCTTTGGACTTGAAAACACGAGAGCGAATAGCACTTGTTGTTTCCGAGGTCAACGGATGTTCTTACTGCGTGGCTGCGCATACCTTTGTTGGGTTAAATTTGGCGAAAGACAGTCCTGAGGAAATCGCATTAGCTAGAAAAGGTCAGTCTAGCAATCCGAAAACCCAATCCATTCTTCGATTCGCAGCACGAGTCGCAGAAATGCGTGGGCATGTAAGTGAAGACGAAATCGATTGCGTGCGAGAAGCTGGCCTTTCTGATGCTGAAATAATCGAAGTCATCGGCTTGGTAATACAGTTTAGTTTTACGAATTATATAAATAATGTGTTTGATACGGATATCGATTTTCCAACTGACACGTTGGTGTAGCCGTCAAAGGGTTATCTAGGGTGGTAGCTTAATGATGTTAATGCATAATGTTGATTTGCTACCGCCAATTTTTTGCTGAGGTGAATTAATGACTCGCACAATAATCCCTACACGTGATAACGCAAGTAAAACTGCGCGGCCTATGTTTGATGCTGTTTATAAAAAGTTAGGGTTTGTTCCTAATGTGCTGCGTTTGACTTCACTATCACCTAATGCTCTTACAGCCTTAAATAGAATGCAGGAGTCACTGAGTGACAGCTTCGACGTGAGACTTCGTGCCAACGTGGCTCTCGCGGTTTCAGAGGTGAATGCATGTTTGTATTGTTTAGCGGCGCATACTTATATAGGTGTGAACTTTGGGAGGGTGTCACCGAGTGAGTTGTTGTTCGCTCGGGGTGGCATGTCCAGTGACAAAAAAATGGCAGCGGTAGGCCGTTTTGTCAAACAAGTTATTGATGTTCGAGGACATATTGCTGAAGTAGAATTAATAAACATGCGCGAAGCAGGTTTCACCGATGGACAAATATTGTCCATCATCGGTTTGAGTGTTCAATTTATGTTTACGAATTATATTAATAATGTTTTTGATACAAAAATAGACTTTCCAAAAGTACATGCGCTGGATGAAGGCAGTAAGATTCGAGAGTTTGAATAAGAGTTCATTTCATTCCTTATATAATTAAAGATGCATGTAAAATGCACCGAGCTTTCTCAGTGCTTGTAAGCTCGTTTATACTTTTTTTGTTAGTGATACATATCAAGTGAAGCCAGTGATAACTGATCGTTGAGACAGTTATTAGTTCTTTTATGTTGTGGTGAATGCTTTGGTGTTTAAAGTTTTACAGAAATAGTCTGTGTTGAGGTATCTATGGTAAGCGGTGCGTTAATTGGATTCATTTAGCCCACGTTGAAGGGCTCTAGCGATTAACTATCACAGTTAAGTAACAGGTTCTTTAAATTTGAGATGATGATTCCCCGTATCGAAGGATTATCAATCTAGCGTCGAGAACATATGCTTCCTTTAGCACCCACGACGGTTAAATGATAGAGGATTTATCGATGGCACGTATTGCTATTCCAACCCGCGACCAAGCTCCACCTAGTACTCACTCCACCCTCGATGCGATTGGTAGTCAAGCTGGGTATATTCCCAATATGTTTCGCATGCTGGCTTCCAGTCCCGACACCTTCGCAGGTGTCATCAGTTTCCAAGGTGCGATGTCCAGGGCTTTGAATGTCAAAACTCGTGATGCCATTGCACTAGCCGTAACTCAAGTTAATGACTGCCATTATTGCCGAAATGCGCATACTTACATCGGAAAAAGCTCAGTGAAAAGCTCCTCCGAAGAAATTACGCTAAATCGGCAGGGAAGTTCAAGGGATCCAAAGCGTGCTGCTGCGGTTATGTTTGCTAAGACTTTGGTAGAGCGCCGCGGTAAAGTAACTGATCAGGAACTTGCCGCTGTACGTGCTGCAGGCTACTCAGACCCCGAAATCATAGATATCACCGCATTAGCGGTGCAGTTCGTTCTGACCAATTTCATCAACAATATGGCCAACACTGATACTGATTTTCCTAGTGTATCCCAATCTGATTCGCGCTAAGTTAGTGGCTTCTAACGTCAATAATTGCTAACGGTACAAGCATCTATTTAAAGTGGTAGTGGTGTGTGGCGGTGCCTGTATAAGAGAAAAAGTGTTTGCTTTTCTAACATGGCTGTTTAACCGTTAATAGAAGTTGTACAAGGTGGGGAAAATGAAAGTTAAGAACATTACAAAGTCCGAAAACCTAACCAAGGGAGACGCCACTGGGAGCACTGGTAACAATTTTGTTGTGGCGAGACGCGTGAGTGAATCTAGTACTGAAGAGGTATGTGAACTTCATAGCCGTGGTGTTCAAGAGCAAGTTGATCCATATCTAGACACTAAAAGAACTAAACAAACACCCTATAACTGGTAGTTGGATAGTTGTCTATCAAAGATACTTATATCGGGTTTAGTGAGTTAGGAAGGATGTAAAATTTAGCTTTTGATGTCCAGTAGTAATAGGGTCTTGGTTTTTTGGAAATTTGCTACCTGTAATGTTGATCATGGCGTTTAATGTCGATATTGCTTGGCTTCGTGCTAAGGGGTGTAAGCGGTTTTATCCTTGGAGCTAGGATTCAATTTAGGAGAAGTGTGGCGAACCTCCAGTCAGTTTTCCGGGTAAGCAAAACAACGATGTAATTACATAATCATATTTTTATCAGGCTGTCTTTGAATGGTGTAATAGAACAAAATGCTGATTGATTTTTGCACTCGCTTATCTGTCTTATAAGTTTAATAGTGTACCGTCTTTTTAAAACTGTATTCATGGTGATGATTGGGCAGGGCTTTGAGTCGTGGTGCTTATGGTTTTTCTAATGTGATGACATACCATATATTGTTGATTGATAAAGCTATGCTGTAGTTTAACCTATTTACCCATCCTAAGATAAAAAACGCGACTGAAAGATTCGCCCCAATGGTACAGATCACGAGCAATCCCGATCTGGCACGTTTCTGAAATACCTTAGTGGCAATTTAAAATACGATCCCGTTTGTATCGCTTTCGCGTGGGTGGTGTCTAAATTCAAGTGAACTTCAGCCGTTGGATAGTCGATAAAATCAGAAAAATTCTTATAAAAATAGAGGTTTCGAATGACTCGTTCGTTTTGCCTGGCAGCAGTTGCAGCCACATTGTTAGGACACAGTATTGCCACGCAAGCCGCTGGTGTAGAGTTTGCTGTCGGGCAAACTGGCGAATCCACCATGACGTATCGTTTAGGGTTGCAAGTCGATTGGGATAAGAGCTGGTGGCAGGATGATTTCGGTCGTTTAACTGGCTATTGGAGCGGTGCATACACCTATTGGGAAGGTGATAAGACAGCTTCCAATAATAGCTTGTCCTTCTCACCTGTGCTGGTCTATGAGTTCTCCAGCCCGAGTATCAAGCCTTACATTGAATTAGGCGTAGGTGTGGCACTCTTTTCCGGCACCGAAATTGAAAACAACAGCCTCGGCAGTGCCTTTCAGTTTGAGGACCGCTTTGGTGTGGGAGTGCGTTTTTCCGGCGGGCAAGAAGTTGGAATTCGAGCGACTCATTATTCTAACGCGGGAATCACCAGTAATAATGATGGAGTAGAGAGTTATGCATTTCATTACAGCATCCCGTTGTAAATATCATGTTTTAATTGATTTCATCTGTTTTGACACCTTTGATCGACTAGATGCCTCAGATAGCGATAATGACTGAAACATTTGTGTCGAGCCCTTGTTTATACGACATTGCGACGATGCTCCTCAGCGAGGAGTACTAACGATGCAAAGCATAACCCGCACTTTGCGGCTTATGCTCTACCTATTCGCGTTCTAGTCCTTGACTACCTCTTTTCAATAACGAAACGAGGTGCGTAGAACCACGATTTGCGAGTCACTGCCTCCGGCATTCTTGATTGCTGAATCGGTGTCATAAAATAAGTAGTCGAGATCGACCGTGATGTTGGAAGTTGGTGTCCAATTGGCGTTAGCTTGATACAAGGTGCCCAAGCGTTTGCCGCTGCTAGAGGTGGTTCCAGGAACGGTCACCATGCCGGGCAAGTACACTCCGTCATCGCTGTTCTGGCGCCATGCGGTAAATACTCCGGGTTCAAAACGAATCTTGTCGAAGGGTGTAAACCGTAGGGTGGGACCTACTAGAATAATGTTCGATAAGGTTGTCAGGCTAGCCTGGCCGTAAAAGGCGTTCTTGGGGAACAAGGGATCGAATGTCCCGGCCTTGTGATCACCATCCTTGTCGCCGCTGGCTGCATCTACGCGAAAACCCAGTCGAGCCTTCCATGGTCCTGCGAAGGTATAACCGCTGTCACTGGACACTGCCCAAGCGTCAATGTCAGCATCGGCAATGTGTCCTGTCTGCTTCATTAAGTCCCAGGTCCAATCAAGCTTGTCCCATTCACCGAACAACCGTGTGCCGAAAGTGTAGCGATTGTCTTCCCCGGTAAAGCCATCGAGCGTACGTTGCTCTGTTTCCAGGCCAAATGCATAAAGATCGACCTTCAACTCGCTAAACACAGGTAGGGTGCTGTAGAGGCCGTAGAACTTCTTTTTGTGATCGCTGGAATCGTTGAACGAGCCCACATCCCTAGTAAGAACCGGCTTCATGGAGAATGCGTCCAGCTTATAGCCATTGCTTCCAATCCAGCTCATCCGCACGCCATCGAATGCCTGCCGGATGTTAGGGATTTCCCGATAGGTGACCAGTACCTGATTGCCGTAGGCCATTTCCTGACGGCCGACACGTGTTGTCAATTTGCCGCTTTGATATTGCAGATTGCCATCGATGAATGCTTGTTGCACTTCATTGCGACTTTGATCGGATGGGCTGGGTAAGTCTTTACCAAAAACACGGGTATTTCCCAGCTCGATAAACGTACGCAGGCTGTCATCGAATATATGCAAGTCGGCATGGACTTCTGCGCGCTGCATTAAGTATGAGTCATCCTTCACGCCTTTCAAGCCAAAAACTGGTTTGTCCGCAGCATCGGCGCGATAACGCAGCTCAGCGCCGGTTTGCAACCAGGCAGAATCCGACAGGCGCTGATAGCGCAGTCCATCGAATCGATCCGTGCGTTTCGCGGGATCATCGAGAAAACGATAATCTTCAAGCGACCGATTCGGTCCGGGGCGAGGAGGGCGCAGTTTCTCCAGTGGAGAGGGTGACGCGACCTGAGCCTCTGAAGCCTGTGCGCTCGATACAGTCGTTTGGCTCAACGCCATAAAAATCGCCAGCGGTAGTGAATAACACTTTATTGCGAGATGTGACATCTGGTTGGCTCCTGTTTTTATTGTTCGTGAAGCAGGCGGATGCGCGCACTGAGACCTCAACATCAAGTTGAAGCTTCGCGGTGTTTTTCGGACAAGGCTTATTATGCCTTGGAAGAAATATCGGCCTTGGCTTTGAATCAGTTGTTATTGTTTTAGTGAGGCAAGCGCGTACTCTTCCTTGAGTAGATTTCAGTTGAAACGGATTATCTTTATCTCCGTGTCTAAACCTTATTGTTTATTGCCATAGCGGCGACCAAGAAATAGCACGAGGAATCCCGCAATCAACATCGGGATCGCCATGCCATAAAAGACTGCCGAGGGTGACCAGCCGATGCCTAGTGCTGCGCCGACCAAAATGGGGCCTGCGATCCCTCCGATTCGTCCGATACCTAGTGCCCAACCGACACCTGTTGAGCGCATCGGTGCTGGATAGAAAACTGCTGCCAGAGCGATAAGACTTTTTTGTCCGCCGCTGATACAGCATCCCGCGAAAAAGTTTGCGCTCAACAATATCCAGAGCGGGCTGTGGAAGGCTAACCCGGTCAATGCTACGAACACGAAGCCGACCAGATATAGGATGCCGACGGTTTTGTACGCCCCCAATCGATCCATCGAAGGTCCGGTAATGAACGCTGCTGCAATGCCCCCGACAGTTGTCAGTGTGGTAGCCATTACCACAGTACTCATTGGGTAATTGAGGCCGGTCATGATCGAGGGTAGCCAGCTTTGTAGCGCATAAAACTCGCCAAGGTTAATTGCGAACACTAGCCATAACAGTACAGTGCCCATGACTCTGTCCCGGGTGAACAGATTGGCGAGCGCACCGTGTTGTCCTTGTTCGAGTGCCTCGACCACGAACACCGGTTTGCTTTGGTGTCCCACACTGGCATCTATTTTGCGAAACGCACTCAGGATATGTTGCGGTGGCATTTTGTTCTTGATCATGAACACCATGGATTCAGGCAAGAAGCGGAACAAGACGGGTACCAGCATCAAGGGTGCCAACGCACCGACCCAGAACATCGAGCGCCATCCGTAATGGGGGATGAACCAACCTGCAGCTAGCCCTGCCGCGATGAACCCCAGTGAGAAGCCGCAGTAAATTGCCAACACGAAGGTAGCGCGCAGACGTTTAGGGCTGTATTCGCCGGTCATGGCAATGGCGCTTGGCGCGGCTGTGCCCAGGCCGACCCCAGTAATGAAACGCAAAATCATCAGTTCAGTCACGTTGGTTGCCCAGACTGAAGCTAAGGTGCAAAGGCTGAAGACAATTGTGCTGACAATGATCGCTTTTTTGTGTCCGAAACGTTCGGACAGTGGGGTCAATACTAGATAGCCGACCATCAAGCCCGCGAGTGATGATGAAAATATCGGTCCAAGCATCGGCTTGGAAAGACTCCATTCCTGAGCGATATACGGAGCCATGTAGCTAATGGCTTGGGTATCGAACCCGTCGAGAAACATGACGAGTCCACACAGGATGATGACCCCGTATTGAAACGGACTGACTCGGCGCTCATCGACGAATTGCGGCAACTGCAAGGGCTTTGACTCAGGCAACATTTTTTATCCTCACGGCCATTTGGCCTTGTTGTTTTTATGTCACGCAGGCATTGGTGAGAGATCGTCTAGGCTTTCGGTTGGATTTCTCCTGAAGGTACAAATGCATCGCAGTAAAATGCATCAGGCGAAAGCTGGCCTTCAGCAGTCAGGTCGTTCAGCGCAGCGGTAGTCATGACCGGGTTACCACAGGCATACACCTGATGGGTGCTCAGGTCGGGGTAGTCCTCAAGTACTGCCCGATGTACCCAGCCGGTTCGTCCAGACCAGCCCGGTTCGGGCTCGGAAAGCACAGGGGTGAAGATGAACTGTGGCAGGCGCTTGGCCCACTGCGCGGGCAGATCGGCGAGATACAAGTCCTGGGTGTTGCGGGCGCCCCAATACAGATGCATGGGCCTGGATCCGCCTCGCTTGATCTGGTCTTCGATAATGGATTTGAGCGGTGCCATACCCGTGCCGGTGCCCAGCAGAATGACGGGGTAATCAACTCCTTCATCCAGTGAAAACTCGCCATAGGGCAACTCCACCGTGAGTGCGTGGCCTTTTTCCAATCCCACCAACACTCCCTCGGAAAAGCACCCCCCGGGTACGTGGCGAATATGCAATTGCACGCCGTCGCTTTCGTGTGGCGGATTGGCCATGGAGTAGTTGCGGCTGTCACCACCCTCCATCAGTACTTTGAGGTATTGGCCGGCCTGAAATTTTGCGCGCACACCCGATGGGAAACGCAGATGTAGCACCACGACATCGGCATTGGGTCGGGTGATGCGATGGACCTTAGTGGTGATAACCTTGCGCACGGGAGCCGCACGCTGAACGATGCGTTTTGGTGTGATTTCCACTGACGTACACGGTCGTGCCTGGCATAGCAAGACGCCGGTGGCTGGCCCGCGTGCGAGTCCTTGGCCGCGTACTTGCAACTCACCGGCAGCAAGGCCGCCTTCGCAGGTTGAACACACCCCTTTTCGGCAAGAGTAGGGGATTGAATAACCAGCGCGCTCTGCTGCGTCCAGTACCGTTTCATCGGATTCGCACGGAAAGGTAATATCTGTCCCGGAGACGGTTACATCGAATGTCATGCCGAGGCCTCCTGACTAGAAAATGCTGTTCCGCCGATCAGGCGCAGCGCGCGGATCACGGCTTCCGGGTCGGCTATGTTTTTGCCTGCGATGTCGAACGCTGAACCGTGGCCTACGCTGGAAAACATCAGGCCGGCGCCAATGGACAAGGCTGAAGCGGTGCGCCCGGCCAGCAGTTTGATCGGGATATGACCCTGATCGTGATACATGGCGATGAAGGCGTCATAGCCCTCCTGGTTGAGCATTAAATCAGCGCCGACCGGCCCGCGTGCGTCGATTCCTGCTTGGCGCAGGCGCTCGATTGCCAGGACGTTTATCTGTTCATCATCTCGACCGAATAGTCCGTTTTCCCCAGCATGGGGATTAATGCCGAACACACCGATTCTTGGGTTAGCGATGCCCAGCGCCTGCAACGCAGTTGCCGCCGCGTGACCTGCTGCAACAACTAGATCTGGCGTCAATCTGGCAAGTGAGTCAGCCAGTCGCTCATGCAAGGTGGCATGGACGATGCGAAGTCCGGCGCCAATCAGCATCAGAAACACACGGTCGGATTCGACCCCCACAAGTCGCGCAAGCAGGTTTGGATAGCCCGAGAATGTAATGCCGGCATTGTTTATCGCGGTCTCGTTGTGTGGACACGCAACAATGCCGCGCGCCAGACCTTGGCCAAGGCACGCTACGGCAGCGGACAAATAAGCCACGGTGGCTGTCCCTGCATCGCCGCTCAGCTGTCCAGGCATGAAAGCATTGAACGATAGGTTTCGCACCGGCAGCAGGTGGAGGACACCTGCTTCTGCCGACGCAGTACCGTCATTTTCTTCGATGCGAAGACCTGTGCCCCGCACATAATGCTCGACAACAAAACGATCGCCGACGATAACCGGGTTGAATTCCGGATCGTCCTGCAGTGCGGCAACTGCCTTGACGGCGATTTCCGGCCCAATGCCGTTGGGGTCGCCGATACTTAGGAGAATTCTCTGTGGTGGCCTTCTCATAGTGGAAGTGCCAGCAGGGTGTGAATTCGGGAGCTATCGCACACTACGATTCGTTCTGCCAGCATGGCGCTTGCGTCTTCGATCCGGTAGCAGTCGATATAGCGGCCGGAAACGAAATTATCAGTAGTGCCGTCACGCATGATGCGTAGCACAATAAAAGCGGTCTCACTGCGTACCAGATTGTCGTTTTGCTCCAGAATCACTGGTTGATTGAGCATATGGCGATAGCTGTGGCGCTCATAGATGTTGGCTTCGCGCAAGGCGGAAATCCGGTCGACCAACATGCCGCGATTGTTAGCCCAGATCATGCCGGCTGGCAGACCCTGCCTATAATTGTCGGCAGTGGTTACCGTGTACAAACACTTCTCCAGGAAAAACTCCGGCCACGCTTCAAGAGGACCTTCATCGATGCAGCGAGCATATAAAGCCTGGGTCTGGCTGATCAGTGTAAAAATAGTCTGTGTCACAAACGGTTCCCCTCTTATAGATCCATGGCTGCGCGATAAGCTTTCCAGAAGCCGCGGATAGAGGCCTCGGTAATTCGGCTGTCACTTGACTCTGCGTCAATCCCGCCCATTTCCAGCACTGCGGTATGGTTGCTGGCACCGGCAATGCCGCGCTGAACGAAACCGCCAACACAGCCGTCCTCCATGGAGATATATCCCGCCGGCCCGACGAGATTGGCTTGCTTGAGGCGAGTCAGATGTTGTTCGGGGCTATCGTCGTCGAAGCCCAGGTATGTCCAGTTGAGTTGAGTGGTTTGCACACCACGTGGAAGCACTTGACGGACTGCGATCGAGTTCTGGATTTGTTGCAGGACGAAGCAAGGAAAGATCGAAAGGATTTGTAGCGTGACGTCATCGCCGACTTCGCTGAAGCCCTCGAGCAGTGACGGATCTTGCAGTTGATACTCGCTATCGGAGCGAATGCTTTGCTGCGCGTAGGAGGCATCGCGTTCTGCCTGACGCTCAGCCTCGCGGTCGATGGCCGAGTAGCTGACGTGATGTCCGCCGCTCTCGTCGACAATGATCGCACCGCGTTGGGACAGTCGGTTGATTTCGAAGGTAGTGAAGAACAAATGCAGGATGCTAGCGTGGTACGAATCCTTTACGTTCTCGATGTACAGTTTCCAATTGTTGGGCAGCATTTGCGTATAGCGGCCAAGGACAACTGGTTTGCGTCCACCAAGCACACGTTCGACGCGGCTGAGGATTTCCTCGCCCAGGTACTCTTCGATATCGGGTACATCATCCGAAAAGCTACCGAACACCAAGCCGTGAACAGATGCCACTCGCAATTTACGCGGGCCATGTTCTTCCATGCAAAACGAAGGTGCCATACCGCTACGGCCCTTTATGCCATCCTTGAATGCGACCCCGGTCAGGTCGCCTTGCAGGTTATAGCTCCAGGCGTGATAGACACATGTGAAGTCCTTTGCCTTGCCGCTGTCATCTAGGGCGAGCAGGGCGCCGCGGTGCGCGCAGCGATTTTCGAAGGCATAGAGTTCACCGTCGGTGTCGCGGGTGACGATGATCGAGGTTTCGCCAATAAAACTGGTTTTGTAATCGCCAATCTCAGGGATTTCCGCTTCAAGGCACAAGTAATTCCAATGTGGCCCCTGGAAGAGTCTCGTTTGCTCTTCCTTGTAGACAGTGTTGCTCTGGAAAGCCCAATAAGGTACGCGGGTTAAGCCATCCGGCCAGGCCAGATTTTCAGGTTCGCGGTCGGTAACAATGTTCATCTTCTCTCCCGATAAGGTCTTCATGGATGCAGAAAAAAGCCTTTTTCCACAATTTCATGTTGACGTGAGACTTTGTTTTTGTTCGAATAGCGAACAAAGTTTCATTTCACGAACAATTAGAGACCCTGCGAATTATGGTTGTCAAGAAAAATGCGCCAGCAGGTGACGCACCCGTGCGCGCGCCGGAAGGTATGTCGGGCCTAGCGAAAGGTCTGGCGATCATCGAAGTGTTCGGACTGGAGCACTCGCAATTAACGGTGACGGATGCCGCTCGATTGACCGATACCACCCGCGCTGCAGCTCGACGTTGCCTACTCACGCTGGTGGAACTTGGCTACCTGAGCCATGACGGCAAGCATTTCTGGCCCACGCCGAGATTCTTGCGTCTTGGTGCGGCTTATCTCGACGCTGCGCCATTGCCGCAGTTGGCTCAGCCCCATTTGGCGTCGGCACGCGAAGCCCTTGGAGAGTCGATTTCCCTGGCAGTGCTGGAGGATGGCTGGTCAGTATTTGTTGCTCGTGCAGAGACAGCTAAAATCGTGACCACTGGCGTACGTCTAGGTGCGCGTTTGCCGGCGTATGGTTCGGCAACAGGACAAGTACTGTTGGCAGGTTTGAGCGATGAAGCCATCCAGCGTTATCTGGTGAATCCGCCGCCACCGACCACTGCGTACATGATCGTCGACCCATCGGTGATCATGGAGCGGATCCAGCGAGCTCGAGTCGAGGGTGTCGCATTTACCGATGAAGAGTTGGAGTTGGGAATGCGTTCCATGGCAGTGCCAGTGAGGAATGCTCAGGGTAGGGTCGTCGCTGCCATGAGCATCAGTACCTTTTCGGCACGCTTGTCCCTTGAAGAGTTACGTGAGCAATGTCTCCCGGTGCTCCAGCATCATGCTGCGGTGCTTGGGTGCATGCTTTAACAGTCGAGCGATATCTGCAGGTTAAATTCATATCCTTGGTACACATGGGAATTGAGGATCTTGGTCCTTCAATCCGCACCATTAGCGGTTCAAAATCGACAGAAAGATGAATGAAACAATCCACGATTGACATTTGTCCGACGCGATAGCGCACATCTGCGCAGAACTCTGCTAACCAGGAAACGTATGAAATTTCAAGACCAGCATTGCAGTCAGCAAGAGAGCGACCTTGAACAGTTTTCTGAGATCGGTGACAGGATCATCGGCAAATCGGCGTCGCCCGATGAAAGTACTGTTCGAGGCTGGGTCGGGCTGGAGGCGTTCGAGCATTGGACACAGCTGCGAAGCTGGATCGACCTATCCTACCCCGGCGTTTTCGAGCCAGAGTGGCTTTATGGCGGCAAGAAGCGTGGATGGGTCTTGCGCTACAAGAAAACCAAGGCGTTCTGCACCATGATTCCGGGATACAGGCTGCTTTCAGTCCAAGTGGTCTTGGGGCGAGCAGAGCGAGATAAGTTTGAGGAGCGGCGTTATTTCTGGCGCCCTGAATTGGTCAAGCTCTACGATGAGGCGCACACATACACTGACGGGAAGTGGCTGACAGTTGGGATCTCATCCGCAGATGATCGGCATGAGGTGATGGAGCTTGTCAGTATGAAGCGCCCCCCAACTAACACGCGCTGAATGTCGCGCAAACCCAAAACGATCATAATCAATCCATGAGAGTCCGACGAAGCATCCGTCTTCGTGCACCTATGTGATGCCTGGAACACCGGGCTAGCGATATCGCTCGATGATCTCGAACAACTGACGGCACGATGTAGCCATGTACGGTTCAGGCGCCGTGGCAACGCCGAGCAAAAGGCCCGATGAGTTCTCTGCAGGAGTGGCGAACCACGCTGACAAAGGCGATGGTGCCATGCCAAAGGTCATCGCTTCGCGAACGATTTGCACGTCAGGCATGCTGTCGGGGAGTTTGAGAAGTACCGCCAGGCCTGCAGTAACCCATTCGGCATTACGCGCTCGTAGCTGCTCGCATAAGGTGTCTCGCTGGGCAGAATATAATCGCTTGAGACGACGGACGCGCCGAATGTAGTGACCGTCGTGCATGAATTGAGCAGTTGCCAGTTGAATGACAGGTGAAGGCGCAGGGGCAAGGGTTGCGGCTACCTCGGAGAACGCTGTTACCAGTTCGATTGGTGCCACAACAAATCCCAGGCGTAACCCCGGGCTCACAGTCTTGCTGAAAGAGCCTATGTGGATAACCCGTTTACCCTCGTCCAAAGACGCTAAGGCAGGGGCCGCCCGGCCTTCTAATTGCAGCTCGCTGAGGTAGTCATCTTCGATGATCCAGGCGTCATTCGAGACCGCCCATTCAAGAAGTTGAAGCCGTCGCCTCAAAGACAAGGTTGAGCCCAAGGGCGCCTGTTGACCGGGCGTCAGGACAGCTAACGCGGCATCCGCGGCATGCTCAACACCGTAGCCTACGTTGAGACCTTCTGCGTCCACCGGAATCGGAATGATGTTTAAACGTGCGAGCTCTAATCCCTTCCGGGTAAGAAAAAATCCGGGCTCTTCCATCCAAACCTTCTTACCGTCCAGACCTAACACTCGCAGAGCAAGCCCTAAGCCAGAACTGTATCCCGAAGTGATAAACACTTGCTCGGGGAAGCAGTGGAGATTTCTGGCGATGGAGAGGTAGCCCGCGATTTCTCGGCGCAACTCAATCTCCCCCCTAGGATCGGGATAGACCAATGACAAGAAAGATCCGGTCTTTAATAGATTGGACGAGCGTGCGCGTGCGAAAAGTTGTTCTGGTAAGCCTTCAAACGCTGGAATACCGAGCTGAAAGATCGCCGGTCCAGAGTTCATCCGCTCATAAGCTCTCATAAAATCCCCAGGCTCCGGTACTTCCGGCTGAGCTATCGCTGGACGGGAGCGTGGTGCCACGCGTGTGCCCTTGGCTCCGAATGTTTCGATCATTTGGGCGTCAGATAGCCGCTCATACGCCGCTTGAACTGTACCGCGCGCCACCCCGAGGTGCGCGGCGAGGTCCTGCCACGAAGGTAATCGAGTGCCTGGTGTTAGCAAGCCTGACTCTATTGCCTTGCTGATACTCATACGAATTTGTTCTGAAAGGGAAAGCTTCGCTGTCCGATCAAGCTGAATCTGCAGATCTGAATTCATATTCTTGGTACACACAAAGGTGGGGGATCTTGGTTCTACAATTCATACCATCGACAGTACAAGATGCAAAGACCAAACGGAGCAACCCGATATGATCACTCGCCCGATTTTGACTGCATTTTGTGTAACCGTTGCAATCTTCTCCAGCGCTGGCTCTTACGCTCATGGGCTTGGCGAAATCGTGAAACCGAATTTTGAACAAGCGATTCCCAATTTGCCGGGTAAATCGCTTGTGGCTGTAGAAGTTGAATACCCCCCAGGCGCAAGCTCGTTGCCTCACCTGCACGCGAAGTCTGCGTTCATTTACGCGTACGTGGTATCGGGCTCAGTTGAATCAAAGGTCAATGACGGTGAAGTGCACGTGTATCGCACTGGTGAGAGTTGGTCCGAAGCTCCCGGTGCTAGCCATTCTATAAGCCGGAATGCGAGCAAAACAAAACCTGCAAAGTTATTGGCGGTATTCGTCGTTGATAGCACTGACAAAGAACTGACGACGCCGGTCAAGTAAACATCTTTTCGGAGTAAGAATGGGCATATGGTCCCACCAGGAGTAGATGGTGCGGCTTGTGTCAAAGCCTTCGGCGGTGATTTGGTTGTGTCATACAAAGTAGCCAGTAGGCAGGTGTACTTGCGAGATAAGCTTGGCGACGGAGCTATCTATAGACGACCCCGATAAGTTGTGAGGCCTGCTCGAAACTTACAATGTAATCATCTTCGAAGGCCAGAGCTATATAGGGCGAATTCTCAGCGTAGTTTAACGTATGCCATTGTATTGCCTTCGCAGGTGAAATGTTTTCAACGGACATTAGTAAATAAAAGGACAAGATCGCCACCGGTTTGGTAATTCGTTGTGCCAACTGCAAGCGATTCATTAGTCCAGCGACCACCAGAAGCAGAGGAGAAAATGCAGCTCAACATCTCGAACGGAACCAGGTACCCATAGAGTGAGAACTCTCTTGTACCTAAACTTATATCTTTAGTTATAGGAACTCCCATGACCAACGCCGTCATCGAATGTATCGTGAGTCGCAGCGCCGCTAAATACTATGACCCTGCCGCCACTTTGAGCGACGACCTAATCCGCGAGTTGGTGCGAATCGGCACCTCTGCGCCGACATCCTTCCACATACAGAACTGGCGCTTCATTGCGGTACGCACTCCTGAAGCCAAAGCTCGGTTGAGTCCCGTTGCCTGGAGTCAGCCGCCGATCACTGAAGCTGCCGTTACTTTCATCATCTGCGGCCAATTAGCCGATTCCAGCGTAATACCGGATCGCCTGGCACCGTTGGTTGAATTGGGCATCATGCCTGCAGCGATGGTATCGGATTGGGAACTCCCCGCACGCGATTTGTATTTAGAGCACCCGCAACGCCAGCGCGACGAGGCAGTACGTACGGCCACTTTCGGCGCGTCGGCAATTATCTATGCCGCCCGTTCGATAGGCCTGGGTTCTACGCCGATGATCGGTTTCGATGCAGAAGGGGTGGCCCGCGAGTTCGGACTGGCTGAAAACGAAGTACCGGTCATGTTGTTGGCCGTAGGCGCTGAGCGCCCAGGAAACTGGGCACAAAAGCCGCGTCGGCCATTGGCTGAAGTGTTGGATTTCGTTTAATTATCAGTGAAACCAGTAATTTACGGAGACTACAATGCCTAGATGTGAAGTTCTAATGCCCGAACAAGTACCGGCTGACTCGAAACCGACTCTCGATGCGTTCACCAAGAACATCGGGTTCACTCCCAATATGATGGCAACCTTCGCGCAGAGCCCAATCGCGTTCAACGCATGGGCAACTCTGCTCGGCTCCATGAGCAAAGCGCTCGACGTGAAGACGCGTGACAGCATTGGCCTCGCTGTTTCCGAAGCGAATGGCTGCAACTACTGCCTGACGGTTCACAGCTTTACGGCCGAGCACATGGCCAAGCTCCCGGCCGAAGAAGTCATTCTCGCTCGCAAGGGCCAGGCCACTGACCCAAAGCGCCACGCTGCCCTTCAGTTCGCGCACAAGGTCATCGAGACTCGCGGCAAAGTCAGTGATGCCGATCTGAAAGCCGTCCGCGATGCTGGCTACACAGATGCGAATGTCATGGAGATCATCGCGTTGGTGGCCATGTACTCCCTGACGAACTTTTTCAATAACGTGTTTGATCCCGAGAAAGACTTTCCTGCCGTTACGCCGGCTGGTTCGATCTGACCTCTATCGGGTCGCATCGACCCTCTCTAAGGATGCTTGGAGAATTGTTGTGATGCGGGCATGACGATAAGGCCCAGACGCACCAGGAAAGAGGAAAGATTCTTGGGAACGCGTCTGGGCTTTTCTTATGTGCCGACAATCAGTGTTGAAGCGGAATAACATTTTCAGGGCTAAAGCATGAACAAGTCGCAGAAGGTTGTTGTGGTCACCGGTGCGTCACAAGGCATCGGCGAAAAAGTTGTGGAGGCATTTCGAAAGCTCGATTACTGCATCGTCGCAACCTCACGTTCGATTAAGCCGTCGGACGACGAGAACATCCTGAGCATCGCCGGTGACATCGGCGACCCCGCAACCGCCCGACGTGTCATTTCCGAAGGAGTCGCACGATTTGGTCGGATCGATTCGCTGGTGAACAACGCCGGCATCTACATAGGAAAGCCTTTTACGGAGCACACCGCCGAAGACTACGCCGCGGTTATGAATGTGAACATGGCGGGCTTCTATCACATCACGCAACTTGCGATCGCCGAAATGGAAAAGCATTCGAGTGGCCACGTGGTGAGCGTCACGGCCAGCATAGGCGATGCTGCAATCAGCGGGATCTATTCGGTATTAGCGGCTTTGACGAAGGGCGGCATCAACGCTGCCACGAAGTCACTGGCGATCGAGTATGCAAAGAAGGGCATTCGTGTGAACGCCGTCGCTCCGGGGAACATAAAGACACCGATGCACGCGCCTGAAATTTACGAAGCGCTGGGAGCTTTCAACCCTGTCGGACGCTTGGGTGAAACAGGCGATATCGCCAACGCCATCGTCTTTCTCGACTCTTCGCCGTTCATCACTGGAGAGATCCTGCACGTTGACGGCGGACAAAGTGCTGGCCGCTGAGATAAGCCACCAGATATCCAGCAGCTTAAGGAAAATACGATGCCTAGAAGTGCAGCTTTAAAGCCGGAGCAGGTGCCCGCCGATTCAAAATCGACTCTCGATGCATTCACCAAGAATCTCGGGTTCACACCCAATATGCTCGCTACCTTCGCACAGAGCCCGATCGCATTTAACGCATGGGCTACTTGGCGCGCTTCCTTGAATAGGGCCCTCGACCTGAAGACGCGTGAAATCATCAGTCTCGCTGTATCCGAAGTGAATGGCTGCGACTATTGCCTTGCCGTTCATAGTTATGCGGCCAATAAGGCAAAGCTCCCGGCCGATGAAATCATTCTTGCGCGGAAGGGGCATGCAACCGATCTGAAGCGAGACGCCGCCGTCCAGTTTGCGTGCAAAGTCATCGATGTTCGAGGGCATGTCAGCGACACGGATCTGAAAACCGTCCGCGACGCGGGCTACACGGATGCAAACATCGCAGAGATTGTTGCGCTGGTAAACGTGTACTCCCTGACGAACTTTTTCAACAACGTGTTCGATCCAGAGAAAGATTATCCTGCTGTTCCTCCGGCTGGCTCGATCTAAATACTGGCGAGCTGGGGAGCAACAAAGTGACACTTGATCATCCGATTTTCACACGTTGGCCTGCGCGGTACCCTGATCGGTTGCAACTCTTTTCGCTGCCGACGCCCAATGGGGTGAAGGTCGGCATCATGCTTGAGGAAACGGGTGTCGCCTATGAGCCGCACCGGATCGACATCATAGCGAACGAGAACCATGATCCAGCCTTCCTGGCGCTCAATCCCAACGGCAAGATTCCCGCAATTTACGACCCCGATGGGCCGAGCGGTAAGCCGCTCGCGCTGTTCGAATCGGGCGCGATCCTGCTCTATCTTGCCGACAAGACGGGGCAGTTTATTTCGGCTGATCCTAACACCCGCTACGAAACTATCCAGTGGCTGATGTGGCAGATGGGGGGCGTTGGGCCGATGTTCGGCCAAGTCGGATTCTTTAACAAGTTCTCCGGCAAAGACTATGAGGACAAGCGCCCTCGCGACCGCTACGCAACCGAATCAGCGCGGCTGCTCAACGTCCTTGACGATCGGCTTGCGCACCGCGACTGGGTGATGGGGGATGACTACAGCATCGCCGATATTTCGTTGCTTGGTTGGGTGCGTAATCTGATCGGTTTTTATGAAGCGCGCGAGCTCGTCGGCTTCGACCGTTTTCTTCATGTTCAAGCATGGTTCAACCGTGGCCTCGAGCGTCCAGCGGTGCAACGCGGGCTCGTAGTGACAGCAACTAACTGAGGATAAATTTATGAAGATAGTCGGGATCGGTTTCGTAAAACCTATGGGATCGTTCACATGAACATCCTCCATATTGATTGCAGCTCGCGTCCAGAATCGCAAAGCCGCCAGCTTTCAGCGGCCATCGTCAATAAGCTCCTTGAAATTGTGCCCGGCGCACGAATTACCCGACGAGACTTTGCAGATTCCCCCTTGCCGCACGCTTCGGCTGACTACGCGATCGCCCTGTCAACGCCGGCTACATTGGCAGCCCCGCCGCGGGGTTCGCTGGAGCTTTCCGAGGTACTTATCCAGGAAGTCGAGGCAGCGGATGTGATTGTTATCGGAACGCCCATGAACAACTTAACCGTTCCGTCGGTGCTCAAGGCATGGATCGACCAAATTCTTCGTGCCGGTCGCACGTTCAAGTCGACACCGGCCGGGAAGGTGGGAATGCTCCAGGATCGTCCGGTGTTTATAGGTATCGCTTCCGGTGGCGTTTTTACCGGCGATCGAGCCAATCAACCAGATTTTCTCACTCCGTATCTGTCGGTGGTGCTGGACTGCGTTGGGCTGAAAACTCTGCAATTTCTCTCTGTGCAGGCGACCGCGTTTCTCGATCGGGACCAAGCCACACTAGCAAGGGAAGAAGCGTTGGCAACAATCGACTTCACGGTCATGCAAGAGGTTAGATGTTCATGATTGAAATTACGGCTGACATGGAGACGATCATCAAGCAGGCAATATTGTCGTTTGTCGCGACAGTCAACGAAGACGGATCACCCAGTGTTTCACCGAAGGCGTCGTTGACGGTCGTGAATGGTGTTCTTTACTTCGTCGATATCGCATCGCCCCGGACGGTACTGAACCTGAGGCTCAATCCTGCAATAGAAATTAATGTAGTCGACATCTTCCAGAGGCGCGGTTATAGATTTAAGGGTTGTGCATTGATACTTCGGCCAAACGAAGAGGAGTTTTTAGTGGTCGCGAACTGGGTTCGGGCGGTGAACGGCCCGGAATACCCGGTCAATCACGTTGTCAAAATCGAAACCACGTCGATTACACCGTTATTGTCTCCGGCCCATGCCTTCGCAGATCCACCTCGAAACCAGGATGAAATCAGGAGTACCTATTTAAAAAAGTATGGTGTGAAACCAATCACAGACTAAGCGCTGCGCTGAAATAAACATGCGTTGCCATCAAGTTGGGCCAAGAGGACGTCTGTCAAAGGTATGAGATACGTAAAGGGTTACAAGACTTGCGTTGTGCAAGCTTTGTGGTCATCTGGTTGGGCCGCTCGTTGCCCCTCTTTTCGGCTGTCGAATTGACGCTGAGCGGATTGTCTGCACAGATCATTTCGATTGTCAGTTGGAGGTGTCGGACCACCTCTTCGTACACGCCTCTATGAAGGAGCGGGGCGGCCAACTAAATTTCGGGAGCACTCTATGCAATCAATTGAGATCATAGCCATTAATGACAACAATTTTGATATCTGGCTTCCACTATGGAAAAGCTATCAGCAATTTTACGAAGTAGATATCCCTGAAGCCGTGACGCTAAACACTTGGGCGCGCTTCTTGGACCCAATGGAGCCGATGTTCGCTGCGCTTGCCATGGTGGGTGAACAAGCATCAGGTTTAGTGCATTCGATCTACCATCGATCTGCGTGGGCATTGAGTGACCACTGTTATCTCCAGGACTTGTTTGTTGCAGACTGCGCGCGTGGTAACGGCATTGGGCGGGCGTTGATCGAGCATGTCTATGCGGATGCTAGGCGTCGCGGAGCGTCTCGTGTGCACTGGCTTACACACGAATCCAACCACAATGCTATGAAGCTCTATGACCGCATCGCCGATCGTTCAAGTTTCATCCAGTACCGAAAATTAATAGTCTAACGCGCTAGTGCAGGTTAGTACTCAGGGCTCGTTCGGTGCATCTATATTCTCTATGACGCAGGGTGTGCGTCTGTATGGCTGCTAGTCCGCACCGTTACCGCAGGCTCATCAAGCTGTTCGTCGCCAACCCCGCGATCGGTTTCCTTGCGCGGGCCAAGAAGTACGGCGACGCCCTGGCCAACTGTCAAGTGCTCGCACCGGCAAACTGTATTGAGCAGATGCAGCATGTGATCTACAACACCTACGCCGAAGCGACACTCCCCGATTACGATGCTTGCGTCGAGCACATGCAAACCAATGCTAAGGTTTTTGACGTGTCACGAAGTCAGGCCTGTCTAAACGCAAAAACGACCTAATAACCGATTCAAATCCGCGGCCAACGTGCCTAGATGCCGACTGTCCGCACTGGATCGGTCGGCCAGCAGGGCTCCGTCGTGCGCCAATCCAGCCGCCTGAGTTACGTTCTTATTGATTTCATCGACCACATGGGATTGCTGCAACGTTGCGCTGGCGATGGAGGCATTCAGGCCACTGATGTTGCGCAGCGATTCGGTTATCTGTCTCAAGTTCTTTCCTGCATGGCGGGCCTGGCCAACGGTCTTCTGCGACGCCGCACTGCTAGCGTTGATGACGCTGACCGCTGCCTGGGAGTTGCCTTGCAAGCGTTCGATCATGGTCTGGATCTCAGCCGTCGACGTTTGGGTGCGTTGGGACAGCATTCGAACTTCGTCGGCAACGACAGCAAAACCTCGACCTTGCTCCCCAGCCCGCGCCGCTTCGATCGCTGCGTTCAGGGCCAGCAGATTGGTTTGCTCGGCAATGGCTCGAATGACTTCCAATACGCGACCAATCTGTGAGCTTTCTTGGTTAACCCCCTGGATGACGACCACAGCCTGCTCGATCGTTTCCGACAACTGATCGATCTGGAACAAGCTGGCTTCGATGCTTTGCTGGCCCTGTAAAGCTTGCTCTTCGGCTTGGCGTACCTCGCTGGCCGCATGTTCTGCGTTTTTGGCAACATCTTGCACAGCGTAGGAGACTTCGTTGATGGCTGTCGCCACTTGCTCCATCTGCTGCGATTGCTGCCGGCTTTGTAATTCGCCGGTGCTGGCCACTTGGCTAAGGGACAGAGAGGCGTGATCCAGTGCACCGGCAACATGACGGGACTGGCCGATGACACCATTGAGATGGCCGATGAAGGCATTGAAGTGCCGGCCCAACGCGGTCAACTCGTCACGCCCTTTATTGTCCAAGGTATGGGTCAGGTTCGCCTCACCGATCGCGATGTTGGCCATGGCATCGACCACAGCATCCAATGGCCGGACGATGCTGCGGGTAATCAGGGTCACCAGCGTAGCCAGTATGATTCCCACGACGGCCAAAATGCTCAAGGCATTGAGAACTTTTTCCCGAAACTCGACCCGCACATCGTCGACATAGATGCCGGAAGTGATGATCCAACCCCACGGTTCAAACAGCTCGACATACGCAAGTTTGGGCAACGGTTCTTCCGAGCCAGGCTTGGGCCAGTAATACTCGACCTTTCCAGAGCCACTGCGTTTGGCCAATTCCACCATTTCGCGGATATACAGTTTTCCACTCGGATCTTTGGCGCCGAGCATGTCCGATCCCTGGAGCTTCGGATTGGTCGGGTGCATGACCATGGTGCCGTGAAAATCCAGGAGTGCAAAGTAATCCGTCTGGTTGTAGCGAAGGCCATTGACTATCGCACTTGCTTGCTTCTGCGCTTCTTCACGGCTCAATTCGCCTGCACGCTCCTTACCTTGGTAGTAGCGCAAGATGCCGCTCACGGTTTCTACCACATGGTGAGTTTTCAGCGTCTTGGCATTGAAAAGATCATTATGAGTCTGGTTGAGCATCAAGGCTGACAACGTCGCCAGCATCAGCATGGACGTTAACAGAATCAACCATAAGCGGCGGCTGATAGGTAAATTGCGCAAACTGATCACCGAAAACTGCTCCTTCCTTATTGTTACGTGCCTCCAACTAAAAGTAGAAATAAACAGAAGTTGAAGGGTGGTCCCAGATTATTCTCTCGGTTTCCCCGCCGAAGGTAGAAAGGTTGGTACCGTCAGGCGTACTCGATCTGTTGTACGACAATAATTCGGCCCTCCGAGGCGGCCATAAGGCTGGAACTGATCCACGCGCACTCTAAGTTTTTCTTCGTCAATCAAATCTTCCCGAAAGTACATCGCGACGATTTCACCGAACACGATCGAACGCTGTTTCGAGAACTCGAGGATTTTGTATAGTTTGCATTCCCAGGCGATGGGAGCGTCTGTAATACGAGGGACGTCAATTGTCGTCGAGGGTGTCAAGTCGAAACCGACAGCGTCGGCTTCCGAAATATGCGAAGGGTAGTCGCTTCCGCACAACACCATTCTTTCGGCAAGGCTTTCGTCGACCATGTTGACGACGAATTGCTCGCGCTCAATGATATTTTTAAGGGTGTCTTTTTTTTCACCAGGCCGGTGACTTTCTTCACCGTAATGGTCGACCGCTATGACAAATAGCGGAGGATCTTCTCCCATATAGTTGAACGCACTATAGGGCGCGGCGTTGCACAAGCCCTCACTGTTCAGACTTGTTACCAACGCGATGGGACGAGGTCCTACGCTTCCGGTGATCAACCAGTACTTCTGTATGTTTGTCAGTTCTGACATGGCTATGTGCGTCATGCTTGTCTCCGGTGTGGCGCTCTGCGCTTCACGATCAGCGTTTTATTGTAGGGGCGGACGAACCAGGTTGGTTGAATGTTATCCCGTGAGCTTTTTTCGCACCAATTAGAATGCGTACACCAGGTATAGCTATTGGTAATACAAGGGCGATAATCGAACGGATTTTGAATTGCAAACAAAGCTGTGATCAACCATCGCTATTTGCACTATTTAATCGCGTATTGAAGCGTATTGAAGCGTATTGAAGCGCATTGATCGTTTTTAGTGCGCCGAACACCTCAGGTATAACCACTGGTAATGGTCAATCGCGACATCTTGAATTGTCCTGGTTATTTTTCCGCCATAGACTCGATTTCGTCAGGCTATCTATCTGTTTTGTCTTCGAGTCTCCTGCTTGGTGGTTGATCGATGACTGGGTTATTTCCCTACTTTTGCAAGGAGTCAGTATGTCCAATGCCCCGATTGCACAGGCCGGTGTACAGGAGAAAGGCGATGTCCTGCCGTCCGGTCCGAACAAGCCTGAAATGATGACGGCAGTTGAATCGTTACTGTCATTTCTCAAGGGTAAACCTCTGGATAAGCAATTGGAAATGGAGCTCAACGCGCGGTTTGGGGCAGGCTCCGAGGTGTACTTGAATCTTTTGCGGCTGCTGCGTCTTGGCATTGATGAAGGATGGGCCTGCTATGCGCAGATCGATGGTCCGGACTATCGGCGTGGTCAGTTAGCCAAGGCGACTGACACAGCCATCGGCTATAGCGTAGAGACCGGCATGTTGAAAAACGTGATGGGTAATTACCACCTGCACCCCCAGGGCGAGATCAACATGATTGGCCCGGTAGATGACGGTGCGACGTTCTGTGGCAGCGGTGCCGGCTGGAAGGTCTTTGAGCCCAACAGCCAGCATTACCCGACTGTCAGAGGTGGCAAGGTCACGATGCTGTTCTTTCTTCCCGGTGGAGAAATAAAATATATCGATCCTCCTGCCGCTATGTAACCGCTTTATTTAACTGCCTTAATAAATCATATAAGAAGGATAGGTGATGAATAAGCTCGCGACATTTGTTCTGCTTTCGGCCTTGACCTTGTCTGCTCAAGCGCAAGAAAGTGTGAAAATCGGTTTCATCAGTACGCTGTCCGGGCCTATTGCCGGTTTTGGCGTTGAAATTCGTGATGGCTTCAAACTCGCCCTCAAGAATAACCAGAACAAAATCGGCGGGTTGCCAGTTGAAGTTGTGGAGGGCGATGATCAGGCCAGTCCCGATGTCGGGAAACAATTGGCAGACAAGATGATCAAACGCGACAAAGTCGACTTCCTCACCGGCATTGTCTACTCGAACGTCATGCTCGCGGTGGGTCCTTCGGCTTTCGCATCCAAAACGTTTTATATCAGTGCAGCCGCAGGGCCGGCAGCGTTCGCGGGCGAGCGTTGCAATAAATACTTCTTTGGACTGGCCTGGCAGAACGACGGGCAGAGTGAGGCTGCGGGCAGTTACCTGACCAGCAAAAATTTCAAGAAGGTCTTCATTCTCGCGCCCAATTACACCGGTGGGAAGGAGAACTTGGAAGGGTTCAAGCGTTTCTTTAAAGGTGATGTGAGCGCAGAAGTCTATGTGAAGTTGGGGCAGCTGGATTTTGCTTCGGAGCTGGCACAGATTCGCGCCGCCAAACCGGACGCCGTGTTCTACTTCTTACCCAGTGGTATGAGCATCAACTTCATCAAGCAATATGTCGGCGCCGGTCTTGATAAAGAGATTCCTTACTTCTCGACTGGGCACTCCGCGGATCAGGACGTGGTTAGCGCGGTCGGTGAGCAAGCGGTGGGACTGAAAAACGCATCACACTGGGCTTGGGATCTGAAAAACCCACAAAACGAAGCGTTTGTTGCAGACTTCAAGAAAACCTACGGCCGTGTTCCGACCATGTATGCCTTCCAGGGTTATGACGTGGTGCGTCTGCTCGATAGCGCGGTGAAAGACGTAAAAGGAAACTTGTCAGATAAGGACGCGCTGCACACCGCATTGATGAATACCGATTTCAAATCGTTGCGCGGTTCGTTCAAGTTCAACACAAATCAATTTCCGAGGGATACGTTCTACCTGCGAGAAGTTCAGAAAGATTCTGCAGGAGAGATCAGCAACAAAACTATCGCGACTATTTTCGATAATCACCCCGATGCCTATATAGGTGCTTGCAAACTCTAGACTGTTTTGTAGAGCCAGACGCTATCACTGATTCCTCAATAAGTATGTTTTTGACTGAGCGGGAAGATTCACATGAAACCAATAATTAAAATATTGGCGTTTTCCGGTAGCACCCGAAAAGCCTCGCTGAACCTCAAGTTACTGAATCATGCCGTTGCCGCCGCGAAAGAGCACGGCGCGCACGTCACACACATTGATTTACGCGAATTCCCGTTACCTATTTACGACGGTGACCTTGAAGCAGCGTCGGGCGTACCGCGAAACGCCATGAGTCTGCGTGAATTGCTATTGGCACACGATGGGTTGCTGATCGCTTCACCGGAGTACAACGGCTCGGTGACCGCGCTGTTGAAGAACACTTTGGACTGGTGTTCCCGTCCGGCGGATGGCATTGATGGTCTAGTGCCGTTTCGCGGCAAGGCAGTGGGTTTGATGGCGGCTTCGCTGAGCCCGTTCGGCGGGTTGCGGGGAATCATCGATTTACGCGGGATCATGGCGAAAATGGGTGCCGTAGTATTGGCTGAAGATGTCGCGCTTCCATCCGCCCAAAACGCGTTCGACGCGGATGATTCGTTTGTCGATCCCAACATCGGCAAGCTAGTCCATCAGTTCGCGGCAAACCTCATCGGCCTGAGCGCGAAACTGCATCCGGAAATCGAGAAATGAGCACACTAATGATCGAAGAAGCACTGAACGGATTACAGTTCGGACTCATGCTTTTTCTGCTCGCGGCAGGATTGACACTGGTGTTCGGGATCATGGACATGATCAATCTGGCCCACGGTTCGCTGTACATGATTGGCGCCTACTTGACCGCAACAGTTGCTGATGCGACGGGCTCCTATTTTATTGGCGTGGCGGTGGCTCTGGTGGCCACGGCGATCATCGGCATGGTGCTGGAGGTGAGTCTCTTTCGAAGGCTGTACCGGCGAGATCATTTGTCTCAGGTGTTGGCGACTTTTGCACTGATTCTGATCTGCAATGAATCGGTACGGATGATCTGGGGCGTGCAGCCGATTCCACTCAATACACCGGCCGCTTTTTCTCGCCCTGTTGAGTTGCTGCCTGGCCTGCACTATCCCGCGCAACGCCTGTTGATCATCGGCGTAGGGTTGGTGGTCGCGCTGTCGATGTATTTCCTTGTGGCGAAAACCAAAGTGGGTATGTGGGTCCGCGCAGGGGCGTCAAATCGGGAAATGGCGACGAGCATGGGAGTGAACATCAAATGGTTGTTCACCGTCGTGTTCGGTGTCGGGGCTGCGCTGTGTGCGCTGGCGGGCGCAATGCTCGGACCGTTACTGGCAGTGCAGGTCGGGATGGGCGAAAGCATCTTGATCCTGGCCTTCGTGGTGGTGGTTATTGGCGGAATAGGGTCGATTCGGGGCGCGTTTGTCGGCGCGCTGCTGATCGGTGCGGTCGATACTTTGAGTCGGTCTCTGCTCCCGTTGTTGCTGAGCAAGTTTCTATCGCCTGCGGTGACCTCATCGATTGGAGCTGCCGTCGCTTCAATCATTATTTACGTCCTTATGGCTGCCGTTTTGTTCTGGAAGCCACAAGGCCTGTTTCCTGCTCGTGGGTGACCCTATGAACTCGACCCTCCACCACAGCATCCGGCTTGGCGTGGCAGCCGTCGTTTTGCTTCTCTTGCTGGCCTTGCCCTGGCTGGCCAATGCGTTTGATCAAACCTTCTACATGACGTTTGCAACGCGGATCATGATTTTTGCCTTGGCGGCGACCAGCCTCAATCTAGTGTTGGGATTCGGCGGCCTGGTGGCCTTCGGACACGCGGGCTTCTTCGGCATCGGTGCCTACACCATTGCCATCCTGATGGACATGGGCACCAGCTCCGCCTGGATCGCCTGGCCTGCAGCCGTCGCCATCAGCGCCTTCTGCGCGTTGATCATTGGGCTGATTTCCCTGCGTACCCGTGGTGTGTACTTCATCATGATCACGTTGTCGTTTGCCCAAATGCTGTATTACATCTTTCAATCGTTGACCGCATTCGGTGGCGATGACGGCATGTCCTTGGCTGGGCGTTCGACCCTCGCATTGGGGCCAGATCTTTCGTCCGATATCGGCTTTTACTACGTGGTGTTGTTCATCAGCGTGGCGGTGATGTTCGCGATGCAGCGCGCGGTCAACGCTCGATTCGGACGGGTGCTGCAGTCAATTCGGGAAAACGAATCGCGGATGGAATCGATTGGTTATCCGGTGTTTCGATTCAAGCTGATGGCCTTCACGTTGTCCGGCGCACTGGCAGGTCTGGCGGGCGCATTAGTGGCCAATCAGAATGGCTTCATCAGCCCCAACCTCATGTTGTGGACTCAGTCCGGAACGCTGATGGTGATGGTGATCATGGGCGGGGTCGGCTATTTGTATGGGGGTGTCTTCGGTGCGGCAGCGCTGCTGATCCTGGAGGAGCTGCTGTCCAACTATACGATTCACTGGCAATTGCCCCTGGGTGCCATTCTGTTGGTGGTCGTGTTGTTTGCCCAGACGGGTATTGTCGGACTGTTCAACAGGAAGGTGTCGCCATGAACCCGCCACTCCTGGAAATCCGTAATCTGGTTAAGCGCTTCGGCGGGTTGGTCGCGACCAACGGCGCCAACCTGTCCGTCCATAAAGGCGAAGTGCACGCACTGATCGGTCCCAACGGTGCCGGTAAAACCACGCTGATCCATCAAATATCCGGTGCGCTGGAATCTGATGAGGGGACGATGGTGTTCGATGGCGTCAACATCCTGGGCATGTCGATGCACAAACGCGTCGCTGCCGGGTTGGCGCGCTCCTATCAGATCACCAGTATTTTTAAAAAACTGACGGTGCTGGATAACGTTGCCTTGGCGGTGCAGGCACGCAGTGGCAGCAGCTTTCGGTTTTGGCGGGCGGCGATTTCCGAAGCTGCAATTTTCAACGAAGCCAACGAGATTCTCGAGCAGGTCGGCCTCGGATCGAAGGCCAGAGTTATCGCAGGCAGTCTGGCACATGGCGAGCAACGGCAGCTGGAGTTGGGTATCACGCTGGGCACTCGACCCAAACTGCTATTGCTCGACGAACCCATGGCCGGCATGGGGCCTGAAGATTCGGAAAAAATGGTGGAGTTGCTTTCGGCGCTCAAGGGCCAATCGACCGTGCTGCTGATTGAGCACGATATGGCCGCGGTGTTCCGGCTTGCCGATCGCATGTCCGCGCTGGTCTACGGGCAAGTCATTGCCTCGGGTATACCGTGCGAAGTGCGCGCAAACCCTGAAGTCAAACGAGCCTACCTGGGCGAGGAGACGGTATGAGTGCGATCCTTGAAGTCACCGATGTTGAAACCGCTTATGGCGAAAGCCAAGTGCTGTTCGGCGTGAGTTTACAGATCAAGGAAGGGGAGGTGTCTACCTTGCTCGGGCGCAACGGGATGGGCAAAACCACCAGTGTACGGTCGATTTTGGGGCTGACGCCTATCAACTCGGGATCGATCCGGTTTCGCGGCGAACTGATTGACCGCAAATCCGCAGATGTCATCGGTCGCAAGGGCATTGCCGTGGTACCAGAGGGGCGCCATATATTTCCCAACCTAACCGTGAAAGAAAACCTGGTGGCTTTTGCCTGCAACCGAAACAAGTCATCAGCGCCCTGGACGCTGGACAAGGTCTACGACTTCTTTCCGCGACTGGCCGAACGCGAACGAAATATGGGTGCACAGTTATCGGGCGGCGAACAGCAAATGCTGGCCATCGGTCGTGCGCTGATGACCAACCCTCATCTGCTGATTTTGGACGAAGCGACAGAAGGCCTGGCGCCGCTGATCCGGGATGAGATATGGGCGTGCCTTCACGCATTGAAAAAGAGTGGGCAGACCGTGCTGGTCATCGACAAGTATGTCGAGAAGCTCATTGCGTTGGCGGATCACCACACAATCATCGAAAAAGGCAAAGTCGCCTGGCAGGGTTCCTCCAGAGAACTGAGCCTGGACCGAAACTTGTGGCAACGATATTTGGGCGTTTGATACCTCGATAGTTCTGTTTTGGCGGAGTAGGCCAGAGGGTTGCTCCTGGGCCTTCTTCGCCGTTTTTTTAGTTGGCTATTACTTTCACGAATAAAGGGTCGTGATCTTTTGAATTTTGCTTTTTACATACATCGATAAAATGAAGTCATCTTGCAACCCTATCAGAGCAGGAAACTATGAATACTTTACCGGCTTCATCGGCACACCTCGATACTTCCCGCAAGTTACTTAATTATATCGATGGTCACTTTGTTACTTCCGCATCAAGTTTTGCGAATATTAATCCGGTCAATGGCAAGCTCATTTCGGGTGTGTGCGAAGCGGATGCCAGGCAAGTCGACGACGCTGTCGTTGCTGCGCGGCGAGCGTTGAAAGGTCCGTGGGGAGATCTGAGCGTGCACGACCGTGCCGCGCTGATTCATAAAATTGCCGATGGCATTCAGGCTCGTTTCGACGAGTTCGTCGCAGCCGAAGTCGCGGACACTGGTCGCCCGGTTCATCAGGCGCGGACGCTCGATATTCCCCGTGCGATTGCCAACTTTCGGACCTTTGCCGACCTGGCGAAAACCTCTCATACCGACCTGTTTGAAATGTTGACGCCGGACGGTGCCAGTGCGCTCAATTACACCCTCCGTAAACCATTGGGTGTGGTGGGGGTGATTTCTCCCTGGAACTTGCCATTACTGCTGTTTACTTGGAAAGTTGCTCCTGCATTAGCGTGCGGCAATACCATTGTTGCAAAACCGTCCGAGGAATCCCCTTCTTCGGCAACTTTACTGGCTGAAGTCATGCATGACGCCGGTGTGCCGCCGGGCGTATTCAATTTGATTCACGGGTTCGGTAAAGACTCGGCCGGTGAGTTTCTGACCCGGCATCCCGGTATCAGCGCATTAACCTTTACCGGAGAATCCAAGACCGGTTCGACCATCATGAAAGCGGTGGCCGATGGCGTTAAGGAAGTGTCTTTCGAGCTGGGTGGGAAGAATGCTGCGGTCGTCTTTGCCGATGCGGATTTGGATGCGGCTATCGCTGGTGTATTGCGTTCATCGTTCACCAACTCAGGGCAAGTCTGCCTGTGCTCCGAGCGTGTGTATGTTCATAGGTCGATCTTCGACGAGTTTGTTTCGGGGCTCAAGGTTGAAGCGGAACGGTTGATCGTCGGTTATCCCGACCAGGAAGGCGTGAGCATGGGACCGCTTATTTCCCATGGTCATCGTGACAAGGTGCTGTCGTACTACCGCCTGGCAGTCGAGGAGGGTGCCACCGTCGTCAGCGGCGGCGGCATTCCCCAGTTTAACGACGAACGCGACCAGGGCGCCTACGTGCAGCCGACCATCTGGACGGGACTTTCGGACAAGGCACGCTGCATGACGGAAGAGATTTTCGGGCCGGTCTGCCACATCGCACCATTCGATGATGAAGATGAAGTCATTGCTCGCGTTAATGACAGTAACTACGGGCTCGCCTGCGCTATCTGGACCACTAATCTCTCACGTGCTCATCGCGTTTCGCGGCAAATCCATGTCGGACTGGTCTGGGTCAATACCTGGTACTTGCGGGATCTGCGCACGCCTTTCGGCGGAGTAAAACTGTCGGGTTTGGGACGTGAAGGCGGTCGTTTCTCGATGGATTTCTACTCCGACATCGCCAACGTCTGCATCAAGATCTAGGGGCACACGCATGCGACAGATCCTGCAATCGAGCGCCATTCCTGAGCCACGCTTTCACTATTCCCCCTGTGTCGCGATCGGCAGCACTTACCAGGTGTCAGGAATGATTGCGTTGGACCCGGTCACGGGGCGACTGGTCGAGGGTGGCCCCGGCGCGGAAACCCGTCGCATTCTAGACAACTTGAATCGCGCATTGGCCGATTACGGATTAACGCTGGACGACTTGCTCATCGCTCGTCTCTACACCACTCGCTTCGATGCTTTCGCCGAGATCAATGTGGCCTGGGAAACGTTTTTTCCGCAAGGCCAGGTACCGCCCGCGAGAACTAGTGTCGGGGTGAGTGCGCTGCCATTGGGAGCGAGTGTGGAAATCGAGTTTTCTTTCGTTAAATCATCACAGTGATCATGCAGCCATGAACAAGAATATTGAACTCGCCGCTACGCGGTTGTGGCAGGCGGAGTTGGACAGAGTCCCCTGTGAGCCCGTTCGGGATTTGATCGGTATCGACGATGTTGCACTGGCTTACGCGGTGCAACAATTCAACACCGAGCGCCGCCTTCAACAAGGCCTGCGTCCTGTGGGTCGCAAAATCGGCCTCACCTCAAAAATCGTCCAGCAGCAATTGGGCGTGGATCAACCGGATTTCGGCATGTTGTTCGCCGACATGTGCCTGGCCGATGGCGAGGACGTCGTACCCGGTCGCGTAATGCAAGCGAAGGTCGAAGCGGAGATCGCGCTGGTTATCGAGCGTCCGCTGAACTTTGGCAAACACACCATTGCCGACATTATCCGCGCGACGGCTTTCGCGCTTCCGGCGATCGAGATCGTGGGCAGCCGCGTAGCGAACTGGGACATCAGGCTCACCGACACCATTGCGGACAACGCCTCTAGCGGGCTGTTCGTGCTCGGCTCGCGTCCCGTCAAGCTGGAGGCCTTCGATGTCGTAGGTTGCGGCATGGTGATGGAGCGTCGTGGCGATCAGGTCAGCGTCGGCATGGGCGCCGCCTGCATGGGAAATCCGCTGCTGGCTGCCGTTTGGTTAGCTGACACCATGGCGCGCCTCGGTCAACCGCTGCAACCGGGCGACATCATCATGACCGGCGCGCTCGGCCCGATGGTCGCCGCCGCTTCCGGCGACATTTTCGAAGCCAATATTCAAGGGCTGGGTCGCGTTCGCGCCTCCTTCGCCCCTGCGCAGGAGTAACGACTCGTGGACCAGAACACTCGACTGAACGTTGCAATTATCGGCTCGGGCAACATCGGCACCGATCTGATGATCAAGGTCATGCGTAATTCCAGGCATCTGGCGATGGGCGCCATGGTCGGCATCGATGCGGCGTCCGATGGTTTGGCCCGTGCTGCGCGAATGGGTGTCACGACGACCCACGAAGGCATCGCCGGCCTGGTAAACCTGCCGGGATTCGACAGTATCCGCATCGTCTTCGATGCGACCTCGGCCGGTGCCCACGCCCGGCACAACGAAGTCTTGCAGCAGCACGGCATCAAAGTGATCGACCTGACACCCGCGGCCATTGGCCCCTACGTGGTGCCCGTGGTCAATCTGAAGGATCACCTGGCAAGTTCCAACATCAATATGGTCACTTGCGGTGGCCAGGCGACGATTCCGATCGTGCGTGCGATCTCGCGCGTGACCCGGGTTCGCTATGCGGAAATCGTCGCTTCGATCGCCAGCAAGTCCGCCGGCCCCGGCACCCGCGCCAACATCGACGAGTTCACCGAAACTACCTCACAGGCCATCGTCAGCGTCGGCGGTGCCGAACACGGTAAAGCGATCATTGTACTCAACCCCGCAGAGCCTCCGTTGATGATGCGCGACACTGTCCTGTGCCTGGCCGATGCCGAGGCCGACACCCATGTGATCCGACAATCGATCGTGCAAATGGTCGAAGAGGTCGCGATGTATGTGCCGGGTTATCGGATGAAACAAGACGTGCAGTTCGACACCATCCCCGCCGATCAACCAATCAACATTCCGGGGATTGGCCTTGTCTCGGGGATCAAAGTGTCAGTGTTCCTGGAAGTTGAGGGCGCGGCGCACTACTTGCCCGCTTACGCCGGAAATCTCGACATCATGACATCGGCCGCGCTCGCCGCTGCCGACCAGATTGCCGCCAACATGATTGCGGCAGGGCAGGGAGATCACCATGAGTAACGGCAAGAAAATATTCATTCAGGACGTCACTCTGCGCGACGGCATGCACGCGATTCGTCATCAGTATTCGCTTGATCAGGTGATCGCCATTGCCAAGGCGCTGGACCTGGCCAAGGTCGACAGTATCGAAGTGGCTCACGGCGACGGGCTCGCCGGTTCCAGTTTCAACTATGGCTTTGGTGCCCATAGCGATCTGGAGTGGATCGAAGCTACGGCGTCGGTGCTCACGCATGCCAAACTCGCAACGTTGCTGTTGCCGGGCATCGGCACCTTGCACGACTTGGACGCCGCATTCAAGGCGGGTGTACGCACGGTTCGGGTAGCGACCCATTGCACTGAAGCGGATATCTCCCGCCAGCACATCGAACATGCTCGTCAGCTGGGCATGGACACTGTCGGCTTTCTGATGATGTCGCACATGGCGACACCGCGGCAGCTCGCCGAACAAGCCAGACTGATGGAGAGCTACGGCGCTCAGTGCGTCTACGTGGTGGATTCTGGCGGTGCACTGTCGATGCAAGGGATCGCCGAACGCTTCAAGGCGTTCAAGGACATTCTTGACCCGGCAACCCAGACCGGCATGCACGCCCATCACAACCTTTCGTTGGGGGTCGCCAATTCGATCATTGCCATAGAGAACGGCTGTGATCGGGTCGATGCATCTCTGGCGGGCATGGGAGCCGGGGCCGGTAACGCACCGCTTGAAGTATTCATCGCGGCCATCGAGAAGTTGGGATGGAACCACGGCACTGACCTCTTCACGCTGATGGACGCCGCCGACGATCTGGTGCGTCCGCTGCAGGATCGCCCGGTGCGGGTGGATCGCGAAACCTTGGCGCTGGGTTATGCCGGCGTCTATTCGAGCTTTTTGCGCCACGCTGAAGCGGCATCCGTGCGTTACGGCGTCTCGGCCGTCGATATCCTCGTCGAGTTGGGCAATCGCCGAATGGTCGGTGGGCAGGAAGACATGATTGTCGATGTTGCGCTGGATCTGCTGAGCAAGACAGGGGGTGAGGTATGAGTACTCTGGATATTCGCGCCGTCTCGACAGCGCTCGATAACGCCGCGCGCCATCGAGAAGAAATCGACCCGCTAACGCCGGTCCATGGATTCACGCTCGATGACGCTTATCTTATCCAGCGGGCTTCTATCGCACTGCGCCATGAGCGCGGCGAAGTATCGGTCGGAATCAAGCTGGGCTTTACCAGTCGGGCGAAGATGATTCAGATGGGCGTCGACAGCCTGATCTGGGGGCTGCTCACCGACGCCATGGTGTATGAAGAAGGGGCCGTGATTGACCTGTCTGACTTCATTCACCCGCGTGCTGAACCAGAAGTGTGTTTCCTGACAAAGCGCGATATCGACCGTCCGCTGACGCTGCTCGAAGCCTCCTCCTACCTGGAAGGTGTTGCTCCGGCGATCGAGATCATTGACTCGCGCTACCGCAACTTCAAATTCACCCTGGAAGACGTAGTGGCGGATAACTGTTCTTCCGCCGGGCTTGTGATCGGCGCCATGTCACGCAACCTCACCGACCTGGCGAACCTTGGAGTGGCGTTGCGCTTCAACGGCAAGCCCATGCAGATGGGGAGCACTGGTGCAATTTTGGGTGATCCGATGCGCAGTGTCGTACAGGCCTCACGCCTGGCCGCACGTGCGGAAATGGTCCTGCCCGCCGGGTCGCTGATCATGGCGGGTGCCGCCACGGCCGCTCAAGCATTGGTCGCCGGCACGCATGTCAGTGCGGAAATCACGTCCCTGGGACGTGTCGAGTTCTACACGGGAGCACAGGAATGAGCACTGAAGCGAAACTGGTCAAGGGCAAAGCCCTGCCACGGGGCAAGTTCCCCCACATCAAGCGTGCCGGCGACTTTCTATTTGTATCCGGTACCAGTTCCCGTCGTCCGGACAATTCGCTGGTGGGCGCAGAAGTGGACGAGATGGGCACTACGCGCCTCGATATCGTTGCGCAAACCACAGCGGTCATAGAAAACATTCGGGACATTCTCGGCAGCGTCGGGGCAACGCTGGACGACGTGGCCGAGATATCGACGTACCTGGTCAACATGAACGACTTCGGGGGCTACAACGAAGTCTACGGTAAGTACTTTGATTATGACGGTCCGACCAGAACGACGGTCGCCGTGCACCAGTTACCGCATCCGCATCTGCTCATCGAAATCAAGGCTGTCGCCTATAAACCGTTGTGAAAAAAGGGGATTTATAATGTTTACGTTCGGTAAACCATTGAATTTTCAACGTTGGCTAGATGACCATTCCAACTTGTTGAAGCCGCCCGTGGGCAATCAACAAGTCTGGCAAGATGCCGACTTCATTGTAACCGTGGTCGGTGGGCCTAACTTTCGCACAGACTTTCATGATGACCCCATGGAAGAGTTCTTCTATCAGTTCAAGGGTAACGCTTACCTGAACATCATGGACCGTGGGCAACCGGATCGGATTGAACTGAAAGAAGGCGACATTTTTCTGTTGCCTCCTCACGTGCGGCATTCCCCCCAACGGCCTGAGCCAGACAGCCGCTGCCTGGTGATTGAGCGTCAGCGTCCGGAAGGCATTCTCGACGGCTTTGAATGGTACTGCCTGAATTGCAACGCTCTGGTTCATCGCTTCGAATTTCAACTGAAAAATATCGTCACAGATCTGCCGCCATTGTTCGATGTTTTTTACAAGAATGAGAGTTTGCGCAAGTGTTCGCAATGCGGCCAGATTCACCCGGGAAAAGCGGCAAAAGATGGAGATAAATCTTGAAGACGCCAAGGATCGACATGCACTCCCATTTCTTTCCACGTATTTCGCAGCAACAGGCCGCACAGTTCCACGTACAGCAAGCGCCCTGGCTGCAGGTTAGCGCTAAGGGCGACACCGGCTCGATCATGTTGGGGGAAAATGCTTTCCGTCCGGTGTACCAGGCACTGTGGGATCCGGCATTTCGCATTCAGGAGATGGATGCGCAGGGCGTGGACGTGCAAGTGACCTGCGCGACGCCGGTGATGTTCGGCTACACATGGGAAGCCAGAAAAGCCGGGCAATGGGCTGAGCGAATGAATGATCTGGCGCTGGAATTCGCGGCGCACGATCCGCAACGCCTCAAAGTGCTGGCGCAAGTACCTTTGCAAGACCTAGACCTGGCCTGCGCGGAAGCTTCCCGAGCGTTCACGGCGGGTCATTTGGGCGTACAAATCGGCAATCACATGGGCGACAAAGACCTCGATGACGCGACACTCGAAGCGTTCCTGATTCATTGCGCCAACGAACACATTCCGATTCTGGTTCACCCATGGGACATGATGGGGGGGCAGCGGATGAAGAAGTGGATGTTGCCATGGTTGGTCGCCATGCCTGCCGAGACGCAACTAGCCATTTTGTCCTTGATATTGTCCGGGGCTTTTGAACGTATTCCGAAATCGTTGAAGATTTGTTTCGGCCATGGCGGTGGCAGCTTCGCCTTTTTGCTGGGGCGCGTCGATAACGCTTGGAGACACCGCGATATCGTGCGCGAAGATTGTCCGCGTATGCCGTCTGAATACGTTGACAGATTTTTTGTCGACAGTGCGGTCTTCAATCCCGGTGCGCTTGAATTGTTGGTGAGTGTGATGGGCGAAGATCGTGTGATGTTAGGGTCCGACTACCCATTTCCCCTTGGAGAGCAAAAAATCGGCGATCTGATTCTCACCAGTAATCTTGAAGCGTCGGCTCAGCAAAAAATAATGTCAGGTAATGCCAGTCAGTTTTTTAATATCAATATTTAATAGCCGCTGTCGTTGGCTACTTGAACGTCGCTTTAAATGATCGCAGTAGAGAATATTTTTTGGGGCGAAATAGTAGCCTCGTTTTGCTTCAGCGCTATTTTGATTGATTGATATTTTTTGTATGTCGGATGGCACTGGCTGATATAAAAAATTATGACTATTTGGTCTGGTTTGCGTTCTATTCCTGAGGAGCAGATGAATCGTCGCGCTATACTGTTTTAAGCCTTCGGCGGCATCTGCATCGATCTTATGTCAGGAGTGTTATGGAATCACTACCCCTATCGGCCATTACCTTAAGCCGAAAGTTGAAATTCAATCAGCTCATGATATTTGAACTGGTACTTGAGTCAGGCTCTTTTGTCAGGGCTGCCAATACCATGGGCCTCACACAACCAGCGATAACCAAGGCGATCTACGACTTGGAGTCTTTTTTTGGCGGACCCTTGTTTGAACGTTCCAATAGAGGCGTCACGCCTACCGAATTCGGTGTCATGTTGGGGCGTCGCGTCAAGTCATTGATTGCCGAAACCCGCTACATGACGGAAGAGGTCAACGCTTTCCGTACCGGAGAGGCCGGCCACGTTATTGTCGGTACGCTTATTTCGGCGTCGGCCAAACTTTTACCTCGAACCATTGTGAAATTGCGCAAGGCCACTCCCGGTGTTTTGATCACCGTTCGCGAAGGAACCACAGCACAAATGTTTCCGGCCTTGGCGACGGGGGATCTGGATATCGTTGTGGGGCGGCTTCCGGAGCAGGAACTTCCGCTGACCCATGCTTTTCCGCTCAAGCACGAAGTGTTATTCGATGAGTCATTTTGTGCTGTGGTTGGCAAGGGGCATGCACTGATCGATCGAAAAGGCCTGAACGTCGAGGAACTGATGACGGAAGAATGGATCTTTCCGTTGCAAGAATCGCCGTCTTACAACGCTGTCGAAAAGTTTTTCCGAGACGCCGGCTTAGGGTTGCCGCCCCATCATGTCAATTCCCTTTCGACGTTGACCAATATCGGTTTGTTGCTGGAAACCGAGATGATTGCGTTGATGCCCCGCGCTGCAGCATTGCAGTTTGTTAAGGCCGGATTATTGAATATACTGGAAATGACGACTACTGCAAACTTTGGCCAGGTCGGATTTTCGATACGCGCTGACAAAGAAGTTAATCCCGCGTGCAAGAATTTCATAAGGTGCTTGCGTGAGGCAGCTAAGGGTATATTTGAATAAACGTGCCTCGATCATTGTTTGCAACGGCTTAATCATCCCATCGTCTCAGGTGGGATTTTTTTTGGCTTTTCAGTGTTGTATGGAGCGTCTGGTGGCGCCAGACACACCGCCTATTACTAATGGTAATGGACAGTGCATGTCTATTGATTGGCGTTTGTGTGATGTGTGCGTTAAAAAGAAAGTGTGTCTTGTTAACGCTTTATTAATTTAGATGCGAGGTCCAGATGTTCGCTGGCATTTCTGCATTATTTAAGTTTGCGAGCAAGTCATGCACCTAAGCAGCCATAAAAACAATGAATAGCTGTGGCCGAGTAGCACTATGCTGCGCGTATCACAATAATAAGTACTTCTGCCCCCTTTAAGCCAAACACTGACTTTTAACGGAGCGTATCATGCGCGTAAAAAAAATAAATACAGTGGTGTTGATAGCAACGATGGGAGCAATACAGCCCGTCATGGCGAGCCAGCAATCGGAAGCGACCGGTTTTGTTGAAGGATCAAAAGCTACAATCAATATCCGTAATATGTATATGAACCGTGACTTCCGACAGTCCAACGCCCCACAGAATTACGGTGAAGAGTGGGGTCAAGGTTTTATTGGCAACTTCCAGTCAGGTTTTACTCAAGGGACGTTGGGCTTCGGCCTCGACGTGTTGGGGCAGCTGGGCATAAAACTGGATACCGGTGATGGCCGTACAGGCGGTGGTACCGGGCTATTGGAGCGTGATAGCGACGGTGCGAAAGACAGCTACTCCAAACTCGGCGGTGCTCTCAAAGTTCAGTTTTCAAATAGTGTGTTGAAGTACGGTAACCAGTTGATGTCGCTACCGATTCTGTCGACCTCGGATGCAAGGTTATTGCCCGAATCTGCCACGGGCTTGTCGGTCACCAGTAATGAAATAAAAGACCTGACCTTTTCAACGGGGCATTTCACTGGGCTAAATAATCGTAATGATAGTAAACCCGACAGCGCCAGGCTGACCAGCCTGGATTACGCGGGTGGCGTGTACAAATTCAACGACCAGCTAACCGGCAGCTTGTTCTATCAAAAGGTCGATGATTACTGGCGGAAATACTACAGCAACATCAACTTCAATTTGCCATTTAGCAAAACGCAGGCCCTTAACTTTGATTTCAATATTTACGACACCGATAGTGTGGGCGAAGAGCGGGCAGGGGAGCTGGATAACCGAATCTGGAGTTTGGCAGCTGCATACACTTTTGGCGCGCATCGCTTCATGATCAGCCATCAGGAGGTTTCAGGCCGTGGCGATTACACCTACGGCATTGATGGCTTGAGCACGGTCTTTGTCAGCAACTCCGTGCAATACTCTGACTTCAACTACCAGGACGAAAAATCCTGGCAGGCACGTTATGACCTGAACCTCGCGCCTTACGGTGTCCCCGGTTTGACGTTCATGACCCGATACGTCAAGGGATACGGATTCGATACTGCAACTACCGATGATGGACATGCGTGGGAACGTGATATCGATGTCAAATACGTGGTACAGGAGGGCAGCGCCAAAAACCTCAGCTTCCGCGTGCGCAACGCTTCATATCGCAGTTCTGACCGAGGAGGAAAGTTAGATGAGGTTCGGCTCATCATTGAGTACCCGTTGAGCATTTTCTGATTTGCGGGCGGGGTTTCAGTTTTCAAGACGACGTCTACCCATCAACTTATTTAAAAAAACAGCTGGGTGTGAACAAACCAGGTCAAAAAGATTATGATCTTGATTGATCGCATTGGTCACTCGACTATTGTAAGAGGTGGTCATAGCGGCTGCGCTAGCAGCCGCATGGGAGTGCCACCGGATTTCCAGAACAGCAACTGATCCTTGATTTGATCCAGCTTGGAAAATGCGCGTTCAGGCGATCCGGAGTCGTCAGTACTTTGTAGACATCCGCTACCGGCACGCCATCGGCCATCAGCACAATTTCCAGATTGCCTTTTTTGGGCCTTGGCGCAGTGCACGTTTGCCTGGATACTTCTTTTGCTCCAGCAAACGAGTTGACAGGGCAGCAGGGAAATTGTGCTACAGACAATTAACAATGGTGTTTTGAAATAGATGAAAATTGTGAAGCAAGATTTCATCTATTGAGGAATTGATTTTGGATCGTCTGTCTACGTTGATGTCTCGATTTGGCGTTCGCGCGAACCTTTTCTACAACGACAAACTTTGTGGGGTTCAGGATTATGGTGGTGTTGATCAGCATGGTCATATCCACCTGCTGAAGGCGGGTACGGTGACAGTGCAAGGCGTTGACAAGCGGGATACGGTTCTTACCCAACCCAGCTTGATATTCTTGCCTCGTCCGCGTCGGCATCGCTTGTTTGCTGATGAATCCGATGGTGCTCAGCTTCTCTGCGCTTCCATGGATTTTGAAGGTGGAATTGATAACCCGCTGTCAGCCTCGCTGCCAGATATGCTTGTTTTGCCTTTGAACGAATTACCATTGTTGGCTACGACACTTACATGGATGTTCGAAGAGGCAGCAGAAGGACAGTGCGGTAAGGAAGCCGTGATCAATCGGCTGTTCGAGTTGCTGATTATATTGCTGTTCCGGCACCTGCTTGATCAGAATCAGTTGCAAACTGGGTTGATGGCTGGATTAGCAGATCCTCGACTTGCACATTCTTTGGTAAGCGTCCATGACGCGCCTCACCACCCTTGGTCAATCGCGGAGATGGCTGAAGAATCTAACATGTCACGCTCTGCCTACGCTGCGCATTTCCGAACCATCGTAGGGCAAACACCCGCAGAATATTTATTGAGCTGGCGTGTGAGTCTGGCTCAGAAGCTATTACGAGAAGGTCGAGCGATCAATTTGATTGCTACAGATGTGGGGTATGACAGCCCGTCAGCTCTGTCACGAGCATTTCGCAGAAAAACAGGAGTCAGTCCCCGTGAATGGACTAAAAGTGCTAACGGTAAATGAGGGTCGGGGTTACAGATCTTTTTTTTCTGAGATGTAGCGTCGGTCTATGAACCTGCACAAACAATGGCCTGAGTACGATTCGCACTCAGGCCATTGAAGTGGTCATCAATCAATTAGAACGGGATTCAAGCTCAACTAGCGAATGCCCTGCCACGAAAATCGAGGCGGCTAACAAACCGATGTCTTTGAGCAGAAATTGACCTGGAGCAATAGTGATGGCTGGAAATCCAAGTCCAGGTTCGAACACGCCCGGAGTTGAAAACATAAAGCTTACAGTCGTGACAAACAAACCGGCAGATAGAGCACCTCCGAGGATAGAAAGCTTCGGAGAAACGAAGCGACCCAGTATCAGTGCCCCGATGGACACCTCAAGAATGCCCAACAAGCCGGAAAAGGTGTCGACACTGAAAATCTCATATACCCAGCCGAGCAGTGGGCTGTTCCCAACCAATGGAACCAAACCTTGCGCTTCATAGTGGGTAAATTTCATACCCCCGAACCAGAAGTAGATCACGGCAAGAGCGACATAAACGCCAAAAATTCCTAGGTTCATTGTGGTTACACCCAATGAACGTTTTTGGGTATTGCCGTCTACTTTGTAATTTGCAGCAGTCAGAGTTTTCATGAGATTGAATTCCAAATAGTAGGTAACGGATTTGGCATGACGTCAGCCCGGGGGGTGCTTGTTTCTGACTGTCCGTATGTCGTTTTAAAATCCAACGGGGTTAGCACGTTGGGGGTGTGGAGATTGTTACCTTTAAGTGGAAATCGATGTGCTCCAAACGTGCAATATTTGGTGCAGATCGTCTCGAACAATGGCTTTTTAGCCATCTCATGCTTGAACGGTGTCTGATTGGCGGCGAGCCATTGGGCTTCGGTACAAAGCCTGGAAAAGGAGTCTCTTGTTACCTGGGATCAGTTGATCAACGAGGCGTAAGGCCGCCTCATTGATCGATTGTTTCCGGATGGGGACCTTGAGCTGCTTGGTCGTCAAACAACTCGATAGCCCTGGCCTGATATTTGGCGTTGGAAAACGTGGCAACTTTTCCCACCTGTTCGCGGCGCGCACCAGTCGCCTTTTCTTCCTTGCTTCTGGCGAAGCTGACCAGTGCAGTAATGTGTAACCGCGATAAGATGCTAAAACGCTTTCAGTTATCGAGTTCCTATGCCCCAAATCGACTGGCTCAGCCATCTCCTAAAAATGATCACCATCACTGGCCAGTTGGAGGTCCGTTGCGCCTACGGGGCACCTTGGCGTGTAGACAGGGTTCAGTCCGCGGCTCATGAAATTCCCTACCACATCGTGCTCAAAGGGCGGGCTGTTATAGAGGATCCAGAGACTGGGACGACAAGGGATCTGGGAGCTGGCGATATCGTGCTGTTGCCGCATGGGTCGGCGCACATGTTGCACGATGGCAGCGGACATGAGCCGAAACCCACCTGCAATCACCAAGGTCTTGGGGGGTGGACGCTCAGTGAGAATGATGGCGGTGACGAGCACTTGGATATGTTGTGCGGACGATTTTTCATCGAGCCCCCCCATGGACGGCTGATTCACAATTACCTACCCAAAAATTTAACGGTGCGCGCTGTTGACGATCCCTGCGAAGAGGGCGTTGGGTCCGCTTCGATTCACCTCGCCAGCCTTATCGGGCTGATGCGTATGGAATCTAGCGGAGACAAACCAGGCGGAAACGCCATGCTCAATGCGCTTTCCTCGGCTCTGTTCACGCTGGTATTACGTACGGCGAGTGAGTCTGAGCTAGCTCCTGCAGGGTTGTTGGCGCTTGCAGGTCATCCACGATTGGCCCCTGCCATTTCAGCTATGTTCTCCGATCCGGCGCGTGCCTGGAACCTGCCGGATCTGGCGGACTTGTGCAGCATGTCACGGGCAACCTTCATGCGACATTTTCAGGACAAGCTTGGACGCTCCGCCATCGAACTGCTCACCGATATTCGGATGAGCTTGGCCGCCAACGAACTGAAGAAACCATCGATGACCTCCGAGGCGGTGGCCGAGACAGTCGGTTATCGATCCGTAGCGGCTTTCCGGCGTGTATTTGCCGAAACCATGGGGATGACGGCCGGACAATGGCGCCGTCTGGCGCGTGAGGGCGAATAATACGTTTCGTTTTTCGTGCGTCACCTGAATAAGCCTAGACCCATCAGCGAGGTGCAGCCGTTCCTTCGCGAACGAAGAGCACGGCCATACCGGCACTTTATATATCCCGATCTGAGTTGTGTCCTGCCATGCTTCGGCTTGGAAGATAAATTATCTTCAGTTGATCCTTTTGAGCATTTTATTGAGTTGTTCTAGTCTCGAAAGAAACAAGTGGTCGGCCTAAAGTAGTGACTCCTAACCACTTGGTGAAAGAGTCACGCCATGAGCCGAATTGCTTTTCCCGCCATAGAGTTCTCCCGCAGCGCAGTCACTGATATCTGCGTACAGGTCAGGAAGGTCATTCATGGTGGTGTCGCGAACGCGGACGTCACGTTCAGCTATCTCGATCCAGTTTCGGTTGGCCTGGTTTACACCGACACCCAGTGGATGAGATCCGATAACTATCGCGCTCACTCTGCTCACAAAAACGTTCACCAGTATTAACGCTACCAACATCGACTTTCAGCTCTTCGAGAAAGCCGCTTTGCCAGGCGACTAGGGCATTTCTCGTCCAGATTTCGCCCCGCAGCACATAGATGTATTGCGCACCAAAACCTTCATATGGGAGTCATCATGTCTAACGCCGTTATCGAATCCATCCTCAGCCGTAGCGCCGCTAAATATTACGATCCTGCTGCCACCTTGAGTGATGAACAAATCCGCGAGTTGGTGCGAATCGGCACCAGCGCGCCAACATCCTTCCACCTACAGAACTGGCGCTTTATTGCGGTACGCACACCTGAAGCCAAAGCTCGGTTGAGTCCGATCGCCTGGAGTCAGCCGCCGATCACTGAAGCCGCCGTTACTTTCATCATCTGCGGCCAATTAGCCGATTCCAGCGTAATACCGGATCGCCTGGCACCGTTGGTTGAAGCGGGCGTCATGCCTGCGGCGATGGTGTCGGATTGGGAGGTCCCTGCGCGCGGTTTGTATTTAGAGCACCCGCAGCGCCAGCGCGACGAGGCAGTACGCACAGCCACCTTCGGTGCGTCGGCGATCATTTATGCCGCCCGTTCGCTAGGTCTGGGTTCGACGCCGATGATCGGTTTCGATGCCGAAGAGGTGGTTCGCGAGTTCGGACTGGCTGAAAACGAAGTGCCGGTCATGTTGTTGTCCATAGGCGCAGAGCGCCCAGGAAACTGGGCACAAAAGCCGCGTCGGCCGTTGGCTGAAGTGTTGGATCTCGTTTAATTTTCAGTAAAACCAGTAAGTTACGGAGACTACTATGTCTAGAAGTGCAGTTCTAACGCCGGAACACGTGCCGGCTGATTCGAAACCGACTCTCGATGCGTTCACCAAGAACATCGGGTTCACTCCCAATATGATGGCTACCTTCGCGCAGAGCCCAATCGCGTTCAACGCATGGGCGGCCCTGCTCGGCTCCATGAGCAAAGCGCTCGACGTAAAGACGCGTGACAGCATCGGCCTCGCCGTCTCTGAAGCGAATGGCTGCAACTACTGCCTGACGGTTCACAGCTTTACGGCCGAGCACATGGCCAAGCTCCCGGCTGAAGAAGTCATTCTCGCTCGCAAGGGCCAGGCCACTGACCCAAAGCGCCACGCTGCCCTTCAGTTCGCGCACAAGGTCATCGAGACTCGCGGCAAGATCAGTGATGCTGATCTGAAAGCCGTCCGCGACGCTGGCTACACAGATGCGAATGTCATGGAGATCATCGCGTTGGTGGCCATGTACTCCCTGACGAATTTTTTCAATAACGTGTTCGATCCCGAGAAAGACTTTCCTGCCGTACCACCGGCTGGCTCGATCTGAACTTTATCCACGCGCATCGACCATCTCTGAAGAGTCCAAGAGATGTCATCTGATGCGAACGTAACACCGAAGCCTGGATGCGCCCAAGAAAAAATCTTGGATACGTGTCCGGGCTTTCTCACTGTGAGCATCAGCTACTGTTTGCCCCAGCGGGATGACATTACCTCTTAGTGTCGCGTTTACTGACCACGTTGCCCCAAGTACCCACGTTTGCAGATTTCAAGAGCGCCGAAGAATTTCCTGCCACCGCTAGTTCGTCCGCGGCCGCCAATAGTGCTGGTCCAAACTGCTGCATACGCTCCAGCGTAAGGCGGGAGGAGGGGCCCGCGATCACGACTACGCCTGTTGTGGGCTCGTTAGCGCGCTTGATGGGTGCGGCCATGGAGCTCATGCCCAGGGCATAGGCGTCCTGGATGATGCTGTATCCGCGCCCGCGATGCTCATCCAACTCCGTCAGCAAGGCCTTGATGGATATCGGCGCGTTCGGTCCGAAGTCTTTTGGCTTGCCAATCCCCTGTCGTGTCACGTACTCGATGGCTACATCCTCGGGTAGCGTCATGAGCCAGGCTTGGCCTGCCGCACTGCAGGACAACTTCAAATCTATGCCCATGTCCGGGTCATACAGCAGGCCGGATTTCGCGCCCTGCGCCTTTGCCACCAGTGTCAGGCGATCCTCGTCGACGATGCCCAGCCGAACAAGTTCGGCGGTCGTTTGAGCCAGGCGATCGATTACCGGTTGGGCAATGTCCAGAACGCCCGACTTGCTCAAAAAGCTGAGACCCATCGATGCCATTTTTGTGGTGAGCGCATAGTCGCCGCGTTGCGGCATTTGGCGCACATAGCCGTAACGAATCAATTCATGCAGCGTCCTGTGGCAGCCGCTGCGAAGCTGGTTCAGGTCAGTTGAGATCTGAGCCAGGGCGACCCCGTCCGGGTAGTCGGTGAGGTACTCGAGGATATCCAGTGATTTTTCCAGTGCTCCGCTCATAAAATATCCGCTAATTCAAAATTTGAATATTAGAATAATTTTGAAAGGTATTCAAGTTTTGTGTATTGTCCGATTTCACCAGCCCGGACCGTTCTGGGTGAACGACGATGAGGACGACTTTGAATGTACAAAATCAACACACTGCGTAGCTCCTTGGTAGCAGAGGTCGAGGCGACCGGATTGCTCAGCGCGATGGCACACATACGCGGCATGAACTGAGGTCGACGATGTCTCTTCTTGGAAACGCAGCCCTCGCCATGTGGTGGAACATGGCTCCCGATATGCGAGAAGACTTCGAGCATTGGCACTCCCATGAGCATTTCCCCGAGCGGCTTGGCATTCCTGGATTCCACCGCAGTTCGAGGTGGACCCGTGTGAACGGTGGGGAAGGCATTTTCGTGATGTACGAATTGGAGAACTTCGACGTCCTGTCGTCGCCCTCGTACCTTGAACGATTGAATGCACCCACTCCTTGGTCGATCAAGTTGATGCCGCACCACAGAAATATGGTGCGCAGTCAATCGCATGTCCTTGAGTCGCGTGGCGGTGCTGTGGCGCGCAACGCGCTGACTATCCGTTTCGCCCCGAAGCGCGGACGTGAGGCCGAGCTCCGACAGTCTCTAAAGGCACTCATCGATGAGCTATCTGTTCGTCCTGGAATTACAGGTGCTCATCTACTGAAGCACGAGACGCCTTTGATCGCTCAGACAACGGAACAAAAGATCCGTGGTACGGCAGATCAGGTTGCGGATTGGGCGTTGGTTGTCTGCGGATACGACACGGATGCGGTGCAGGCTCTAAATAGTTTCGAGCTTTCCGAACCTTCGCTCGTAAGCCTGGGCGCACAGCCGGCTCAAAAGAGCGACCTCTATTCGCTTTCCTATTCTGCGACACCTGCAGACGTTTATTGAGTGCACCACAGGGAGTTCAAATCCATGAACAACAGCACGTTGCACACACTTTGCCTCGCGCATTTGACGTTGATCGAACTGACACCGCCCGAGTTGGTTGACGCTGCGGCTGACGCCGGATTTTCCCAGGTCAGCATGAGGCTCGCGCCTGCTTCTACGGGAGAGCGCCAGCACCCCATGATTGGTAATACACAGATGATGCGCGACACCCTGGCGCGAATGCGCGATCGAGGGGTCTGTGTACATGACGTTGAGCTGGTTCGACTTACGCCAGACACCAGGCTTGCCGAACTGGAGCCGTTGCTTGCAGCTGCTGAGATGCTTGGAGCCAAGCATGTGCTTGTAGCAGGGGATAGCGACGACGAGGCTGCGATTGCTCGGCGCTTCGGCGAGCTTAGCGCTATTGGAGAACGTTACGGGTTGCACATGGGCTTAGAGTTCATGCCTTGGAGAGGCATCAAGAACCTGCCGTCCGCGTGTCGCGTAGTTGAGGCTGCGGGGACTGGCGGGGTCGTGGTGGACGCGATTCACCTTGCCCGCTCAGGCGGCACGCCAGAGGATCTCGCGCGGCTACCAAAGAACATGTGGGCGTATTTCCAGATCTGCGATGCACCTTCAAAGGCGCCGATTTCTGAGGAGGAATTGCTGTTCCAAGCGCGGAGTGCTCGGCTCCCTCCTGGAAAGGGCGGTCTCGACCTTATTCCGATGATTCGAGCCCTTCCACCCGAGACAGTTATCTCCATCGAAGTACCACTTCACGGGTTGCCCGATCTGCTGGCACCGGTGGCACGCGCGCGCATGCTTCGGGCCGCTACGCTCGAGATCCTGGCGAAAGCCCATGCTGCCCAATAGCGGGATCCGCGTTTGGTGCAAAGCGCGCGCAACTTAATCGTTTTTTGCGCGGCGCCAATATCCACCAGCTTTGTTCCTGCCGGGATAACGCTCGATGCGACCGCTGTCGTCTGCGATTCATGGAAATTTTAATAAATGTAAGACCTTGGGTGAGTAACACGAAGACAGCGAATACCACTGGCTTCACCCGCTAGAACTCGACCAGCCAACTCTCAAAATAAAAATACTGGAGACTATAATGGCAGACGCCTCGGACCGCGCACACCGCGCGAAACAACAGATTAAGAAGGCTGCTGCCAGCGGCTGGATTGGATCGGCGCTGGAATTTTACGACTTCTTCATTTACGCCACAGCGGCATCGCTGATCTTTCCCCAAATCTTTTTTCCCAATAAGGATCCCAAGCTCGTCCTCATCGCGTCATTGGCGACCTATGGTGTGGGTTACATCGCTCGTCCGATCGGTGCTTTCTTCCTCGGGCATTGGGGTGACACGCATGGGCGTAAGCAGGTGTTGGTCCTGTGTATGTTTCTCATGGGCTTTTCGACGATGGGCGTCGGGCTATTGCCGACTTACGAACAGGTCGGCCTGCTTGCCCCTGTGCTTCTCGTCTTGCTACGACTGATACAGGGCTTCGCTGTGGCTGGAGAGGTATCGGGGGCCACTTCAATGATTCTCGAACACGCGCCTTTTGGTCGACGGGGTTTCTACGCCAGCTTCACAATGCAGGGTGTACAAGCGGGACAGATTTTTGCTGCAGCTGTCTTCCTGCCGCTCGCTTACTACATGCCCACTGAGGCGTTCAACGCCTGGGGTTGGCGCATCCCCTTCCTGCTCAGCTTCATTGTCATCATCGCGGGTTACATCATCCGCCGCGAGGTCGACGAATCACTTGCATTCGCTGAAGAGGGCGCACGCGGTGCGGCTTTTAAGGCGCCGGTTATCCAAGTTGTTACAGACAGCTGGAAGGACATGCTGCGAGTGATGTGCTGTTCTCTGATGAACGTCATTCCAGTGGTAACAATGATTTTCGGAGCGGCTTACGCGGTCCAGCCCGGCTATGGCATCGGATTCGAGAAGGAGGTTTACTTGTGGATCCCGGTCATGGGCAATATTGTCGCCGTGCTCGTCACCCCGCTAGCCGGCAACCTGTCAGACAAGTTCGGCCGTAGGCCGCTGATCATCATCGGTGCACTCGCTCCAGGATTGCTGTCGTTCGTATATCTCTATGCCATCAGCATTCATAGCATCTCGTTAGCGATCGTGACGTCACTGTTGATGTGGGGAGTCCTTTATCAAGGTTACAACGCGGTTTTCCCGAGTTTCTACCCGGAAATGTTCCCGACTCGCACCCGTGTCTCGGGCATGGCCATCTCCCAGAACCTCGGCACTGCCGCCACAGCCATGCTTCCGGCGCTATTCGTCGCTGTTGCTCCGCCAGGTTCGGTCAACATTCCGATGACAATCGGGGCGATCACCCTGGGCGTGACGGTTGTCGCGGCAATCGCAGCCTGGACCGCCAGAGAAACCTCCCGAATCCCCTTGAACGACCTGGGCAATCCCGACGCGGTTCCTGTTCCTGAGCAGGAGTACGAACGGCTTCGAGAACAGGCTGTGGTCGACGTGCGGGTGGCCAAGGCATCTACCTGAGTTCTGGCTTTCAGGGGGCCTCAGCGTAATGCAAGGCCCGATGGACTCCCTTTAACGTGTTGAAAGCAGGAATTTGGCGAGGCTTGCGGTTCTAAGACGAATGGCCACGGTAGATTCTGTGCTCAAGTTCGGAATTTCAGCGAGTCTCCACTGGGGATGAAATGACAAGATTAATCATGTGGCATTGCCAGGGACCGGAAAGAATTCTGGTATTGATGCTCGCTATCACGGCGCCTAAACCTTGAACTTGGACACCTACTTTTTTCTAACCGTACTTGCAGCCTTCCTGGTGGGTTTGTCAAAGGGGGGCTTGCCTAGTATCAGCATGTTAGCCGTGCCACTGCTGTCACTGGTGATGTCGCCGGTCAAGGCGGCGGCATTGCTGTTGCCGATCTTTGTGATTTCCGATTGGGTGGGGGTTTACCTGTATCGGCGTGACTTTAGCAAGGCTAATCTGCGATTGCTGATCCCCGCAGGTATCGTCGGTGTGTTTGCAGGTTGGCTGACGGCATCCTTCGTGTCGGACCGGGTCGTCACCTTCCTGATCGGCGCCATGGGCGTAGCCTTTTGTCTGAATGTGTGGCTGCGCAAGCAAACCGATGGGGCACCGCAGCCTGCAGACCGTGCCAAGGGCTGGTTCTGGGGCACGCTGGCGGGTTTCACCAGTTTCATTTCCCATTCTGGCGGGCCACCGTTTCAGATGTTCACGCTGCCGCAAAAACTAGCCAAGGCCGAGTTTGCCGGAACCGCCACTATTGTTTTTGCGGTTATCAACGCAGCAAAGATTGTTCCTTACCAGAACCTGCGTCCGTACTCCCATGAAACGCTGTTGGATGCAATGGTACTGATCCCATTTGCTCTGATAGGTACGGTCGCTGGCGCTTACCTTACGCGGAAGATTTCCGATATTTGGTTTTACCGCATTGTGCAGCTCAGCCTGTTTTTGGTATCCGTCAAACTGCTGGCGGACGCAGTACACAACTAATCCATTAACTCAATCGACGGTTGGATTATTGCGAGTTTGGTACGAAAAAGAATACGTCCCCGTCAAGTCTGCTTAAGATAATGTCAGGGTAATGATGGGAGTACCTTCACGCGGTGCTCCGCTGCATAAATGGATTCATCCAGGCTTGCCTCTCGTGTTTTACAAGCATTCATCTTGATTTGCTGCAATGCTTCCATTTCTTGAAAGGGAAGGAGCGGAAAAAGCGATTGACTTGGTTGAGCGGCTGGCGCTGGGTGGCAGATATAAAAAAGTCGTGACCGCCATCTACCTGCACGATAGGGGCAGCCACAAAATTTATTACCTTGCTCAGTACACTAAACCTTCGCTACGACTTCCGTTAAATCTTGAAACTCTCCAACGAAGCTGGATGGAACAGCTCCTCGGGCTGAAGTAAGCGCGACGACAGTCCTTCTGCGTGGTGTCGTTCCAGAAAGCGGCTGAGTACATGACGGTTTGCTTCGAAACCATAGGACCAGAAGTCCTCACCGAGCAACTGACGGGCCGCTCTTAACTGATCCTCAATAAACGGTAGCGTTACCTTGGTAGCGGAGGTATCGCTCAATTTGTGCAGCGCTACGGACTTAGACTTCTCGAATGCTTTGGCTATGGCCCCGGGTAGCCATGGGTGCTGCTCGGCCAGCGTGCGCCGGATTCCCAGCAAGTGCATGATCGGGAATAGCTGAGTGCGGCGATACCAGTCCGAGGCCGCTCCTTGAGGATCACGATAAAGATAGCTGACCTTAGGATGACCTTGAGTGAAACAGGAAGGTGCACGTGGACCGATCACAGCATCCAGTTCACCGGAGGCGAGCATGCCAGAAAGCGTTTCAGTCACCGGTGCGTTCTCAACGATTACATCCGCCGGTAGCTTCAGAACAATTTTCTCCAGACGCCCGGTTTCTTCATACCCACCACGAACCCAAGTGACGTCCGACGCTTTCAAACCATGGTCTTCTTCCAGGAATAGCCGAACCCATACGTTCGCCGTCAACTGGTACTCCGGCACACCGATACGTTTGCCCTTGAGGTCTGCTGCGGACTCAATTCCGCGATCATTGCGGATGTAGATCGATGTGTGACGAAACGCGCGGGATGGGAAGACAGGGACAGCAATATAAGGACTGGTGCCAGCTGCGGTTTTAACGCTGTAACTGCTCAAAGATAACTCACAGATGTCGTAGTCAGCGTGGCGAAATGCGCGAAAGAAGATCTCTTCGGGATCTTGCAGCATAAAGATTGGGTCGACACCATCGATCTGTACTTCGCCGTCCACCAATGGCCGAATGCGATCATAATTGCCCACAGCGATGGATAGGTTCAATTTGTTCATAATTGGTTCTCGCAAGATTGAGTAACTGCAGCATTCACACCCAGTGTGACGTCGCGTTGTTCTTCGTTGGATCGCAGCATGGCGAGACAGATCTCTAATGTGTCGCGAGCCCATTCGCCGTCATGTAGCGGAGTGATCCCGTAAAACAGAGCCAGATACAGCTCGTCTATGACTTCGGACCGCGGCACCGCTGGCCGCTCAAGCATCAGTCGATCACGACTATTCGGCCCGTAGATCATGACGGCATCCGCCATAGGCTTAAGATCGCCACCTACGCACGACACAATAATCGGGCCGAAATGCTGAAAGGCCGTCGCGGCGTCGGCTGGAGAGGGGCTGACGTAGCGTGTGCCGCCATAAGTGCCCTCAGCTTTGAGCCGCGCCTCCTCATCTGCCGATTGCACCTGCTGCAACAACCGACGGGCGTCGCCGTAAGCTTCAGGGCTTTTGGGCTTGCCCATTTCCCCAATCCACTCCATCCACTCGTCGGAGTCGAAGTGTCCGTAGCCGTTGTAGGTAATGGAGGCGAATGCCCCATTCTCGAACCATAGAGTGGCTGTGTAGGCGCCTTCAGTTGGCCGGGCGGGGTCCCAGTTACCCACTGCCGCGCGGACACGGGTAGCACGGCTGCCAGCTAGCAAACGGACCACGTCTACTTGATGCGCAGCCTGGCTGAATACTGCTCCGCCGCCTTCAGCGGTGGAGAGCTCTTCCGCGCGGCGAGGACGCTGCAGGTAGTCGGTGTAGTTCAGCGCTTGAATCATCTTGACTGCGCCAAACTTGCCGCTGCCGATCAGCTCCCGGGTACGCAGGTAGGGGGTATCGAAGCTGTGGCAATGCCCAACGATTAGCTTCACGCCAGCATCGGCGCAATCGGCGATCATCCGATCGCATTCGTCCAGAGACAGCGCCATGGGTTTTTCGACCAGCACGTGCTTGCGATGAGCGGCGGCTATACGGGTGTGCTCAGCGTGAAACTGATGCGGGCTAGCGATGTACAAGGCGTCGACGTTACTGTCAGCAGCCAAAGCTTCGATGGTCTCGTAGGCAGGAGCATCGAAATCCCTTTCGAATTGCTCGCGGGCTTGTGTACGTGGATCACAGGCGCCCACCAATTGAACGCGACGGTCGGCTAGGAAGGTTGGCAGCATGAGCGTGAATGCTCGACCTAGACCGACTATGCCTAGGCGCAGCCGGCGCGAAGATTCTGCGTGGCTGGCCATCACACACGGACCTCATAATCGGGCTCGGCAACCATATCGGCATTGCCGCCGGCCCATACGTAATGACTTTTATATTCACGCCAGTCGATGTCCTTGGGCACGATCGCTTGGAACGAACAGATGCTGGAAGGGATCGCTTTCTCGCCTGTACCGATAGCCGTATCACCTGCTTGGAATGCCGCAAGTGCATCAAGCATCACTCGGCGGAACTCCACTACCGCGACGTCACTGGCGCCCAAGCGTTCATCGGAGCGGTTGGCGATGGGCCCCATAGTCACCCACATGGCAATATCTTGATTGGGGAAGCCTTTGATGCCCGTAAAATTACCGTTTTTCATAGCTTCACGATCTTGCCAGAATCGGTTCTCGTGGTTACGCAGAGGACGGTAGTTGTTATCCAGATCGATGCCGGGCTGCTGACCGAGAAACTTGCGCCAGGTTTCGGTTTCCGGGGTGTGATCTGGATTTCCCCAGGCCATGAAATAGAAGGCCGTGTGGGTGTCGTCGATGGGGACGTTGATATTCGCCACGTTGTACAAGTTATTCGGTGGAATCAACGCGGTTGCGGGGGCTACGAACACGGTAGAGCGCACATACTCGTTTGTGGCCGCATTCTGAATAGGACGGCGCAGAGCGGCATAACGGAAGCCATAGCTGGTGCGGTCAACTTGCATGCGCGGCGCTTTGTCCGTGGACGGTCTTAGCCAGTTTTTCGAGGTTGCTTCTGCCCCCCCGACCCGGGCTGGAACGAAGTCGGATGAGTGCAGGCTTGAGCTGTGTGCCGAGTCGATGGCGCCTTCCAGGATCTGCGCCCAGTTGCAGGGAATGATTGTCTTAGCGATGCTCACTCGAACATGCTCATGAGGTGCCCAGGCCGGTGGCACGAATTCGGGAATTGCGTCCTGTGGCCCCATGTAGGCCCAGACGAAACCGCCCCATTCGCGGGTTTTGTAGGCCGTGTGCTTGACCTTCTGGCACATGTTGCTGGCGGCAGGTTCGGAAACCATTTCCACCACATTACCGTCCACATCCATCTTCCAGCCGTGATACAGGCAGCGCAATCCCGAGTTTTCATTGCGGCCGTAGATCAGCGACACGCGGCGATGCGGGCAATACTCGTCCATGACACCCACGCGACCATCGGTGTCGCGAAACACGACCAAGTCCTCACCGAACAGACGGGCCCTGACAGGCGTGCCGTCAGGCTCGCTGACTTCTTCGATCAAACATACTGGCGTCCAGTGACGGCGCATCATCTGGCCCATCGGTGCGTCGCCTTCGACGCGGCAGAGCAACAGGTTCTCTTCTGGGGTCAACATTTAATATCTCCAGCGTTCAACTAATCGTTTGTAAAAAAGGACTCGCCTAGAGGTCGAGTACCAGCACGTCATTTCTGGCTCGGGAAACGCAAATCATGATCTGATCGTGCTGTTCGTCCTCACGCAGCACCATGTCGCGATGCTCGACGTCACCTTCAATCAGACGGGTACGGCAAGAGCCGCAGGTGCCACTCTCACAAGAACTTGGTGCCCGGATACCGTTGTCGCGCAGAACTTCCAGAATCGAGCGGTCGGCGGGAATTTCGAGGTCGATTCCGCTCCGGCCAAGGGTCACCGAAAAAGGTCGGTTTTCGGCGAAGCGACTCTGGTCGACGCCGAAGCTTTCAAAATGTATGGAGCCGGGTGGCCAGTGCCCCGTCATGTCCAGCACGCTGTCCATCAATGGGCGGGGGCCACAGCAGTACACATGTGTACCGCTGCTCGGTTTGTCGAAAACAGGCCAGAAATCGTAAGCGTCTGCGGGATTGCCGAAGTCGTGGTGAATGACTACCGTGTTAACAAATTCGGCCCCCAGCAGCTCATCCCTGAAGGCTGTGAATTCCGGGTTACGGGTGCAGTAGTAAAGTTTGAAGGGGATGTCGGTGCTGGCCTTCAGGTGACGCATCATCGACAGGATCGGGGTAATACCGATGCCTCCGGCGACGAAGATGAACTGTCGGGCATTCTCGGTAAGTTCGAACTCATTTTGCGGTGTTGCCACCGGTAGCAAGTCGCCTGCCTCGATATCATCGGCCATGCTCACCGAACCGCCTCGTCCGTTGGCGTCACGCTTAACCGCAATGACATAACGCTCACGATCTTGCGGGTCGTTGCTCAATGAGTAATTGCGGATGCTTCCGTTGGGCACCTTTACCCTGAGGTGCGCACCGGCCGTAAACGCTGGCAGAAGCAACCCCTGCGGGTGGGCCAATTCGAAGCGGAAAATGCCTTGGGCAATTTCGGTTTTGGCGGTCACCTTGAGGCCAGTGAACCCATCATCGAGCTGTTCGGAACTACTCATCGCTGTTTCCTCATTACATCCAGTCGCGGGCTGAACACGCCCGCGAACCGAGACTTGCATAGATATCTAACATTTTTTGGGCGTGATTCGGCCAATCAGACCGCTTGATCCTATTCGTCGGTAAGTGGCTTTTCGCTCAAGGCGTTAGCTGGCACCGCAATCAGAACCGCCAGACCACCCGCCAGGACCAGTGCCCCGATTACGGTTAGTCCGATAGCGAGGCTGCCGGTGACTGTGTTGATCCAGCCCAGTCCGATAGGCGCACAGAACGCTCCGATTTGACCAAGAGAACTGATTGCCGAAATACCCCCTGCGGCGGACTCATCATTAAGATAAGCGGGAGGAATCGACCAGATGATCGCTGCGGCACCAAAGTACGACACCGCAATCATTGCCAGGCAAGTAATTGAAATAATGGCCGAGCCCACAACGTGAGGCAGCAGGCAGGCGCCCAAGGCACCGAAGGCGATACTGAAAAAGAAGTGCTTGCGTCGCTCCAGACGAATGTCGGAGCTGCGCGCAATGAGGATCATGGCGATCGCGCCCACGATGTATGGCACGGTGGAAAGCAATCCGACTTGCAGCACATCCTGGATGCCTGTGTTCCGGATGATGGTAGGCGTCCAGTAATTGAGGATCGTGCCACATAGCGGCACGGTGGCCCAACCAGCAGCAAGGACGTATACGCGCGGATCCTTGAGCGCTGCCAGCACAGCATGACGCTTGTCGGTAACGGGTTTCTTGCCTGCACGGTCAGCGGCCAACGCGTCGAGAATAATGGATTTTTCCTCGTCGTCGAGCCACTTTGCCTGCTCGGGTTTATCTACCAGATAGAAGTAGGCCATCACACCCATTACAGCAGCAGGAAGACCTTCCAGGAGGAACATCCACTGCCAGTTTTTCATTCCCATGACGTCGACGAAATGCGTAAGTATCCAACCGGACAGGGGGCCGCCGATGATTCCCGCCGCGGCGATGGCCAGCAAGAAGCGCGAGGTGATGCGAGCGCGCCTGGCACCTGGATACCAATAGGTCAGATAAAGAATGATTCCAGGCCAGAAGCCAGCTTCGGCAGCGCCCAACAGGGCACGGGCAATGTAGAACTGAGTGGGCGTTGTCATGAACGCCATGGACGCTGAGATCAAGCCCCACAGCACCATGATCCGGGTGATCGTCAACCGGGCACCAATCTTTTGCAGGTAAAGCGTGCTGGGTATTTCCAATGCGATGTAGCCAATGAAAAACAAGCTTACGCCGAGTCCGTAGGCAGCATCGCTCATACCTAAATCGTGCTTCAGGTAAACCTGCGCGAAGCTGATGTTCACGCGATCCAGATAATTGAGAACCCAGGCCACGAAAATGAAAGTCATCAAGCGTAACGTGACTTTTCTATAGATCTTCTCGATGCGCTCATGGTTGCGCTGGAGAAGATGGGGCACGGCATCTGTCATTGTTGTTGTCATTGTGCACGCCTCGGACTTTGTGTAGCGCAGCCGAAGCCTGGGGGGCCTGGCGCGCTTTTTTATTAGGTCTCTAAGATAATATGGAGATTTTTTTCTGCGCGCAATGAAAAAGGAACGATATCTAATTATTTTATGAGCTGACGCATGTGTTTCGACAACGCGTTATGCTTACTCCGCTTACGCGAGTGATGAGAACGGACCTTGATATGACTGCACCAAAGCCTTTGGCCCCCAAACAACCTGAAACCCAGGAAATACTCAGGCATTGGCACGATGTCGTGCCTGATGATCGTCTCGCTCACTTGGTCAAGGATGCAACGCGCGCGCTGATCAGAGCGCTGCAGATGCGATTAACTGAACACGGCGTATCCTTTGGTCATTGGGCATTCTTGCGAATCCTCTGGGAGACAGACGGGTTGACTCAAAAACAGCTCAGCACTCAGGCTGGACTGATGGAGCCTACGACCTTCGCAGCGGTGAAGGCGATGGAAAAACTGGGTTACGTAGCCCGACAGCAGAGGCCGGAAAATAAAAAAAATGTTCACGTTTTCCTCACCGAGGAAGGACGCCGGCTGAAGGATGTTTTGATTCCTCTGGCGCTAGAAGTCAACGAGGTGAGTGTGGCCGGGCTTAAGGAGCAAGACGTCGAAACAGCACGACACGTTCTATTGACAGTGATAGAGAATCTCGCAAACGCTGAAGCGAATTCCATCAATCCCTCTCATCGGGTACCGTCAACGCGGGAGGTTGGACGTATGATCAATGAGCGCGGCGAAACTATTTGCCCGGATTAATGCCGTGTCGCAAACCGTTGAAGCTACCTCAGTGTTCCAATCCGTCGGAATTGAACTGTTTTCTCAAGCTCTGCTTGACGCATCTTCAGATTGCCTCGTCTCCTGGTGTTCCGCTTTTCGTACACCCGTGAACGTCTGGAAGGCTGCACCTCAGACGTTTGATCAGTTGCTGAAGACGCTTCTGAAGTAGCGGGACGATCGTAAACGCGCGGCCGGCACCTAGTCCTGACAACATCCAGAATTAGCAAAAATAGTGTCCATCATTTTTTAGTGGACAGTGTCTAGGTTGCCGCTGCCGCTGCCGCTGCCGCTGCCGCTGCCGCTGCCGCTGCCGCTGCCGCTGCCGCTGCCGCTGCCGCTGCCGCTGCCGCTGCCGCTGCCGCTGCCCGTCGACGCGGTCACCGTTCCAACTTCCCACCAGAGTTCAAACACAAGTCAGAGTGAACTGACACCTCAATCGAACTGACACGGCCAATCGAACCGACACCTCACGTTGTCTCTCGGCGCAGCTGTTGCCTGAACAGCTGCCACATAAAACCTATGTCCACCAGCCTGAGGCGCAATGCTCGGTTGCGGTGTGAGGTTTC